>CAJTVA010000001.1 GCA_910579585.1 uncultured Christensenella sp.
TGCGGTGCGCAAGATAATATTACAAGCGCAAGCGCTTTATATATATTTGTCCGTTCGTTAAAACGTCGTTTTCGGGCGTTTTTGCGAATGGGCGGGGGAGTATCGCAAATTCGGGATACTCCCCAATGTATTTTTTTCGGGCAGTAACAATAAAATAATATATGCCGAAATTGAAAATACGCGTAAATAAAAAGAAATTTTTACGATTTTTGATATTTGCACTCTGTTTTTCAGTGTTGATTGCCGTGCCGATTATGGCGGCTTTCAGTAAAACGGGCGAAGCTGACAGCGGGGATAATATGTCCGTTTTAAGCCTGTGGCAGATTGACGGTTTTGAGGGCGGAAAGGGTTCGAGGGCAACCTATTTGCAGAATATCGGCGATGATTTTTCAAAAAAAGGCGGGTGTTACGTTACCGTGACCGCCATTACTGCCGATGCGGCGAGAATGAACCTTTCGGCGGGAAACGTGCCCGATTTGATATCTTACGGCGCAGGTACGTACGGAATAGAGAGCTATCTGCGCGGAGATGCCCCGTACTATAACTGGTGCCACGGCGGATATTGCTTTTTAACGTTGGATACGAGCGCAAACTTCGAAGATATTACTACCGAAAACCTTATAATCAACGGCGGAACGGACAATCTGGTCGGCGCGGCGGCGCTACTTTGCGGAGTGAACGGGGCGGAGGTTGCAAAGCCGACCGGCGCGTATGTAAAGCTTATCAACGGCGAATATAAGTATCTTTTGGGAACGCAGAGAGATATTTTCAGACTGAGAACTCGCGGTGTAGCGTTTTTCGTAAAGCCTGTGACGGAATTCAACGATTTGTATCAGAATATTTCGGTTACTGCTTCCGACGCGAAAAAGAGAACTTACGCAAACAGATTTGTTAACTATCTTTCGGGGCGCTGTGACGAGGTTTCTAGGCTTGGTCTTATGGCGAAGGGGCAGAACCTTTACGACGACGAGATGCGTTGTATGGAGGGGCTGAACTATGAAAATAAGTTGACTTTGCCTGTAAGCGAAAACGTCAAAAAGCAAATTGATAGCGCGATTTCAAATTGTGATATAAATTTGTTGAAAAATTTAATTAATTAATTGAAATAAGCCTAAAAAAATGTTAATATGTAAGAGGTGGAATTTGGAAAAAGTTGAGCGCATTGTAAAAACCGTGAAATCGGAGGAAAATTTCGACTTTTCTAAGCACACTACATACGGACTTGGCGGAAAAGCAAAAATCTGCTACTACCCAGAAAACGAAGAAGAAGCCGTTGCGGTCTACAAATACATTAAAAAATGCGGCGAAAAGTTCATAATTTTGGGTAAAGGCTCTAACGTTTTGCCCTCCGACGAATTTTACGACGGTGCGGTAATTTCCACAAAGTTCTTGCAGGGCGTGGAGACCGACGGCAACTGCCTTAGAATTTCGAGCGGTACGACCGTTTCAACTCTTTTAAATTACTGCGTTAAAAACGGTATAGCGGGCTTCGAATATCTTGCGGGAATTCCTGCAAGTATAGGCGGGCTGGTGCTTATGAACGGCGGAATTAACAATAAACATATAGAAAGCAATATTCTGTCTGTCAGGTTGTTCGACGGAAAAATACGCGAATTTTCACATAAAAATTGCAATTTTGGCAATAAACATAGTACTATGTCTGACATAAACGCTTTAATTTTGGCGGTTTATGCAGGGTTCGAGCGGGAAAAGCCGGAAAGCGTTGAAAAAAACATAAATTATTTTTTGGAACTTAGGCGGGGGCAGCCGAAAGGGAAAAGCTGTGGATGCGTGTTTAAGAACCCCGAGGGAGCAAGCGCGGGAAAGCTTATTGACGAAGCGGGTTTGAAAGGGCTTGCTTTCGGCGGGGCTTGCGTGAGCTGTGAGCACGCGAATTTCATAATAAATAACGGCGGTCGGGCGAGCGACGTGCGCATGCTTATACGAACCGTTAAAAGCGCCGTTTACGAGAAATTCGGCGTAGACCTCGAAGAAGAGGTCGTTTACATAGGTGAATTTAATGAACTTAACTGCTGATTATCATACTCATACGCCGTACTCCCACGGCAAAAATACGGTTTGGGAGAATGCAAAGGAAGCAAAAAGGCGCGGACTGAAAGAGTTGGGAATTACCGACCACGGGTTTAACCATATTCTTTTCGGTTTGAAGCGAAAAAGACTTAAAGATTTAAGGGCGGAAATAGACGAAGCGGAAAAGATTACGGGCGTTAAAATTCTTATGGGAATGGAGAGTAACCTTATATCATTAGACGGCGAAACCGATATGAAAGAAAGCGATTTACAGTACTTCGATTTGTTTCTTTGCGGTATACATGAGGTTTTAAGGTATAAAACGCTGTCCGACTTCTACAATATCACTTTTAAGAATTATATGGCGTACAAGTTCGGAAGGACTCCGTCGGACAAGGTTATTAAGAATACGACGAAAGCCTATGTCAACACTATAAAAAATAACCCGGTAGATATTTTAACCCACATCAACTACAAGTGTTATTGCGACCTTGTGGAAGTTGCCAAGTGTTGCGCGGACTACGGGACTTATATCGAAATTAATACTAAAAAGCGGCACGTTTCCGCCGAAGAGTTGAACAAGATGGCGGCGACAGGGGTGCGATTCGTAATAGATTCCGACGCACACTCCGCCGACAGGGTGGGCGATACGAAAATCGCCGAAGAAATTTTGAAAGAGTCGAACGTTCCTTTGGCGCAGATAGACAATATCGACGGTAGGTTGCCGAAATTCAGGTTTGCGGAATATAAGTCGAAAAACTTATAACATTGAGCGGCGGGCGGTTGCGCGGTGCTACTCCGTGCGGGGCGCGCGGTTAAATAATTTTAGTTGAAATGTTGAATTTTACCGAAGAAATTAAAAACGAAATAACATTAAAGCCGGTTTCGGGAGAGTGCGCGCGGGCAATTCTGTCCGCGTTTATCCGCACGAGCGGAAGCATTATTTCCAGAGGCGGCTTTTTCGGTTTCGAGCTTGTGACCGAAAACGAGCGCACCGCAGAGTTCTTTTTGAACCTTTTGGAAGAAGTTTTCAGTCTTTCGCTGACAGTATCAGGCGCGAAGTTCGATATTCTGAGCGGAAAAGACAAGCTTGCTTTCGAGTGCGCCGACGAAAAGACCGACAGGCTGTTAAAAGAGCTTAATATCGTTGCCGAGGACGGGGACGGGGCTTTTCTTAATTTTTCCGTAGGAGAGGACAATTTGTCAACCGACGATTGTAAGCTGAATTTTATTAAGGGAGCTTTCCTCGGCGGCGGAAGTTGCACTTTGCCCGAGGACGGCGTTTTCAGTCGGACGGGGTATCATTTCGAGGTTGTTTTTTCAAACAAAATCACCGCAAACGACTTTCTCGACTTGTTGTGCGGGTTTGAAATTCTGGCAAAACTCGTTTCCCGCAAGGATAAATGGGTGGTATATGTTAAAAGCAAGGCTGTGATTTCGGATATCCTGGCGGCGATTGGGTGTGAAAAGTGTCTTTCAAGGCTGAACAGGGTTGTTGAGCTGAAAGACAGGAAGAACAACGCAAACAGGGTGAATAACTGTTCGGTTTCAAACATCGACAAGACGGTTACAGCTTCGGTAAATCAGGTGAGGGCGATAGAGGTCATTTCGCAAACGATAGGGTTACAGAGTTTGGACAAGGCGCTTTTCGAGGTGGCGGAGTGCCGACTTGCCGACAAAAACGCGTCGATGCAGGAACTTGCAAAGCGGCTGAACGTGTCGAAGAGTTGCTTAAACCACAGAATGAGAAGACTTGCCGAGATTGCGGCGTCCCTTACGGACTGAGGAAGAATTTATGACTGATTTCGTACATTTACATTTGCACACGGAATACTCGCTTCTGGACGGCGCGTGCAAGATTGACAACCTTATAGACTACTGCAAAAAGAACGGTATCGACACCGTTTGTATAACCGACCACGGAAATATGTACGGCACGCTTCAACTTGCCGAAAAAGCGTATCAAGCGGGAATAAAGTACATAATAGGCTGTGAATTTTATATGACAGCCAATATGAACGACAAGACGTCGAACACTGCCGAGCACCTTATTCTGCTTGCAAAAAACAAGGCCGGGTATAAAAACCTGGTTCAGTTGGACTCGATGGCTTTCGTGGACGGGTTCTATTATAAGCCGAAAATCGATTACAAGGTTTTAAAAGAGCATTCCGACGGTGTAATATGTCTTTCCGCGTGTATTGCGGGGGGCGTGCCGAGGCGGTTGCTTTCCGGCGATTACGAAGGCGCAAAAAAGCTTGCGTTGGAACTTCAAGACATTTTCGGGGAAGATTTTTATATCGAAGTTCAAAACCACGGAATAGAGGAAGAACGGCGGGTTCTGCCACTATTATTGAAGCTTGCGGACGACATAGGCGCGGAAATCGTTGCAACGAACGACGTGCACTACCTCGGAAAAGAGGACGCCGAGATGCAGGACGTGCTGATGTGTATTCAGATGAAAAAGCAGCTCGACGACCCCAAGCGAATGAAGTTTTCTACGAACGAATTCTATTTTAAGACGGGCGATGAGATGGCGGCGCTTTTCCCTAACTTGCCGAAAGCCATTTCAAATACGCGCGTTATTGCCGACAAAGTGACAGAACCCGCGTTTAACCTTGATAAAAAGGGATATCCGATTAAGGATAAGACGCTTATTCCCGAATATTGTCCTCCCGACGGGTCAACAGCAGAGCAGTATCTGCGCAAACTTTCCGCAGAGGGGCTGAAAAAGCGATACGGCGATAAGCTTTCGAAAAGGGAGCTTGACAGGGAACAGTACGAGCTGGGTATTATCTGCGGAATGGGTTATGCAGATTATTACCTCGTCGTGTGGGACTTTATCAACTGGTCGAAAGAGCAGGGCATACCCGTAGGTCCCGGGCGCGGGTCGGGCGTTAGCTCAATTGTCGCCTATGCTATTGGCATTACCGACGTAGAGCCGTTGCAATACGACCTGCTTTTCGAGCGGTTTTTGAACCCCGACCGTGTGTCGATGCCCGACTTCGATATTGACTTCTGTACGGACAGGCGTGAAGAGACCATAGAATACGTAAGGCAGAAATACGGAGTGGAAAACGTTTGCCAGATTGTCACTTTCGGCACTATGGCGGCGAAAAACTCTATAAAAGACGTAGGTCGTGTCATGCGCGTGCCATATTCCGAGACCGACAGGCTTACCAAGATTATGGACGGAAAGACGTCTATCGGAGACCTTTTGGGAAGGCGGCTTGACAGTGCCTTGGCGAAGTTCGAAAAGGAGACCGACGAGGACAAAAAAGCCGAACTCGAAAGCAAGTACAACGATTTAAAGGCTGTAAGAAACAGCGAATTTTGCAGTATATACGAGACAGACGACACACTTAAACGTGTCATAGATATGGCGCTTAAAATCGAGGGTATGCCCCGTCAGACGGGTATGCACGCGGCGGGCGTCGTTATCTGCCAAAAGAGAATTGCGGACAACGTGCCCCTTTCCAGGAACGGCGAGGACATTACTACGCAATTCGTCGCAAAGGAAATAGAGGCACTAGGAATGCTGAAAATGGACTTCCTTGCGCTGGTTACTTTGACGGATATCAAAAAGTGCGTCGATTACATTAAGGAAGATTTCGGGATTGACGTTGACTTCGTAAAAATAGGTTACGAGGATGCGGGCGCGTATTCGCTGATTGCCGAGGGCGACACGGACGGGGTGTTCCAGCTCGAAGCCGGTGGTATGAAAAGGTTTATGAAAACCCTTAAACCCGACACTTTGGAGGACCTTATAGCGGGCGTTTCGTTATACCGCCCCGGGCCGATGAAGTTTATCGACAGTTTCTGCGCGCGCAAGCACGGGCAGGAGCCGATAATTTACGACTGCCCGCAAGAAGAGAAGATTTTAAAAGTCACTTACGGCATACCCGTTTATCAGGAACAGGTTATGCAGATTTTCCAGGACCTTGCGGGGTTCTCGCTAGGTGAAGCAGACCTCGTGCGGCGCGCGATGGGTAAAAAAGACAAAAAGACGCTGATGGCGCAAAAGGAGAAGTTCATTAACGGCGGCGTCAGCGATATTAACGGAAGTAAAATCGTCGGGTGCGTAAGTAACGGAATTTATGCGGATATTGCCAACAAGATATTCGGGGATATGGAAGGATTTGCGTCTTACGCGTTCAATAAATCGCATGCGGCGGCGTATGCGACGCTTGCGTATCAAACCGCGTGGCTGAAAAAATATTACTGCAAAGAATTTATCTGCGCGCTGTTGAACAACCGTTTAAACAAGATTGACGAAATTACGAAATATGTTCTGTATCTGAAAGACAAAAAATACAAGGTTCTGCCACCAGACATCAATAAGAGCCGTTCGGTTTTCAGAGTTGAAAAAGACGGCGTGCGGTTCGGACTTTCCGCCTTGAAAGGCGTAGGTCAGGGCGTTATCGACAATATTATTTCCGAAAGAGAAAAGAACGGCGATTTCAAAGACTTCCCCGACTTTGTTTCGCGCTGTATAGCAGATTTGAATTCCCGACTTGTAGAGGGGCTCATTTATGCGGGTGCGTTTGACGAAATGGGCGTGCCGCGTTCGCAGTTGGCGTTGGTTTACGAAGACCTTTGCGCTCGCGCAAAAGCCATAAACAAGCAAAAGAGCGGAGCGCAGATGAGCCTTTTCGGGGATTTTATTGAGGACGAAAAGCTGGAAGTGACCTATCCTAACGTGCCCGAGTTGGAGCCAAGCGAAAAGCTTGCAAAGGAAAAAGAAGTTTTGGGCGTTTACGTCAGCGGTCACCCTTTCGAAAAGTATCTTAATAAAGTGGACGGGTGCAACTTCGACTGTTCGTTTATGTCCGACTACGTAGAGGACGAAGAAGGCAACAGGACATATAACCGCATTCAGGACGGTATGAGAATTACTATGGCGGGTATAATCGGCTCTTTCAGGCGCACGACGACCAAGCGGACGGGTGCGTTTATGGCTTTCCTCAATATCGAAGACGTTTACGGGAGCCTTGAATGCGTGTGCTTCCCTGCGGTTTACGAAAAGGTGAAGCCTTACGTCGGGAACGACAAGATTGTAAAAATTACGGGCAAGCTGGACGTGGACGCCGAAAAGGGTATGAGCTGTATAATAGACGAGCTTGTTGAATTGGATTTAAACGACGGGAACTCCAAGCCCGAAAATGCGCCCGCGCGGAAGCGGGAAGTGTTATGGTTAAAGGCGACTGCGCTTGACGACAAGACGTTCGACGAGCTTTTAAGCACGCTTTCTAACTACGAGGGGCAGACCCTTTGCAAGATTGTACGCGGCGATAAAAAATACACCTTCCCTACGGGAATTAACTATTGCAGGGGACTTTTGGCGGAACTTTATTCTATTTTGGAGCAGACCGACGTAAAATACGTTGAATAAACGATAAATCTGTGAAAGTTTACAAAAACTCTTGAAATTTGAATTTTGTTTTGTTATAATTATGTGCGGAATGATGAAACAGGGTTTTGTGCGGCAAGGGGGCAGGCTTTAAGGCCGCGTACAAAACCGAAACGTTTGGAGGTTTATAGTGAAAAGAATAGGCTTGCTTACGAGCGGTGGTGATGCTCCCGGTATGAATGCTTGTATACGCGCCGTCGTGCGTACTGCAATTTATTTCGGTATGGAAGTGTACGGTATCGAACGCGGCTATCAGGGTCTTATCGACGACGAGATGGTGGCTATGGAAATGCGGTCCGTTTCAGATATCGTTCAAAGGGGCGGTACGAAATTAAGAACGGCGCGCTGCCTCGAGATGCTTACCAAAGAAGGTCAAAAAAGGGCGGTTAAAACCCTTGAAGCGAGAGGTATCGACGGTCTTGTCGTAATAGGCGGAGACGGGTCTTTTCGCGGCGCGAAGTGCCTTTCCGAGGAATACGGAGTGCCGACTATCGGCATACCCGGCACAATCGACAACGACCTTGAATATACCGACTACACGCTTGGGTTCGATACTGCGGTAAACACCTGTATCGACGTTATTAATAAGTTGCGCGACACAATGACTTCGCATGAGAGAATTTCCGTCGTTGAGGTTATGGGTAGGCGTTGCGGCGATATCGCGCTGTTTGCGGGAATCGCAAGCGGTGCTGAAATTATCGTTGTGCCCGAAGTAGTTTTCAATCTTGACGATATTGTTATGAGAATTAACCGTTCGAGGGCGAACGGAAAGCACTCTAACATAGTCGTTGTTGCCGAGGGGGTTTGCACTGCGGACGAATTTGCAAAGCAAT
Organism: uncultured Christensenella sp.; assembly: GCA_910579585.1. GTDB lineage: Bacteria > Bacillota > Clostridia > Christensenellales > Borkfalkiaceae > Coproplasma. Next base: position 8,272 of record CAJTVA010000001.1, read on the forward strand.
TGCAGTCTGTAACGACCTATTCGGTAAGACCCACGACAATAGGGCATATTCAGCGCGGAGGGTCGCCGACTATGGCGGACAGAATGTTGGCTGCGCAGTTCGGCAACAAAGCGGTCAGGCTTTTAAACGAGGGAATCGGTAACAGGGTCGTAGGTATCCGCAAAAACGAAATTATCGATATGGATATTATTGAAGCGGTTAGTATGAAGAAGAAATTTAACTACGAGCTGTACGAAACTTTACAAATGATTTCTATGTAACATTGAAAAACTTTAAGCCGCTTTATTTATGGCGGCTTTTACTTTATAACAGGGGAAAAATAAATGATATTGACGGTCTGCTTAAGTCCTTGTATTGACGTAAATATAGAGGTTGATTCTCTCGCCGTGGGAAAGTCGCATAAGATTATCAACAAGAGAATTTTCTTTACAGGTAAAGCGTTGAACGTGGCAATCGGGCTTGCACGCCTTAAAAGCAACGTTTTCGCTACGGGCTTTATGTATGAGGGCAACGGCAATCAATTTGAGCAGGAATTGCACCGCGAGGGCGTGCCTTATAAATTCGTTTGGAACGAAGGACGAGTAAGGGAAAATTACAAATTTATTGATATGAAGTCGATGCTGACCGAGGTCGACGACGTAAGCGCGGAAGTGAGCGAAGAGAACCGCAAGGCGCTTATCGGGCTGGTGAAACAGCTTTCTTCAAGCTGTGAGGCAGTTGTGGTTTCGGGAAGTCTTGCAAGGGGTATGACACCCGATTATTACGGCGAAATTTTAAACGCTGTTCCCGCTCATGTCAAAAAAGTAGTGGATACCGAGGGCGACCGTCTGAAAGAGGCGCTTAAATGCGGGGTGGACCTGATAAAGCCGAACATCGAAGAGCTTGAGAGAACGCTTAAACGGAAAATCAGGAGCAAGGAAGAGCTACTTTCGGGTTGTTACGAGCTTTTAGACAGGGGGGCAAAGCGCGTGCTTTTGTCGCTCGGGAAACAAGGAGCAGTCATAACCGACGGAACTAAAAATTATTTCTGCAAAAGCGTGAACGTGGCAATGAACTCGACTTTGGGTGCGGGCGACGGAATGGTGGCGGCGTCAACTAACGCGCTTACCAAGGGCGGAGATTTGCAGGAAGTGTTAAGGTGCGGAGTTGCGGCAGGAACGGCGGCGGTTACTTCGCCGCACAGTATTTCGTTCAGTAAAGAAAAATACGAAGAAATACTTGCCGCGCTTACGGTAAAAGAAATTTGAATAAAAGCTTGAAAAATTCTGTTATTTAATATATAATGTACGGTAAGGAGAAAACGCAATATGTGGAACAGTCAGGAACCTTTGAAATTATTGTTAACTATGCCCACCCATTTGACGGGCGAAAACGTACAAAATCTTCAAGCTGTTATTGATGTGGACAAAATGCTGAACAGCCAAAGATTAAAGCGGGATTTATGCGGCGAATATGCGCCTTTTTGCGATTTTTGTGATAAGAGCGTTCGTTATCCCTGTGCACACGCATACGTTAAAATGAAGCACGCAGAGGGCTTGGACGTGGAAGTGCCCGAGGAAGTGTACAACAGTTTTAAGCTTGAAGAAGCCGAAAAAGAAATTGCTGTTGCCGAAGAAACGGTGTCGGAAGCGGTTGTGGAAGCGCCCAAAAAACGCATAAGAATTGCAGTTGCGAAAAAAGCGCGCTAATTTAGTTTTGAAATAGAAAATAAGCCGCGCGTGCCAAAAACGGCACGCGCGGCATTTTAAAAATAAAACCCTTCCCAAAGAATGGTCTAGTCTGAGCCGGATGACTTAACCGATGTAAAAAGGTCTTTCCAAACGGAAAGACCTTAATGGAGCTGCTAACCGGACTTGAACCGGTGACCTCGTCCTTACCAAGGACGTGCTCTACCTGCTGAGCCATAGCAGCATTTAACTTACTTGAATATTATATTTAAAAAAGAGTATAATGTCAATTTATTTTTGACAAAATTTAATTAAAAGTTGGAGAAACATTGGATAATACCGATATTGAGAAAATTGCAGTCAAAACTTCAATAGTTACTATTATCGCCAATTTCGCGTTGACGGTTTTTAAATTGCTTGCAGGAATTTTCGGAGCGTCTATGGCACTTATTTCCGACGCGGTACACTCGGCTTCCGACGTGTTTTCGACGGTGATAGTTTTAATAGGCGTAAAAGTTTCGGCGAAAAAGGCCGATAAGCGGCACCAGTTCGGGCACGAACGCTATGAGTGCGTTGCTGCGGTTATTCTTGCAATGGTATTGCTCGCGACGGGTGCGGGAATCGGTTATACAGGCATTAAAAATATCGTGACGGGCGAATATCTGAACTTTGAAACTCCGAAAATAATCGCACTGGTTGCCGCCGCTGTTTCAATAGTCGTGAAAGAAATTATGTTCTGGTACACTATTGTTGCGGCTAAAAAGGTTAATTCCTCGGCGCTGAAAGCCGACGCCTGGCATCACCGCACGGACGCTCTTTCGTCAATAGGAAGCCTTATCGGCGTTGTCGGTGCGATTTGCGGAGTGCCCGTTCTGGACAGCGTTGCGTGCCTTGTGATTTGCCTGATGATTATTATTGCCGCCGTCAGAATATTTATCGACGCGATAAACAAAATGACAGACGAAGCGTGCGACGAAAAGACGGAGGGTGAGATAAGAGAGTTTATTTCGTCTTTCGAGGGAGTTGTGCGTGTTGACGATTTAATGACCAGAAAGTTCGGAAACCGAATTTACGTAATTGCCGAAATTGCCTGCAACGGCAACTTGCCGCTTTACAGTGCACACGAAATTGCGGAAAACGTACACAGGGGAATAGAGCAGAACTTTCCGCTTGTGAAGCATATTACGGTTCACGTGAACCCCTGCGAAATTGAAGAACAGAATGAAAGCTAAATAGGCGGGCGCTTTTGCGCCCGCCTATTATATCTTAATTTATGTTTCTGATAAGACCTACGACTTTACCGAGAATTGAAACGTTATCGAAAATAAAGTCTTCCATATCGTCGTTTTCGGGGTGGAGAATTATCTTGCCGTCACGCTTGAAAAAGCGTTTAACCGTAGCACTGTCGTCAACCAAAGCGACGACGATATCGCCGTTATCTGCGGTTTCCTGCTTTCTGACTACTACCTTATCGCCGTCGAACATACCGATTTTTATCATTGACGAGCCTTTAACGTTGAGCATAAAGAGGTCGTCACCCGAAAAATAATTGTCGGGCAGAGAAACGTAGCCCTCGTAACTTTCCGCCGCAAAGAGGGGTTGGCCTGCGGCAACCGTGCCTAGTACGGGAACGGAAAGTGCTTTACTTTTTAAGGCAATTGCACGGCGCTTTACATCCGATTTTTCCAAAAGACCTTTATCTTTCAGGCGGTTGATTATATTGAAAACAGTGGCAGTGGACTTGATATTGCAAGCGCTGCACACTTCGCGAACGCAGGGAGCATATCCGTTTTCTGCAATGAACTTCTGAATAAAGGAGAAAACTGCTTCTTCGTTCTTTAATTTTTCGGTTTCTCGTTTCATAAATTTCCTCTTAAAAACATTGTAACAGATGTTTTTAAAAAAATCAAACAAAAGTTTATAAAATTCGCTTGTATTTTTGAGCGATTAGGTTTAAAATAGCGTTGAGGTGTTAATATGAAAGTTGAAAAGCGGGAGTGCGTGCTGTACGACAGGGAATGCATCGATTGCGGGGAGTGCGATATTTGCGATTTAGACCCGCTGAAAATTTGTGATAACTGCGGAAAGTGTCTGGACATACGCGACGACGCAGTGATTAAAATCGATAAAATCATTATGGAAGAGGAAGAGTAAATTTTTAAAAGAATTGCCGCCGAGTGTTTCTACACTCGGCGGTTTTTATCTTTATTCCTCGTCATCACGCGTTAGCTTGACTTTGCCGACGACGCCGCGGCGGTTTTCGTCGCTTATTGCGGCGTAGTGCTTTCTTGTAGTGTTTACGTCTTTATGCCCCAAAACATCGGCAACGATATAAATATCGCCCGTAGCTTTGTAAAGCTGAGTGCCGTACGTCGAGCGCAGTTTGTGGGGTGAAATTTTTTTGAGGGGGGAGACGATTTTAGCGTACTTTTTAACCATATTTTCAACGGCGCGGACGGTAATACGGCTTCGGTTAGAAGACACGAAGAGAGCGTTAGGTTCTTTCAAATCTTCGTAATTCATTTCTTTATAATCAAGGTAGCGCTGCAAAGCCGCAGCAACGTCGTCATCAAAGTACAAAATCGACTTGCTGCCGCCCTTTCTGGTTACAACGAAAGAGTTATCCTTAAAGTTTATATCGTCATTGTTGAGCCCGACAAGCTCGCTGATACGGATACCCGTGCCGAGGAAGAGCATTAAAATCGCAGTGTCGCGAACTTTGTTTTTTTCGTGATAGGCGCGCTGATGGGGGGAGAGTCCGTCGCCGCTTTCCGCAGTATCGATAATATCAAATACCTCGTTGCCGTCAAGCCGTATAATGGGCTTTTCGTGCAGTTTCGGCGTTGAAACCTTAGCGGTATTATCGACGCTAATGAAACCTTTATTGAAAAAGTGCTTGAACATTGCGCGAACGGAGGAGAGCTTTCTTGCCTTGGCGCGGTCGTTGCAGACGTGTTCTTTCCCATTGTAGAAATAGCGGGAGAGGAAACCGAGGAAATACTCGATGTCGTTGCCTGTGATGGCTTCCATATCGTCAAGGGTCATTTCCTTGACCGTCTTAGACTTGCGGAACTTCTTTTCCTGCAAAAAGTAGAAAAATATCTTTAAGTCGTGAGCATAGTTCAACCGTGTGAGCGTTGAGGTCTGACTTTCGATTGCAAGAAAATAGTCGTAACAAAACGCCGGTAAATCTTCGTCTAAAAGTCTTTCGATTGTTTCCAAATTTTTATTGTTGCGCTGAACGTAATAATTGGACATAGTAGGGCACTTCTCTTTCATTATAAAAGTATATCAAACTATTCGTAAAACACAGCTTTTACGAAGTGTTGAGGGCTAAATACAGAATAGCATGGGGAGAGATACTTTGTCAAGGCATTATTTAAAGAATTTCTAAGTAAATTTTACAAGATTTATAATTGAGTTTTTGTTAATCGATTTTAATGCCAAATTTGCTTAAATTTGCTAAAAAACGGCTTAAAAGTTGCAAAAAAAACGTTTTAGTAAAGTATTATGTCAGACACAATATGTAAAAACGGGGCTATAATTGCCCCGTTTTTACATATTGTTTACTTTTCGGCTTTTAAACTTTTCAAATTCCAGATATTGTTGGCGTATTCAGCAATTGCTCTGTCGGCGGCAAAAATTCCTGCGGCGGCGATGTTGCGAAGCGACATCTGGTTCCAAGTCATTTTATCTTTGGAATACAGTCTTGAAATTTTGTGCTGTGTGTTGCTGTACGCGCCGAAGTCTGCCATACACATATACGGGTCGGCTACGGGCATATCGGTTAAAAGATAATTTGCGATTTCCGAGAAAGATTCGCCGTTAAAGCCGATAATCAGCGCTTCTATAATTCTGCGGAGTTTGGGCGACTCGTTATAGTACTTGCTAGAACTGTAACCGTTGCGCCAAATCTCGTCAACCTCGTTGGCTTTGTAGCCGAATATGAAGATATTCTGTTTACCGACAGCCTGCGCCATTTCTACGTTTGCGCCGTCAAGCGTGCCTATTGTGAGCGCGCCGTTAATCATAAACTTCATATTGCCCGTACCGCTGGCCTCTTTGCCTGCGAGGGAAATTTGTTCGGAAACTTCAGATGCGGGCATAAGCTTTTCTGACATAGATACGTTGTAGTCTTCCATATATACGACGTTGAGCTTTTCACGCACCTGAGGGTTGTTTTTGATTTCGGCGGCAAGATAATTTATGAGTTTAATTATCTTTTTCGCCATAGCGTATCCGGGCGCCGCTTTTGCGCCGAAAATATACGTTTTGGGCACTACTTCCTTATTCGGGTTGTCGTTTAAGTCGAGATACGTGTCGATTATGTTTAGAACGTTCAGAAGCTGGCGCTTATACTCGTGAAGCCGTTTTGCCTGCACGTCGAACATTGTTTCGGGGTTGATAATAAGCCCCTGTTTCTTTTTTGCAAATTCAGCGAACTGCTTTTTCTTGATAAGTTTAATTTCGTCAAGGCGCTTTAAGACGCTTTCGTCGTTTTCAAACTTCTTGAAATCCGCAAGGCGGGCGCCGTCAAGCTCGTAGCCAGTGCCGATACACTCGTCAAGGAGCGCGGCAAGCTCGGGGTTAGACTGGTTCAACCAGCGCCTGTGCGCGATGCCGTTCGTAACGTTCGTGAACTTTTCGGGAGTGAAATCGTAGAAATCTTTGAAAACCGAAGTTTTAATTATATCGCTGTGCAACGCCGAGACGCCGTTTACGCTGTGCCCGCCGTAAACAGACAGGTTTGCCATTTTTATGCGCTCGTGTTCGATTATCGACATTCTGGAAATCTTTGCCCATTCGCCGGGGAATTTATCCCAGAGACATTCGCAAAGACGTCTGTTGATTTCCTTTATTATCGAATGTATTCTCGGAATCGTTCTTGCGATTAAGTCCTCGGACCACGTTTCAAGCGCTTCGGCAAGCACCGTATGGTTTGTGTACGCGCAGGTTGACGTCGTTATCGACCAAGCAGTATCCCAATCGTAGTAATATTCGTCGATAAGCACGCGCATAAGCTCGGGAATGGCCATTGCGGGGTGCGTGTCGTTCAAATGAATTGCCGCAAGCTTAGGTAAATCGGCAAGGTTGCCGTATCTGTGTTTGTGGTCCTCCACTATATTCTGAATCGACGCGGAACACAGGAAGTACTGTTGTTTGAGCCTTAACGATTTGCCCGCATTGTGGTTATCCGCGGGATAGAGAACTTTAGTGAGAAGGTCTGCGTCGTTGTCTTCGGTCATCGCCTGATAATAGTCGCCCTGTGAAAACAGCTTCATATTGAAGTCGGTGACGGGCTTAGCTTTCCAAAGCCTTAAAACGGAAACGGCTTCGCTGTTTTTGCCGGAAACCATCATATCGTAAGCCACTGCCTGAACTTCGTTACAGTTTACGTAATTGGTCTGAAGTCCGTTTTCCGTCCACTTTTCTTCAATCTGACCGTTAAATCTGACTATGAAAGATTTATCCGTTCTCTGGGTAAGCCATGCTTCGCCGCCGGGAAGCCACACGTCGGGCAACTCAATCTGCCAACCGTCGACTATTTTTTGTTTGAAAAGTCCGTATTCATACCTTAAAGAATAGCCCATTGCGGGGTAATTGCCCGTAGCCAAAGCGTCCATAAAGCAAGCGGCGAGCCTGCCCAAACCACCGTTACCCAAGCCTGCGTCGGGCTCGAGTTCGTACAAATCTTCAAGATTATAGCCGTATGATTGGACCGCTTTTTCAAAGACCTGCGTCGCGCTTAAATTGTATAAGCTGTTTTTAAGCGAGCGACCCATAAGAAATTCCATACACAGGTAGTACACGCGTTTTGCGCGCTTTGCCTTTACCTTTTTATGGAAGTGCTGTCTTTTTTCAAGCAGGATATCCCTGACCACCATTACGACAGCTTTATAAACCTGGTCCTTAGTAGCTTCTGCGGGAGCAACGCCGAAATACCTCGACAGTTTCCCCTTTATTAAGTCCTTGGTTTCCTTTTCGGTTATAGCACTGTTACTCATTTAGTTCTCCTATATTTAAGTAAAATTATTTTAGCATATCTAAATAGAGAGATTCGTAAATTTTAGCCGAACGGTTCCAACTGAAATCGGTCGTCGCCGCCCTGTACATTAATTTTTTCCACTCTTCTTTATTTTTATAATCGCTCATTGCCTGACGGATAACGTACAGCATATCGTGCGCGTTATAGTTTGCGAAAGTATAGCCGTTTTCAAGCGGTTTTATACTGTCATAAAGTCCGCCCGTTTCCCTTACGACGGGGATTGTGCCGTAGCGGCAAGCTATCATTTGCGAAAGTCCGCAAGGTTCGGACTTGGACGGCATCAGGAAGATATCCGAGCCCGAGTATATCTTCCTTGACAGGTCGCCGTTGAAGATAATGTTTGCGCTGAACTTATCGGGGTATCTTCTTGCAAGGTCGCTGAAAAAGCCCTCGTAACAAGCGTCGCCCGTGCCGAGAACGACAACCTGCACATCGTCTTGCAAAAGCTCTTCGATTACCGTGGTTACAAGGTCGAGACCCTTATGCGAAACAAGGCGCGAGACCATTGAAATTATAGGCGTATCCGCTTTCTGCGGCAAGCCGAGCAGCTTTTGGAGTTTGTTTTTGCAGACAGCTTTGTTTCTAAAGTCGTCGGGGGTATAGTTTGCAAACAGGTGAGTATCCTTTGCGCAATTGTAGCCCTCGTCGTCTATGCCGTTCAATATTCCAGAAAGTTTGAAATGGTTCTTTCTGACTATAGGGTCAAGCCCGTGCGCATAGTATTCGTCCTTTATTTCACCCGCATATCTGGGGCTGACGGTCGAGAAACGTTCGCAACACTCTATTGCGCCTTTCATAAGGTTTATCGAATTCTTATATTCGACGAGATATTGGTAGCTGCCGTAAATATCGAACAAGTCGCTTAACAAATCGAGCGAATACCAACCCTGATATTCTATGTTATGAATGGTGAAAAGTGCGCGTATGTACTGATATTCGGGTCTGAAACAGTAATTGGTTTTGAGGTAAATCGCCGCAAGCGCCGCCTGCCAATCGTGGCAGTGCATTACGTCGGGATAGAAATTGATTACGGGCATAATTTCAAGCACACTTCTCGAGAAGAACGCGAATCTCTCTCCGTCGTCGAAATAGCCGTAACAACCGGGGCGCTTAAAGTAGAATTCATTATCGATGAAATAGAACGTTACCCCGTCTTTGACGTATTCGAAAATACCGCAGTACTGGTTACGCCAAGCAAGGTGAACGTAGATATTGCCGATATAGCTGAATTTATCTCTGTATTCTTTTTTGATGTCGGAATAGAGCGGCAACACCACCCTTACGTCGCAATTCCCGTTGGCGGCAACAGCTTTGGAAAGCGAGCCGATAACTTCCGCAAGTCCGCCCGTCTGGATAAAAGGCGTAGCTTCCGAAGCAACAAAAAGAATTTTCTTCTTCTGAACGGGCTTTACTTCCGACGCCTTTTTTACGGTTTTGGTTGCCGTCTTACTTGTTGCGGGCGCCTTAGCCGCCGCTTTTGTCGCAGGCTCGGTTGCCTTTTTCGTTGCGGCTGCAGCGGGTTTCGTTGTCTTTGTGGTTGTGGTTTTAGTAGCCATATTTATTCCCCCGATTTTTATTTATATAAGTGTGCCTTTATTTATGAAATAAGGTTGTATTTCGCACCCTGCTAGCACTCTGTTATCACGGATAACGGAATTTTTATCGCTGACGACGTAAGAAAGCGTGCAGTTTTCGCCGACGATATTATCGGTCATAAGAATGCAGTTTTTGACGACTGCGCCCTTGCCGATTTTTACGCCGCGGAACAGAATACTGTTTTCTACCGTTCCCTCGATAAGACAGCCGTCGGATATGAGCGAATTCTTCACGCTTGCAGACTCCGCAAATTTTGCGGGCGAGCTGTCGTTGACTTTTGTATATATGTCCCTTTCGCCGAAGAGTTCGGTTCTTATCTTCTTATCCAACAGGTCCATATTTGCATCGAAATACGTAGCCAACGAATCGATACTCTTATAATATCCGTCGAATTTGTATCCGTAAAGTCTATAGGACGAAACGCCGGGACTTAAAATATCTTTGCCGAAGCTCGTATATCCGTGCTGAATAGCGTCCTGTATAAGTCTTAAAAGGAACGACGTACGCGCAACCATTACATTTATGTAGTTATTTTCTACGCCGTCCGAAACGGGGTTTATCTTTATGCTGTCAATTCTGCCGTCCTTTGCGACGTCGAAAGTCATATACGAATGTGATTTTACGAGCTTATGTTCGTGATAAACCATCGTAATATCTGCGTTTTTCTTGATGTGGTAGTCGATTACTTTGCTGTAATCGAGTTTATACACTGCGTCGCTGTCGGCAAGAATTACAAAGTCCTGCTTTGCTTTTCTTAAAAAAGCGGTTGCGCCCTTCAACGCTTCAAGACGGTTTTTGTAAAGAGTTTCGGTTTCATCGCTGTACGGGGGAAGCAAGATAAGCCCCCCTTCCTTTCTGGCTAAATCCCAATATTTGCCCGAACCGAGATGGTCCATAAGCGACTGGTAATTGCTTTTGGTTATCATACCCACTGTTGTGATGCCCGAATTTACCATATTGGAAAGCGCAAAGTCAACAAGACGGTATCTGCCGCCAAAGGGAATCGAACCCATAGACCTTACTTTTGTAAGTCCGGGTACGTTTTGTTCGTTTATACTTGAAAATATAACGCCAACGGTTGAATCCATTTTTCTTTTCCTCCCTTATATGTTCTTATCGGCGATTTCGCCCGCCGCAACTTTGCCGCCCTTGGACACATGCACGCCCCTGCCGAGAACGGTTATGCCCGAAGTCTTGCTTTCGACTTTCTGTGCTTCCGCAACAGGCGCGCCTATTACTGCCTTTTCGCCGATAACGACTTCTTCGTCGATTATAGAGTAATTGACTTTTGCGCCAGCCTTGACGGTGATATTGCCCATAAGCACGCTGTCTATGACTTCCGCGCCCTTTTCGATTATGCAGTTTGTACCGATAACCGAATTAACTATCTTGCCTTCAATTTCTCCGCCTGTCGCGACGATTGAATTGATTACCTCGCCCTCGATAAACGCAGGCGGCGCCAACGGGCTTTTGGAGTGTATTACGCTGTCGTTATCCGAAAGCTCGAATTTGGGTGCTACTCCGAGAAGGTCCATATTCGCTTCCCATAAAGAGCTTATTGTGCCGACGTCTTTCCAGTAGCCCTCGAAGCGGTAAGAATACATCTTCTCGCCCGCTTTCAGCATCATAGGAAGTACGTTTTTACCGAAGTCGTTTTCGGAATCGGGATTTCTATTGTCGAGTTCAAGATATTTGAAAAGCTTTTCGGCAGTGAAAATATAGATACCCATCGAAGCCAAATCGCTTTTCGGGTGCGCGGGCTTTTCTTCAAATTCGTAAATAGTGCCGTCTTTATTCGTATTCAATATACCGAATCTGGACGCTTCTTTCAGGGGCACCTGCATACAGGCAATCGTGCAGTCGGCCTTTGCCGCTTTATGTGCCGCAAGCATCTTGTCGTAGTCCATTTTATAGATGTGGTCGCCCGAAAGAATAAGCACGTATTCGGGGTCGTACATCTTCATAAACCTTATATTCTGATAGATTGCGTTAGCCGTGCCTTTATACCAGGACGTATCGGTTTTTGCCTCGTAAGGCGAAAGGATATGTACGCCGCCGAAGGTTCTGTCCAAATCCCACGGCTGACCGTTGCCGACGTATTCGTTCAGTACAAGCGGTTGATACTGCGTCAAAACGCCCACGGTATCAATACCCGAATTTATGCAGTTGGAAAGCGGGAAGTCGATAATTCTGTACTTCGCGCCGAACGAAACCGCAGGTTTTGCGATATTGCTTGTCAAAGCGTAAAGTCTTGAACCTTGTCCACCCGCAAGCAGCATTGCAACACACTCTTTTTTAGTTAGCATTGCCAATTCCCCCAAAAAATTAATTTTCTTTTATTAAATAGACGCAAGTAAGGCGCGGAATATCCATAGTTAACGAATATTCTCCGTCTGAGCCTGTTTCTTTCTTTGAGAAGAACACTTTCTTTTTGAGCGTTCCTTTACCGCCGAACCGAGAATCGTCGGTGTTTAAAACTATGCGGTACTTTCCCTCTTCTATTCCTATTCTATATCCGAGCTGGTCTACGCCCGAAAAATTGAGTACTGCCGTAAGACTCTCTCCGTTTTCTGCGTAGCGCGTAAAGGCGATTACGTTATGGTAGTTATCGTCGACGACGAGCCACTTGAAGCCTTTCCAGTCGCGGTCAATCTCGTACAGTGGTTTTGCTTCAAGGTAAAAATAATTGAGAGTTTTTACGAACTCACGCATTCTTTTATGTAGAGCAAATCTGTCTGCAAGAAACAAATCTAAGCCCGCGGCATAGTCCCATTCTTTGAACTGCGCGACCTCGTAACCCATAAAATTGAGCTTTTTACCGGGGTGAGCATACATAAACGCGAGTAAAAGCCGTTCGCCTGCGAATTTATCTTCGTAGTTACCGCTCATCTTATTGACAATCGAGCCCTTGACGTGAACCACCTCGTCGTGCGAAAGCGGAAGAATGAAGTTTTCCGAAAACGAATATACCATTGAAAAGGTAAGTTTGTTATGGTGGTGGCTTCTGAAATACGGGTCTTGCCTGCAATAGAACAAAACGTCGTTCATCCAACCCATATTCCACTTGTAGTCGAAGCCCAGTCCGCCGTCTTTTACGGACGCGGTGACGAGCGGGAAAGCGGTAGATTCTTCTGCGAACATCAGAACGCAAGGCGCATTTTCTTTGATTACCGTATTGAGTTTTTTTATAAACCCGATACCCTCTAAATTCCTGTTATCGCCGTAGATATTGGGAGTAAATCCGCCTGCCGGATTGTCGTAATCGAGATAGAGCATTGACGCGACGGCGTCCACCCTTAACCCGTCTATACGGAATCTGTCAATAAAAAAGTATGCGGCGGATAACAGAAAATTATCAACTTCCGCTCTGCCGAAGTCAAATCTGCGCGTGCCCCAACCGGGGTATTCCATTCTGTCCCAAAGCGGACATTCGTACAGCGGCTGGCCGTCAAACTCGTACAAGCCCCAAGCGTCTTTCGGGAAGTGCGCGGGTACCCAGTCCAGAATAACTTTTATACCTTCGGCGTGAAAAGCGTCGATTAGGCATTTGAATTCACGCGGGGTGCCCATTCTCGACGTTACGGCGAAATAACCCGTAACCTGATAACCCCACGAGCCGTCAAACGGAAATTCCGTAACGGGCATAAACTCGACGTGGGTATAGCCCATTTCTTTGACATAGGGCACAAGCTCCCTTGCTAAATCCAAATAACTGTAACAAGAATTGTCGGGATGGCGCTTCCAACTTAAAAGGTTTACTTCGTAAACGTTCATCGGACCGTTGTGGCGCTTGGGAGTATAGTCCGACTTTTTAGGGAGTTGCGAAACGACAGAACGGAAAGTTTTCAGGTCACTTGCAAAAGCGTACGGGTCGGCTTTTTCCAAAATTCTGCCGTCGGCGGTTGTTATAACGTAAAAATACCTGTTGCCTACCGCGGCGTAAGTTTCGACTTCAAAGCTTTCGCCGTCGCAACATTTTTGCATAGGGATAAGCCTTCTTTCACCGTCGGCGCAAAGACAAAGATCGACTTTTACTGCGTGCGGCGCCCAAACGCGGAAACTGAACTTGCCTTTAAACAACTTAATGCAGCCGAAAAATTCATAGGTTCTATAATCTGTACCGCTATGAAAATTTTTCAACCTTTCGGCTAAATTCCCGCCGTTTACCATACCTAGTTCATTGTAGCATATTACTTGACCATTTTCAAGACCGAATTCATAAAAAAAGGAAATTTTTTCATAAATTGCGCCCCCGTATTTTTTCGGGGGCGGTTTATCATATTATATAGTTTGTTAAAAGGGTTATGCTGTCTTTTTGAAATTTTTCAAGTTCTTCGGGAGAAAGTTTCTTGAACGACGCCAATGCAAGCGAATAGACGTAGCCTGCAACGAACTTCTGCTTTTCGGCACCGAGCTCTTTAAGCTTCTCTATGACGGGGCTTGCGATATTGACAATCAGAGTTTTGTTGAGATCGCCCTCGCTCATTCCGTAAATCTGCCCCATTTCCGTATAGCGGCGCATATACTCGTCTACCACGATTATTGCGGGAACGGTTGCATTTTTCAGTTTTTCGGTCTTGATTGTCAGTTTATCGTCGCCTAGCGCGGTTTTGAAAATATCGCAAATCACGCTATCCTCTGCGCCATCCTCGCTCTTCAAAGCGCCGTCAACGTCCGCATCTATGCGCGTGAATTTTAGCTTGTCTGGAGTTTTATATTCAAGATAGGAAAGGAAATGCGGGTCGATAAAATTATCGCACAAAATAGCGTTCAGTCCCTCGTCTTTGAAAAGCTTGATATACTGCGCCTGCTGTTTCTCGTCCGAAACGTAGTAAACGGTCTTTGGCTTTGTATCTGCGGCGGGCGCGTCCTTACTTTCGTCCTCTTCTTTGTCGTCCAAAAGCTCTTTAAAGTTCAAAAACTTGCCGTTCAGGTCCTTATAAATTATAATATCCTTTACTTTATCGTAAAAATCGTTGTCTTTTATGCAGCCGAATTTTATGAAGTTTGCGACGTCTTCCCAGCAGGTTTCGAACTTTTCCCTGTCGGTTTTAAACAGAGAATTGAGCTTGTCGGCAACTTTTTTTGTGATATGCTTGCTTATTTTGCGAACTTGACTGTCGTTTTGCAGAAAGCTTCGGGAAACGTTCAAGGGTATATCGGGACAGTCGATTACGCCGTTTAAAAGCATAAGATACTCGGGAATGACTTCCTTTATATTATCCGCGATAAACACCTGATTGCAATAAAGTTTGACTTTACCGCGCTCTAATTCGAGCTTGTTTTTGACCTTGGGGAAATACAGAATACCTTTTAATTTGAAAGGGTAGTCCATATTGAGGTGAACCCAGAAAATAGGGTCGTTATAGTCCATAAAGGTATCGGTATAGAACTTTTTATAGTCCTCTTCCGTGCAGTCTTTGGGGTGCTTTGCGTACAGGGGCAGGGTTGAATTCAAAGGCTCGTCTTTGCCGTCGCCCTTGAAGGAAACGTAGATATTGTACGGCATAAAAGAGCAGTACTTTCTGACGAGGTTCTTTATATTGCTTTCGTCGAGGAACTCCTTTTCTTCCGCGGCGATATGCATAACTATTCTGGTGCCGCGCTCGGATTTTTCGCACTCTTCTATGCTGTAAGTTGCATTTCCGTCGCTTTCCCAATGCACTGCGGGAGCGTCTTTATAGGATTTTGTGAAGATTTCCACGCTTTCGGAAACCATATAAACCGAATAGAAACCCAAACCGAAATGACCTATTATACCGTCTCCGCCTGCGTTTTCATACTTTTTAAGGAAATCGGAAGCGCCCGAAAAAGCGATTTGTGTGATATAGTTTTCAACCTCTTCAGCCGTCATACCGATTCCGTTGTCCTCGACGGTCAAAGTCTTTGACTTTTTATCGACGGTAATTTTGACGCAATATTCTTCGCCAGTTTCTTTAGCTTCGCCCATAGTGACGAGCTTATTGAACTTGGTTATAGCATCAACGCCGTTTGCGACGATTTCTCTTAAAAAAATGTCTTTATCCGAATAAAGCCATTTCTTTATAATCGGCATCATATTTTCGCTTGAAATTTTTATATTTCCTTCTCTTTTCATAAGTTATCTCCTTGAATAAACATTTTATTATAAACCCGTATTCTGTAGACTAAACGAAAAAATCACATAAAAAAACTTCGCCGAGTAGGCGAAGTTTTTAATTAATTTAGATTACTTGTTTTTCTTTGCGCTTGCAAGAAGATCTGCGATGGAAGTTCCGCCGATGCTACCCTCGTTCCAAGTGGAAAGTTCGTCGTCGTTAGCGGCCTTTCTGGGTGCGCGGCCGCCTTTCTTGGGAGCGTCCTCGCCGTTTTCTTCGCCGCGGGGCTTTCTTCTTTCACCTTCGGGAAGAAGGGCTTTGATGGAAAGGTTCATCTTTCTCGCTTCGGTATCTACCGCAACAATCTTTGCGTCAACCTCGTCGCCGACGTTAAGAACGGTCGAAGGGGTTTCGATTCTTTCGTGGGTAATCTGGGAAACGTGAACAAGACCGTCGATTCCCTTTTCAACCTCTACGAATACGCCGAAAGGTACGATTCTTACAACCTTACCGTGAACGACGTCGCCGACGTTATATTTGCCTTCCGCAAGGTCCCAAGGCTGGGGCTGAAGCTGTTTATATCCGATAGATACTTTTTTGTGCTCGCTGTCGAGCTTCAGGATAATAAATCTGTAAGTTTTGCCGATTTCGAGCACGTCGGTAACGTTCTCTACGCCCGTCCAGCTTAAGTCTGAGATGTGTGCAAGGCAATCGAAACCGTTTACGGAAACGAAAGCGCCGAAGTTAGTAGCCCTTTCCACCTTACCTTCAACGATGTCGCCGACGGTAATAGCCGAGAAGAACTCTTCTTCCTTAGCCGCTCTAGCAGACTCTTTCGCGTCGCGCTCTTCCTGTAAAATAACGCGCTGGGACGCGATAATTTCTTTCTTATGTCCGTTTTTCTTGATTTCTATTGCGCGGAGTCTTAAAGTTTTGCCCTCGTATTTTGCGAGGTCTTTAACGAAACCGGGACGAATTTCTTTAGCGGGTACGAACACCGAATACGTTCCGAACTGCGCAACCAATCCGCCTTTATTGGAACCCGTGCAGACAACGGTAAATTCTTTGCCGCCTTCGATTTCGGCGCTCAAAGCTTCCTCCTGCTGCAAGGTCTTTATCATCTTCTGGGACAATTTAAGGGGATTGAGCCCAACGACGATAAGGTCGATAGGGTCGCCAATCTTTGCAAGATAGTCCGCTGCGTTGTATTCTTCGCAGTCAAGCTCGTCCTTGCTTAAAGCAACCTCCTTTTTCGCGCTGGGAAGAAGTACTTCCAAGCCGTCGTTCGTTGCCTGTGAAATCGTAGCGTGAACCAACTGACCTTTCTTGTACTTCGATTCGCTGTCCATTTTAGCAACAACCTCGTCCATAGGGTTAATTGCCTTAACTTCTGTGTTTTCTGCCATCTTTAAAAGAACCTCCCGGGCTTGCTCATTCGGAGTCGAAGCCCCGGAAACAATACCTACACTTTTAAATTTTATTATTTTATTTATATCTAAATCGACCGCAGACGAAAGCCTGAATACTTCTTTGCAGTGCTTTTTAGCTATTTCGTACAGTTTGTTGGTGTTGCTACTGTTCAGCCCGCCGACAACGACCATTGCTTCGCACTTTTCGGAAAGGTCTTCAACCTCTTTCTGCCGTTCTATAGTAGTATAACAAATCGTCTTGAAAACAGCAACTGTTTTTTCACACGCTTTTTCAATATTTTTTATAATTTTTTCAAATTTTTGCGCTGAAAACGTGGTTTGACACACTACACACAGCTCTTTTTGAGAAAAAACGGTGAAATTTGCGTCAGGTGAGTTCACTACCGTCGCCTGTCCGCCGCACCAGCCGAGAAGCCCCAAAACCTCGGGATGGGCGTTCTCGCCGACAATTATAATGTGCTTACCAAGCGCGTACTGCTCTTTTACGATATTTTGGGTTCGTCTTACGAAGGCGCAGGTACAGTCTACGATTTTTACGTTTTTAGCCCAACAGGCACCGTAATAATTTTCGGGCACGCCATGCGAGCGGAAAACAACCGTTGCGCCGTCCGGAACTTCTTCTATGTCTCCGACGGTTTTTATTCCCCTTTTCTCTATCGCATTTACTACGTCGGGGTTATGAATTATTTCCCCGAGAACATAGGTATTGTGCGGATCGAGCGACATTACCGTATCGACAGCGTTTTTTACTCCCGTGCAAAAGCCGCTATGTTTTGCGATTACTACTTCCATTATTTCGATTTCTTCTTTTTAGGAATAAGACTTTCCAGCTCGCGGTAAAATTCCTTAAACTTTTCGAAAAGGACTTCGTCGGCTTTTTCGACATCTTCCTGAGTAAGTTTTTTACCGTAAAATTCGGTGAGTTCGAAAGGTTCGCCGTAATAAACGTGCATTTTTCTGAACGCTTTAATTTTCTTTACCTGAACAACCGGGATAATCGGGGTCTTTGTTTTAATAGAAAGCGCCGCCGCACCGCTTTTGAACGGCAGAAACATTTCGCCGGTTTTGTTCCTTGTTCCCTCGGGGAAAATGCAGACGAAAGAGCCTTCTTTCAAATATTTCATTGCCTGCATAACCGCGCAGACGTCGGTACCGTCGCGACTGACGGGGATACACTCGCATTTATTCGCGAACCATTTGCCAATCCCTTTTTCAAAAAGCTCTTTTTTTGCAAGAAAATGAACCGGCCTGTCGGTTGCGATTGCTGCGGGCAACACATCTAGAACACTGAGATGGTTTGCCACGATGATATACGAGCGGTCATTGAAAGGCTCGGTATGACCGTATTTTTTAACGGGAAATAAGCCCCACGAAGCTACGCGTTGGGCACGGTGCAAAAAGGCGAACCACTTTTCAAGCTTCGTCTTCTTCCTTTTTTTATTATTTTGTTTGGTTTCAGCGTTTTCTGCGGGAGTTTCCGTCGTCATTAAATTTTTTCCTGTATCTTATTTAAAATAAAGTCAACGACTTCGTTCACCGTCATTGACGAAGAATCGATTAAAACGGCGTCTGCGGCCTGCCTTAACGGCGCTATTTTCCTAGTTGCGTCCTGCCTGTCGCGTTTTATTACGTCCGCAAGCACTTCTTCATAAGGAGTATTGAAGCCTTTCTGCGTGTTCTCTTCTGCGCGGCGGCGGGCGCGGACCTCGGGACTTGCAGTTAAAAAGAACTTGTATTTTGCGTCGGGAAGAACGTTTGTACCGATATCCCTGCCGTCCAGTATGCAAGAAGTATTTTTAGCTATATCGCGCTGAATCTCGACCATTTTAGTCCGAACGCAACCGAGCGCGGAAACAGTTGATGCAAGCATAGAGATTTCGGGTTTTCTGATTTCTTCCGAAACATCTTTGCCGTCAAGACAAGTTTTTTGGACTCCGTTTTCGTGTTTTACCGTCAAAATCAGGTTGGAAACGATTCTATTTACCGCTTTTTCGTCGTTAACCGATATGTTGTTTTGCAGGCATTTGAGTGCGCAGGCACGGTACATAGCACCCGTATCGAGATACAATATATTAAGCTTTTCAGCGATAAGTTTTGAGATTGTGCTTTTACCGCTACCCGCAGGACCGTCAAGCGCAATATTGAAAAGCTCCGTAAGGTCGCGGCGAAGCACCGCCGCCCCCTTTAAATATACCGGTTTGGGCGGATTGTCGCTATCGGAAAGAACCATAACCCTAATACATTTTTTGAGCGAACCGTCGATTTCAGGCTCTGCTGAAGAATAGAACGGTGCGAAAGAAAAACCGCACTCCCTTGCCGCTTTTGCGGGATAATAAGACTTTATATCCGCGGTATTCGAAAACATTATGCAGATAATTTCTTCGTTTTTGAGCTTATTTAGCGCTTTTATCTCGCCAAGAAGCTCCTTTACGCTCTCTTTAATTTCTTCCGCGCAATCGACGTTGACTGTCGTTGCCCCTCGTATCGCTTTCATAGTTTACCTTTATTTTATAGAATTACCCGCGGCGTAACCGGTCGCGAAGGCGATTTGCAGGTTATACCCGCCCGTAAAAGCGTCAATATCTAGCACTTCGCCGCAAAAATACAGCCCTTTTACAAGCTTGCTTTCCATAGTTTTTGGGTTAATCTCTCTTACGTCCACCCCGCCGCAGGTTATTATAGCTTCGGAAAAGTCCCTTAAAGACGCAACAATCATATCAAAATTTTTGACACTTGTCAATAAACTTAATCTTTGCGCTTTGGTTACGGAATTTACCTGAGTTTCAGGTTTTATACCGCTTATTTTCAGAACTTCCGCAATAAGCGCCGCAGGTAAAAGCTCTTTAAGGCAATTTGAAATACTTTTGTTTTTATATGCTTCGAAGTCTCTTAAAAGCCGCCTATCAAGCTGTTCGTCGTTTAAAGCGGGTTTTAAGTCCAAAACTAATTTAATTTGCTTTAAATCTTGCCTGTTTATCAGGCTGGAAGCCGACAAAACAATCGGTCCTGATACTCCGAAATGAGTAAATAGCATTTCGCCGAAAAAGCTTTTTATTAATTTTTCGCCGTTTAAAACCGACAAGTTTACGTTTTTTAAGGTCAAACCCTGCAAACCTTTATAAAAATCGCCCTTTAAATTAAGACCGCACAGACCTTGTTTTAACGGGATTATTTTATGCCCTGCCGCTCTTGCGAAATCGTAGCCGTCGCCCGTAGAGCCTGTCGATGGATAACTTAATCCGCCGGTGCAAACAATTACGTTATCGAACTTATATTCGCCTTTTGCGGTTATTATGCGTGACATAGTACTATGTAAAATGCCGATTTTCTCAACTTTCTCGCCGAATTTAAAGGTAACGCCTACATCTTTGCAGTAATTTTCCAGACAGCGTGTAACGTCGCTGGCTTTGTCCGATACGGGGAAATACCGCCCGCCACGCTCTAATTTGAGCTTCAATCCGCCGTCCTCGAAAAACTGTACGCATTTTTCGGGAGAAAACGAATAAATAGCACCCGTTAAAAACTTGGAGTTCGATACGACGTTTTCAAGAAATTCCGCGGGGGTACAATCGTGGGTTACGTTACACCTGCCCTTGCCGGTTATATAAATTTTTTTGCCGCTTTTTTCGTTCTTTTCGAATGCGGTGACGTCATTCCCGTTCTTTGCGGCGAAATATGCGGCGATTAACCCTGCCGCGCCCGCGCCGATTACAGCTACTTTACTCATAAATAAACCTTGCGGCGTGAACATTGTTCACGCCGCTTAAAATTTTATACGGGATAAACCTTGTTGGGATTGGAAGCTAAATCACTGTCAACCCCGGTTTCTTTTGCCTTTCTCCATTTGAAGAAGTTTGTTGCGACCTCGGGGAAAAGCGCGTACGACAGAACGTCTTCTTCCTGTTTATAGAAGCCGTCGTCCTTGACTTTTTGGGTAAGGGTCTGCATTTCGTTTCCGAGCAAGTCTGCGGGACGGCAAGTAATTACTTCTTCACCGTCCTTTTGACACATTTTCAAAACATCAAGGTTCTTTTCACCCAAAACCGCGCCGTATCTTCCGAGCATTAAATCTTTGAACTGCGCCGTTACAGTCTTGTATCTGCCGAGAAGGACATTCCAAACCGCCTGCGTGCCGACGATCTGGCTTGACGGGGTTACGAGCGGAGGATAGCCGCAGTCCTTTCTCACTTTGGGAACTTCGGCAAGGCATTCGGTGAGCTTTTCTTCTTTACCCGCCTGTTTGAGCTGGTTCATTAGGTTTGAAAGCATACCGCCGGGAACCTGATACAGAAGTGTATTTATATCTACTCGCCTTACTTTGGGGTTCAGGAAACCGTCTTTTTCAAGCCTTGTCGCAACTTTATTGAAGTGGGTTACGGCGGGAAGAAGTTTTTCTATTTCGATACCCGTATCGTACTTCGTGCCTTTAAGCGTTGCAACCAAAGGCTCGGTTGCGGGGTTGGAAGTGCCGTTGCCGAGGGGCGAAAGCGCGCAATCTACGATGTCGACTCCCGCCTGTATTGCCATCAGGTAAATCATATCGCCCGTGCCCGTGGTGTTATGGGTATGCAGGTGCACTTTAGTTTCGGGGCGAAGCTCGCTTTTAAGCTCTTTAACTAGCTCATAAGCAGTGAAAGGCAATAAAAGGTTCGCCATATCCTTAATACAGATATTGTCCGCGCCCATATCCTCAAAACTTTTTGCGAGTTTGACGAAGTATTCGGTGGTGTGAACAGGGCTTGTGGTGTAAGAAATCGCGCATTCGCACACGCATTTTCCGCCTTTACCGTACTTCTTGATAGCCTTAACGCTGGCTTCAAGGTTTCTGGGGTCGTTTAAAGCGTCGAAAAGTCTTACAACCCCTACTCCGTTTTCGATTGATTTCTCAATGAATTTTTCAACAACGTCGTCCGCGTAATGGCGGTATCCGAGGAGATTCTGTCCGCGCAAAAGCATCTGAATAGGCGTCTTTTTTAAATATTTTTTGAGGTTTCTGAGTCTATCCCAAGGGTCCTCGTTCAAAAACCTTAAACAACTGTCGAAAGTAGCGCCGCCCCAAGCTTCAAGCGAATAGAAACCCACTTCATCTAAAAGCGGAAGCATAGGCTCCATTTCGTCAAATCTCATACGCGTTGCCGCGTGCGACTGGTGCGCGTCGCGAAGAATCGTATCGGTAATTAAAACTTTATTACTCATAAATCACCTTAATTAAACTGTAGTTGTAATTGCGTTCATAATTGCTGAAGTTGCAGAGCCGTCAATGTATCCGCCGAAGCAAGCCAAAAGCACGCCCGCGGCAATTGCCGAACCTATAACCCCTGCTACGTTGGGTCCCATTGCGTGCATTAACAGATGGTTCTGGGGGTCGTACTCCCGCCCGACGTCCTCGGAAATTCTCGCCGCCATAGGCACTGCGGAAACACCCGCGGAACCGATAAGCGGGTTAATCTGACCTTTCGTAACCTTGCACATCACTTTAGCTACGAGCAAGCCGCCTATCGTACCGATTATAAACGCAAGAAGCCCGATAGCAATAATTTCAAGGGTTTGAATACTGAGGAAAATCTCTCCCTTTGCTTTGCAGCCGACCGCTATGCCGAGGAATATCGTTATGGTATTCATCAGACCGTTCTGCGCCTGCGTTGAAAGTCTGCCGACGACGCCGCTTTCCTTAAACAGGTTGCCGAGCATCAGCATACCTAGTAGCGTTATGCTGTCGGGAAGAATTACACCGACAACGAGTGTAACGACTATCGGGAACAGAATTTTCTCCACTTTGCTGACCTGACGGAGAGGCTTCATTCTTATCGCCCGCTCTTTTTTGGTCGTTAAAAGCCGCATTAAAGGTTTTTGAATTATAGGTATAAGCGCCATATAGGAATAAGCCGCTATAGCTATTGTAGGAACGTAGTCGGAGGCGAGTTTCGACGTTACCATAATCGCAGTGGGCCCGTCGGCGCCGCCGATAATCGCAATTGCCGCTGCCGCCGCAACAGACAAGCCGAGGAAAGACGCGAGAATGAACGCAACGAAAATTCCGAGCTGCGCGCCTGCGCCGATAAGCATACTCTTGGGGTTTGCAATCAACGGTCCGAAGTCCGTCATTGCGCCTATGCCTAAGAATATCAAAGGCGGGTAAATAACTTTATCGACGCCGAAATACAGATACCACAAAAGCCCTCTGTTTTCTACGCTGTCGTAAGCCGTCGAAGTAATTTCCCCCGCTTCGTTCGTGGGGTACGTTCCCCAAAGAACTTTTTCCGCGCCGGGGATATTTATTAAGAACATACCGAAAGCAATCGGCAATAAGAGCATAGGCTCGAATTTTTTGACTACGGCAAGGAACATCAACACGAAAGAGATTAAAAGCATTACGTAGTTTTGCCAATTGCCTTGAACAAAACCCATACTTTCATACAGATTTCCGAATATCTTGCCAAAGTCTATTCCACTTTGCAGCATATTCCCTCCGTTAGCCGATAACGGCAAGTAAAGCGTTCGTTTCCACGTTCGCGCCCTTTGTGACGTTTATAGTTACTTTTCCGTCGCAGGGGGCTGTAATGTCGTTATCCATTTTCATTGCTTCGAGAACCATTATAGGCTGGTCCTTTTTGACGGTAGCGCCGTCCGCAACGAGAATATTCTTAATGAGTCCGGGGAAAGGCGACAAAACCTTTTCACCGTTGGCGGGAGTTGCCTTTGCCGCGGGCTTGGGGGCTTCCGCAACCTTTGCGGGCGCGATTGAAACTTCGCCGACGCTCTCGCCGACTTCTTCTACGCCTACGGAATAAGTTTTACCGTCGATTGTTACAACAAAATTACGCATATTTAAAACTCCTTAAATTCTCTTAATTCTCTTTACTTTAAATTCGCATTTCGGCTTTTCAGCGCTGTAATAAGCCATTATTGCCGCGATTATAGCCGCTTTTACTTCGTCGGGCACTTCGTCCGATTCAATTACGACTTCGCTCGCTACGGGCTCGGCTTTCTTCTTTTTCTTCTTGCCGATATTCGTCAGAAATGCAAGGTTATCGGTCTTACGCATTAAGAGCCCAATTAGCCAGATTATCGCGATTATAAGAACAATTCCGAGGAAAACGACTAAAAAGCCGATTAGCGCGTATATTACGGGTTCGCCAAACCTATCCGAAAAATAATAGTTGCCGTCAAACGTTCCGTCGGGCTTCTGCGGCAGAATATCCAAAAGAAAATTCAGCATACTTTCCTCACTTTATAAGCATCTGCAAAGATGCAACAAGGTACTGTTTGATAAACGACGGCTGTATTATATTGTCTATATATCCGCCCTGCGCCGCGTTAACGGGGTCGGAATTTTCGTCGGCGTATTTTGCGGCAAGCTTTTCTGCATCCGCCTTTTTCTCATTTGAAAACTCGATTTCCGCGCCCTGAACACTGTCAAACAGCGCAATTTTTGCGTTTGCAAAGGCGTAACTGTAATCGTAGCCTATAGATTTTGCCGCAAACACTGTGTATCCGAGCCCGATAGCTTTACCGTATACGACCGAAATTTTTGCCGTATCTATACAGTCAAGGATAGAAACATATTCTCCGAGTTCCTTTAAAACGAGGCTGTCGTTTGTTTTGAGGTCGCTCTTTATTCCTAGGGTATTTACGAAAGTTACGTACGGCAAGCCGTAGCAACACGCGAATTCTGCAAAATCTTTGAGCTTTCTTACGTTCGACGCAGTAAGTTCCACTCCGTCTGCGCCGTCAAACAGTACCGCCGCAACGGCAATTCCGCCCACACGGGCAAGGAAGCATTTGACTTCGGTGCTGTACGTCGCGCCGAGTTCTATTGCCGTCGATTTATCAAACACGGCAGTCAAGGCTTTTGCGTCTGCCTTTTTATCCAAGGCGGGAAGGCTTGCGTTCAATTCGTCGCTATCAATAAGAGGTTTGGAAAGAAGCTCGTTGATTTCGGTGATAGACTTCTTAACTTCATCCAAGTTTTTTACCGTGAAAGTCGCAAGTTGAGCGTTTTTAAGCCCGTCTGCGCCGCCGACGACGAATTTAGAGAGGGTCTCTCCCGCCTTTGCCGACAATACAAGCGGACTGTTAGGGCAGAGCGCGCTTTTCTTATCGACAAAGTAAGTGAAGTCGCAGATACCTGCAAGGAGGGAAATCTGCCCGTAAACCTCGCCGTTAACTATAAGGTACTGGGGGATACTGCCTTTCATTTGCGAAGCTTTCAAAATAAGGTTTGCAAGACCTTCCAGAACGCTCACCCCCTCGCCTATCTGAACTCCGAGCGAGGACAAAAACCATATAACGGGCGTAGAAGTTTTCTCCGCCTGATTTAAACATTTTTCTATCTTAGTGCAGTTCGCCTTGCTGACGCCGCCAGAAAGCACGGACGGGTTTTGTGCGACAATATAAAAAGGATAGTCGTTGACCGTTGCAAAACCCGTGACAACGCCTTCACCTTCGGCGTTCTCGCCGTAAAACTCGTTTTTGGAGAACGAAAAAGACGAAAGTTCAACGAAACTATCCTCGTCGATTAATGAATTTATTTCCGCGCGGACGCTTTTGCCCGCGTCGTAAATTTGCTTTTTACGCTTCTGTAATAAGCTGATTTTATCCATAAATACACCTGAAAAACAAATTCTTACTAATACAGTTTATCATAAAAAAAATCAAATGCAAATAAATTTGATAATCTTTTATCAAAAAATTACTTAAAAAAACGACGGCTAATAACGCCGCCGTCACTTCCTTTGAATTTTAAGCTTGGTTTTTATGAATTTATCTATCTTTTCATAGTGTTTTAAGACAAGTCGGAACGACAGAGCTATAAGCGCCAGAATTATTGCCCATATCAGCAAGCCCCACCAAGTATTGAACGGGATAAGTTCGAACGAATAAGCCGTCGAAAATACCGAAATAAGGCGCGTTAGCGTTATCATAATAATGAAATAACCCCAAGTCATTGACGATAACCCCGCAACGAAACACAAAATATCGTCGGGGAAAAGCGGCAAAAGGAACATTAAAGACAAAATCAGGTAGTCTTTGCCCTTTAACTTTTTCAGCCATTTGTCAAGGCTGTCCTGCCCCACTATCCAGCAAACCGCCTTGTAGCCGACCCATCTGCCTATTGCAAATGCGGCAACCGAGCCCAGAACTATGCCTATAAAGCTGTAAATCGCGCATTTCAACGGTCCGAACATTGCAACGCCAACCGCAACGGAAACCGAACCGGGCACGGGTAGAAGCACGACTTGCAAAAAGCTGAAAATTACGTAAATCGCGGCCGCCATTCCGCCCATTCCTTCGATATATTCGCGAAGTGCGTCTACGCTGTTGATTTTATTAAGTAAATCACAGGCGCAGAGAACGAAGAAAATCACCGAGAAAAAGTCTAAAAATAAAAGCGCGCAGACCGTCAAACGGTAAAACGAAACCATTTTTACGGTATAAAAGAGAATTCCCGCCGCCGTCAATAGTCCCAAAGTCAAGCCCGCCACAAGCAAAAGAACGTTAAAATGAACGGCGATAAACGGAACATTTTTATAAAGCAACCCGTAGGTTACGAAAAGAAAAGCGACTGCGCCGAAAAGCACAACCGCCAGAATATTTATGCAATGTTTCAAAACTTGTATGCGGTCCATTAATACTATTATATAGTATTTACCGCAAATTTATAATTCGCTTTTCAAATTTTTGACCGCGTCGGTAGCAAGCTTGTCGCAGATGTTATTGTATTCGTTATCGGCGTGCCCCTTTACCTTTATAAAATTAACGCGGTGAACACGCGTCAAAGCCAACAGTTCGCGCCATAAATCTTCGTTTAAGACGGGCTTATTGTCTGATTTTATGTAACCCGACTTCTCCCAACCGTAGACCCAACCGTTAATGAACGCATTGACCGTATACGCAGAATCACTGTAAACCGTGACTTCACACGGTTCTTTAAGACATTTTAACCCCTCGATAACAGCAGTCAGTTCCATTCGGTTGTTGGTTGTTGAACGTTCGGCTCCCGATATGCGCTTTTCAAAGCCATTAAACATAAGTACGGCACCCCAACCGCCAGCGCCGGGATTGCCCGAGCAAGCGCCGTCCGTATACAGAATAACCCTTTTCATTAATTATTTTGCCCCTTTAAGCGGGTCGCGCATACCTCCACAGCCGAACCGACCGCGCCGCGAAGTCCCTTTTCTTCAAGAGCTTTTACCGTTCCCGCCGACGCGCCGCCCTTATTGCAGGCGAGCAAAGTCAACTCTTCCACAGAATTTTCTTCACGCTGAACCATTTCGGCACAGCCGAGTACGGTCTGAACGGCAAGAATTTTCGCTTCGTTTTTGGTCAGCCCCTCGCGAACACCCGCTTCGATTAGGGAGTCGATAAACATAAACGTACAAGCAGAGCCGCCGCAACTTACCCCGTTCACCGCGGCAAGTTTACTTTCTTCAACGCTGACAACCATGCCAAGCGTATTAAAAACCGAGCTTATAAAGTCGCAATCGTCTGAGGATTTGTTAAAGTCAGACATATCCAGCCCGATTGCGCCGCTGCCTATTTCACAAGGCAGATTGGGAACGCATCGCGCAACTTTAATAAGCCCGACCCCGAGGGAATTTTTTATGTGATTCTTGGTAAGAACGTCCATAACCGAAATTACTTTTTCGGGGCGGACCCCCTCTAACTCTTTTGCAACTTCGTCGAATTTTTTAGGTTTTACCGCAAAAAGAAGAAATTCGCTGTTTTCCGCAACAAATCTGTGGTTTAAAGTAGTTTTTACGCCCAGATAATCAAGCTTATCCAATTCCTCCCCGTTTTCGTCGCTGACAATAATCTTTTTTTCACGGATAAGGTCGGATAAAACAACGCCCCTTAAAACCGCGTTAGAGAAGAATGAACAGCCTATTACGCCGAGTTTGAATTGTTTTTTCATAATTTGTCTCCAAAAACAGTTGACTAAAAAACTGCAATATACTATAATTTATTTTGTTTTTAGGGGCGTAGCTCAACGGTAGAGTCGCGGTCTCCAAAACCGTCGGTTGCATGTTCGAATCGTGTCGCCCCTGCCAAACCGTTCCGAGCCGGAACGGTTTTTTTTGTGCAATTTTTTGTCAAATTCAGTTAATTATGTTACGCATAGTACTTTGCAAAGTTACGAATTTATACCTTTACGTCGCCTTTTTGACCTAAAATTGCCTTATTTTCTTCCAAAATCGGCTTGACCTCAGTTTCAATAAATTCAACCGTTTGCGAGGGCGCCCGACCAATAAAATTCTTAGCGTCGAGTATTTTATCGATTTTTGCGTGAACTGCTTTAAAGTCGCCGTCGGCTTTTATAAGTTCGATAAGGTTGTTTTCTTTGCCGAGTTCTTTTACGTTTCTGCCTGCCTGCATAGACAGCACCCTTATCTTTTCGTGAAGCTCTTGCCTGTTTCCGCCCGCTTTGACGCACTCCATCATAATATTTTCGGTTGCCATAAACGGAAGTTCCGCGGCGATGTGCTTTGCAATGACCTTTTCGTAAACGACGAGGTTTTCCGAAACGTTCATATATATATTAAGTATGCCGTCAAGCGCCAAAAACGCTTGCGCATTGACTATTCTTCTGTTTGCAGAGTCATCCAAAGTTCTTTCAAACCATTGTGTGCCCGCCGTTATCGCGCTGTTCATAGGAAGCGAAATCACGAACCTTGCAAGCGAGCCTATTCTTTCGCTACGCATAGGATTGCGCTTGTACGCCATTGCCGACGAACCTATCTGAGACTTTTCAAACGGCTCTTCTATCTCTTTCATATTCTGCAAAATGCGGATATCGTTAGAGAACTTGTACGCACTTTGTGCTATCTGCGAAAGCACACAGAGAACGTTGTAATCGAATTTTCTGGGGTAAGTCTGACCGGTTACACCGTAAACCTTATCGAAACCGAGTTTTGCGACAACCCGCTTTTCAAGGTCTTTAACTTTGCTTTCGTCACCGTTGAATAGCTCTATAAAGCTAGCCTGCGTACCCGTAGTGCCCTTAACACCGCGCAATTTGAACGAATTTTGCAGGTTAATAAGGTTATTATAGTCCAAAGTCAAATCTTGCAACCAAAGAGTTGCCCGTTTGCCGACAGTCGTAAGCTGTGCGGGTTGCAAGTGAGTAAAGCCGAGCGTGGGCACGTCCTTATATTTTAAAGCGAACGCAGAAAGCTTATCAATAACGTTTACAAGCTTATTCTTGATAATTTCGAGCGCGTCCCACAAGATAATGAGTTCGGAGTTGCAGTCGACGAAACAACTTGTAGCGCCGAGGTGGATTATCGGCATAGCCGACTTCGCCTGCTCGCCGAAAGCGTGAACATGCGCCATTACGTCATGGCGGAGCTTTCTTTCGTAGTCCTCCGCAACTTCGAAGTTTACATTATCGGCGTGCTTTTTCATTTCGTCAATCTGCGCTTTCGTGATATTGAGACCGAGCTCCATTTCGGACTCCGCAAGGGCTATCCAAAGCTTTCTCCACAGCTTAAAGCGCTTTTCGTCCGAGAAATTTTCCGACATGGCGCGGCTTGCATATCTGGTAATTAACGGGTTTTGATAAACGTTATTGTCCATATTTTTCTCCGAAAATCAGTATTTTACAGGCGCGGGATACTCCGTGCCGAAAGTTTCGACCGTTACCTTTTCCATAGTTTGCGGCGTGCGGGGCTTGTCGTTCCAATCGCAGGCGACCGCGGCGATTTCGTCGACGACTTCTATTCCCTCAATAACCTTACCGAAAGCGGCATACTGCCCGTCGAGGTGGGAAGCGTTACTGTGCATAATAAAGAACTGTGAGCCCGCGGAGTTCGGGTTCATTGCGCGCGCCATAGAGAGAACGCCGCGTGCGTGTTTAATATCGTTTTGTTTAAAGCCGTTCAGCGCAAATTCACCCTTTATTGCATAGCCGGGTCCGCCCGTGCCGGTGCCCTTGGGGTCGCCGCCCTGAATCATAAAGCCCGAAATTACACGGTGGAATATAAGCCCATCGTAAAACCCGCTTTTGACAAGCGAAATGAAGTTATTGACGGTATTAGGCGCTTTTTCGGGGTAAAGTTCGCACTTTATCACCCTGTCGCCCTGCATAGTTATAGTAACGATAGGATTTTTCATTTTACAGTTCTCCGAATTTTTCGATTTTTACGCCCGCTTCTTTGAAAAGCTTCAAAGAAAAATCGTCGGGATAGCCGTCTTTATAGACGACCCGCGCAATTCCTGAATTGATTATTATTTTAGCGCAAATAACGCAAGGTTGATGAGTGCAATAGAGCGTACACCCCTCGACACTGCACCCCACCCTTGCCGCCTGAATGATTGCGTTTTGCTCTGCGTGAACCGCATAACAAAGCTCGTGCATCGTACCGCTTTGAATGTTCATTTTCTTTCTCAGACACTCTTTTTTGTCAACACAACTTTCAATTCCCTGCGGCGCACCGTTGTAGCCTGTGGCTATTATTCGCTTGTTTCTGACTATGACCGCTCCAACGTGCCTGTTCTCTTGATAACAGCTTGACCACGTGCCGATAAGCTCGGTCATTTCCATAAATCTTTTGTCCCACTTGTCCATAATGCGATTTTACCATATTTTTATATAAATTGCAATTTTTTACTTTATAATGTTTAAGTTTATTTTGTCAAGTTTATAAAATAGCTGTAACAAAAATGAATAATTTTGGAGGAAGTTTTAGAATGACTATAAAACCTTTATTCGATAAAGTAGTCGTGGAAAATTTGAAAGCCGAAGAAAAAACTAAAAGCGGGCTTTATCTTACCTCGGCCGCTCAAGAAAAACCCGCAACCTGCCTTGTTGTTGCAGTAGGACCCGGCGGACTTGTTGACGGCAAGGAAGTGAAAATGCAGGTTAAAGTCGGCGACAAGGTTCTGCTTGCAAAATACAGCGGAACAGAAGTTAAAGTCGACGAAAAAGAATATACGATTATCCGTCAGAGCGATATTCTGGCGATTGTGGAATAAGGAGGTAAAATTTTATGGCAAAGCAGATTAAATACGGCGACGAAGCGCGCAAATTACTTGAAAACGGCGTAAATATCGTTGCCGATACCGTTAAAATTACGTTGGGTCCCAAGGGCAGAAACGTTGTTCTGGACAAAAAGTTCGGCGCACCCCTTATCACCAACGACGGCGTAACCATCGCAAAAGAAATCGAGCTTGAAGACCCGTTCGAAAATATGGGCGCACAGCTCGTTAAAGAAGTTTCCACAAAAACCAACGACGTTGCGGGCGACGGCACCACCACCGCCGTTGTTCTTGCGCAGGCTATGGTCAAGGAAGGGCTTAAAAATCTTGCCGCAGGCGCGAACCCTATGATTCTAAAAAAGGGCATTGCCGCGGCGGTTGACACGGCGGTTGCGAAAGTGCAGTCTATTTCCAAACCCGTCGAAAATAAGCTTGCGATTTCGCAGGTTGCTTCCATTTCCGCAGGCGACGAAAAGATTGGCGAACTTATTGCAAACGCAATGGAAATCGTCGGTAAAGACGGCGTTATTACCGTTGAAGAGGGCAAAACTATGAATACCGAACTTAGTACCGTAGAGGGTATGCAGTTCGACAGGGGCTACGCTTCCGCATATATGGTTACAAACACCGACAAGATGGAAGCCGTTCTCGACACTCCCTACATTCTCATTACCGACAAAAAGATATCGTCGTTGCAGGAAATTCTGCCCGTAATCGAGCCCATTGCTCAGCAGGGCGCAAGGCTGTTAATCATTGCCGAGGACGTCGAGGGCGACGCGCTTGCCGCACTTATAGTGAACAAGCTGAAAGGCGTTTTGAACTGCGTTGCGGTTAAGGCGCCCGGCTTCGGCGACAGAAGAAAGGCAATGCTCGAGGACATTGCGGTTTTAACGGGCGGCACCGTTATCTCTTCCGATTTGGGTTACGAGTTCAAGGACGTTACTTTGGATATGCTTGGCAGAGCTTCGCAGGTCAAGGTTGACAAGGACAACACCACCATTGTCGGCGGGTCGGGCGATGCTGAAAGCATCAAGTCACGCGTAAACTCCATTAAGGCACAGATTATTGAAACTTCTTCGGACTATGACAGGGAAAAATTGCAGGAAAGGCTTGCTAAACTTGCAGGCGGAGTTGCGGTCATCAGTGTCGGTGCGGCAACCGAAGTTGAAATGAAAGAAAAGAAACTGCGCATAGAGGATGCACTTGCGGCGACCCGTGCGGCAGTTGAAGAAGGAATCGTGCCCGGCGGCGGCGTTGCGCTTCTCTCTGCTATCCCCGAGCTGAAAAAGCTTGTTGCAAGTTTACACGGCGACGAAAAAACGGGCGCTTCTATCGTAATGAAAGCAATCGAGGAACCCGTTCGCCAGATTGCGAAGAACGCAGGTTACGACGGTTCTGTTGTCGTGAACAGCGTTTTGCGTTCGAAAAACCCCAATTACGGTTTCGACGCACTGAAAAACCAGTACACGGATATGGTTGAAAGCGGAATTATCGACCCCACGAAGGTTTCACGTTCGGTGCTTCAGAATGCGGCCTCGGTTGCGGCGACGCTCCTCACTACCGAAAGTATCGTTACCGATATTCCTACCCCTCCCGCACCCCCTATGGGCGGCAACCCCGATATGGGCGGAATGTATTAAATTAGAAATAAAAAAGAGGTTGACTTGAAAGTCAACCTCTTTTTTATTTAATTAGAAACCTGCGGATATTTTTTAAAAACGCCTTCTGCCTTTAATTTTTTATCAATAATATTCCTATTAGTCATAAATTGCGAAATTTCCACTCTTGTTCTACCAAACTTTATAATATATGCAAAACTACCAAAAACTTGTTTTTTGTATTTAATATTGGTTATATCTTCATATTTAAAAGTTTTTGTAATAAGAAATTTTCTTATTGTTATAAATTCATCGCCAACTGTAATTTTACAGAAAAAAGCCCAAATGGTCAATATAAAAAAAGTTACTCCAAATATAGAACAGATTAAAACTGCTATAAAAACCGCTTCATCTTCTTGAACTGTTAACAAAGCAAACAACAAAAACGCTACAAAAAAAAGAGTAAAAGCCAAACAAAAAATTTTAAACCACAAGCTAAATTTTAAAACTCCACCCATAATTGCCCCATTTTAAAAAGTAATAATACCAATTACTTTAATAATGCATACATTTTCATATCTTCGACTATGCCGTTTTTGACAGCATTTTTGCGAAGTGTTCCCTCGCAGACAAAACCCGCTTTTTCAAGCACCCTGCAAGATGCAACGTTGCGGGAGAAAGGTTCGGCGAAAATTCTGATTATATCGGTATTTTTAAAGACAAAGTCGCAAGCCTTTATCACCGCCGAAGTCGCTATGCCTTTATTCCAATACTTTTCACCCAAATAATAGCCTGTCTCGGCAGTTTTGGAATGGATATTCTCCTGCCTGAAAATACCTATACTGCCCGCAACTTCGCCGTCAACCTCAATGGCAAAAGCAAAAACCGAATTTTTGTCGGCGCTTAACATTGCGCTTATATAGTCGATAGCATCGCTTTCCGTGTACGGAAACGGCAGACCGTCGCGCAAATTGTCTAAAATTTTCTTGTTATTAAGAAGTTCTGAAAGGTTTTTAGCGTCCTCAGGGCGCCATTTTCTTATTTTGCAGTCCATTTAACCACCTATTTTATTCAATATCCTCTCTAATGCGTATTTTCCGTGTTCGTAGGTCAATCCGCCTTGAAAATATGCGATATAAGGCGGTTTTACGGGTCCGTCGGCGGAAAGTTCGATACTCGCGCCCGAAACGAACGTACCTGCCGCCATTATGATTTTTTCGTCGTAACCGGGCATATCCCACGGCTCGCAGGTAACGTAGCCGTCTATGGGTGAAGCGTACTGCACCTCTCTTATAAAGTTAACCATTTTGTCCGCGCCGTCAAACTCGATTGCGCGGGTTATATCGTGCGGAATTTTATCAAGCGACGGATAATTTTTGTAACCGAGCTCACCCATTGCCTGACCTATTAAAAGACTGGTCTTTAACGCTTGCGCGACGGTGTGCGGAGCAAGGAAAAGCCCCTGATAAAAATTGCGGTAGCTTCCGTCGTAAGAGCCGACTTCAAGTCCGATTGACGGCGCAGTCAGTCTTTTGCCGATTAAATCGATAAATTCCGACTTGCCGCAGATGTACCCGCCAGTCGGAGCAAGCCCGCCGCCCGCATTTTTTATCAGAGAACCGACAATAATATCAGCGCCGACCTCGGTCGGCTCCTGCTTTTCGACAAATTCGCCGTAGCAATTATCTACGAAAATGCAGCCCTTGAAGCCAATTTTGCGAATAAAGGCGCACATTTCGCCAATTTCTTCACAAGAAAACGCGTCGCGAAGCTCATATCCGCGCGAGCGCTGAATATAAACGACCTTTACATTGTTGGTTACTTTGTACTTTCTTTCTATTTCTTCAAAGCAGGGCTTACCGCCGACGAGGTCGCAATACTCGAAATTAACACCGAAATCTTTCAAAGAGCCGTTATTTTCGCCGAAAATGACCCCTCTTATCGTGTCATAAGGCATACCGCTTATACAAAAAAGCGTATCTTTCGGTCGGAGAAGTCCGAAAAGAGCAACTGTTAAAGCGTGCGTGCCTGAAAGAAGATGCGGTGAAACGATTCCCGCATCAGCTCCGAATGCATGCGCATAAAGCTTACCGAGCGTATCCCGCCCCTCGTCGTCGTAGCCGTAGCCCGTAGTGCCGTTGAAATGTCGGGTTGCAACTTTATGCTCTTTAAACGCGTTTAAAACCTTTACCTGATTAAAATAAGCTATTTCGTCGATATATCCGAATTTGTCTTTAAGTTTTTCTTCACACTTTTCAATAAGTTTCATTCAATATCCCCGCTATTTTGTCCGCAGTAGCGTTTTTAGGTTCAAGCCATATCAAATTAGGCGTTTTTTTGAAAAAAGTGAGCTGTCTTTTTGCATAATGGCGCGTATTTTGCTTTATTATGTCTGACATAGTACTTCGCAAATCTCCATTTTTTAAGCCTAAAACAACTTCCTTATATCCGATTGCCTGCATACATTGGCAATTTTCGTCAATACCGCGGTTCAAAAGGGTTTCAACCTCTTCGACAAGCCCCAGTTTAAACATTTCGTCTACGCGAGCGTTTATTCTTGCATACAGCTCTTCTCTGGGATAGTCGACGGCTACCGCGACAAAGTCGTACTTCGGAATAAGTTTATCGATTTGCTCCGACTTCTTTTTGCCGCTGACCTCGAATATTTCCAGCGCACGAATAACGCGTTTTGTATCATTAGGGTGAAGAACCTCGGCAGTTTCGGTGTCGACCTCCCTCAATTTATCGAAAAGCGCGTCTTTGCCGTACTTTTCTAAAAATTCCGTGTACTTTTCACGCACGCGTTCGTTAGCGGCGGTATTGCCGTATCCGAATTCGAATAAAAGAGAATTTATATAAAAGCCCGTGCCGCCGCAAATTATTGGAATTTTACCCTTTGATAGCAGATTTTCGAGAACGGGCAACGCTTTTTCAGCGTAATCGGACACGCTGAAAGTTTCGGTCGGGTCAACGACGTCGATTAAATGGTGCTTAACTCCACGCATTTCTTCTGCCGTGGGCTTTGCAGTGCCAATATTCAATCCTTTATATATAAGTTGCGAGTCGGCGGAAATTATCTCCGTATTGAATTTTAAAGCACAATCGACAGCAAGATCGGTTTTGCCTGAAGCGGTTGCGCCGCAGATAACGAGAACTTTGCGGGGCATCAGACTATCCTTTTAAACATCTTCTCGATATCTTTTTTCGTCAACGTTACACAGACGGGTCTGCCGTGCGGACACTTTAAACCCATATTTCCGTCAAGCATCTTAAACAGAGCGTCTACTTCGCCGTCAGTGAGTTGCATTCCGCCCTTTATTGCGTGCTTGCAAGCCGTCATCGCGATTTTGTCTTTTAAAACGTCCTCGAGCCTGATATCTTTAAGTCCGTCCACTTCCGCAAGAATTTCGTCGAAAAAATCTTTTATGTTTATTTCCTGCAAGTCGACAGGAACTTCGTCTATTCTGAAAGATTCAAACCCGAACGCCGCGATTCCGAATCCCATTGCCCTTAAAAGCGACTGTTTTTCTTCCAAAAAACGCGCTTCCGCAGGGTTTGTCGTAAAAATGTACGGAACCAACAACGCTTGTCTTGCGACTTCGCGTTTTGTAAGTTTTTCACGCAGTCTATCGTAAATAAGTCTTTCGTGCGCGGCGTGCTGGTCAATCATATACACGGTATCCGCAACTTCGTATATTAAATAGGTATTGAAAAGGTTGCCCTTATACTTGCAGGTTTCAAACTTGATTTTCTGCTGTTCTTGCTTCCTTTCTTCGAATAATCTGCGCTCGACTTCGTAAACTGCGACGTTCCCGTTAAAAGAGGGCGCGACATACTCGTCGGTAACGCGCATAGTCGTCGGTTTCTGCGCGGGAACAAGCTCGGAAAGCGGCATATCCTTTAAGGGGTCGTAATAATTGCGTGAAGTTTCGCCGCCGCTTACGTCAATTCCCGCGGCTTTTGCATCCTCTGCAACCGCGCTTGACTTGTCGTATTTCTGCAAAAGCCGCGCTAAGTCGCCGTTTCGTTTTTCGGGTTCGGGCAAAAATTCGGAAACGGGATTCGAGAAATTTGTAACAGGCGCTGAAACCGAGGTCGGCACACTATAAACCCTGTTTTCGCCCTCTTTACCGCCTATTTTCGACTGAATTTCGGGCAGTCTGGTTTCACTGACGACAAATTCGGCCGCCTTGGACGTTCCGTCCAGTACCGAAGAAATAACAGAATAAATCGCTCCGAAAATGAATTTGTTATCTATGAACCTTACGTCCGCCTTGCTGGGGTGAACGTTCACGTCGACGATATCGGCCGGCACGCAGATATTTAAAACGTAAAACGGGAATTGGCGCTTCATCATATAACTTGCGTACGCCTGATTTATGGCGGTTGCAATGATATTATTGACGATATATCTTCCGTTTAAAAATACGCTTTGGTAGGACTTATTGGGTTTGAAGAAATTCTGGTTGCCGATAAAGCCGCTTATCGTGACGCCGTTCTTTTCGGCGTCGATTTTATAGCACTGAGAAAGGACTTTCGCGCCGTAGACCTGCGCCACGGCTTCGTCAAGACCGCCGCCGAACGACTGCAACTTAAGATTTCCGTCAACATAATATCTGAACGAAACTGCGGGGTTGCAGAGAATATATCGCACGATAAAGCTGGAAATATCCGTTTCTTCCTTTTTACCGTCCTTTAAAAATTTGGCGCGGACGGGCGTATTGTAAAAAAGGTTATTGACAGTGACGACGGTGCCCTTTTCGAGCGCGGCGGGCGTAACCTCGCCAATCTTGCCGCCGTCACAACTTATTTTATACGCGGAATTGCCTTTTGTGACAGATATTATTTCGACCTTTGCAACCGAAGAGATACTTGCAAGCGCTTCACCCCTGAAGCCTAACGTTACGATACTGTCCAAATCCTCTACCTTTGCGATTTTACTTGTTGCGTGGGGTAAAAAGGCGGATTTCAGGTCGTCACGCTCGATTCCCCAGCCGTTATCGATAATTTTTATAAGCTGTTTACCGCCGTTTTCAATATAAATTTCTATTTCGTCGGCGCCCGCGTCAAGCGAATTTTCAATAAGCTCTTTTACCGCGGAATACGGTCTGTCGACGACTTCGCCCGCGGCTATACGATTGTAAACGCTCTGCGTTAAGATATTTATCTTCGTCATTTTTTCACCTTTTCGACCAGGTCGCCGACAAGCAGAAACGCTTGCATAGGCGATAAATTGTTCATATCAACTTCCGATAATATTTTCTCAATTTCGGACGGTGCGTTCACGTTTACGCGTTCGACCTCCGCTACGCTCGGCTTTTGTCCGCATTCAAGCCTTAAAATCTCTTTTGCCCTGTCTGTGACTTTGGTCGGAACGCCGGCAAGCGCCGCGACTTCTATACCGAAACTACGATTTGCGCCGCCGCGCATAATCTTGCGCAAAAATACTATTCCGCCTCCCAATTCCCTGACGGCGATTTTATAGTTCTTTATGCCGTCGATTTTGTTCTCAAGCTCTGTAAGCTCGTGATAGTGGGTCGCAAACATCGTATAAGCGCCGATATTTTCGGTAAGATATTCGATAACAGCCCAAGCTATGCTGAGCCCGTCGTAAGTCGATGTGCCCCTGCCCACTTCGTCAAGAATCAAAAGGCTGTTTTTCGTAGCGTTCTGGATAATCGAAGCAACTTCAATCATCTCGACCATAAACGTGCTTTGGTCGGAAATCAAGTTGTCGCTTGCGCCGACGCGGGTGAAAACCCTGTCTGTCAAAGGAATTTGCGCCGTTTTTGCGGGCACGAAACAGCCGAGGTGCGCCATAATTGTAATTATCGCGGTCTGGCGCATATAAGTGCTTTTACCGGCCATATTCGGACCCGTTATTATCATCGTCCTGTTTTCCCCGCCGTCTAAAAGCGTATCGTTGGGGATAAACTTGTCCTTTGAAATTACCTCGACGACGGGGTGTCTGCCGTCACGGATAATCAGCGGTTTGCCGCTTTCGACTATTTGCGGGCGGACGTATTTATTGACTTTCGAAACCTCCGCAAAGGCAACAAGCATATCTAAAAGCGCGATTGCGGAAGAAATTTTCTTGAATTTTTCTATGTATTCAGAAAGGACGGACTTTATCTGCTCGTAAAGCTCGGCTTCGAGTTTTATTACGAGTTCGCCGCAAGTAAGAATTTTTTCTTCGAGTTCTTTTAATTCCTCGGTCGTGAAGCGCTCGGCGTTGGCAAGGGTCTGGCGCCTTTGGTAGTTTAAAGGAACCTTGTCTATCATCGACTTCGTGACTTCGATATAATAGCCGAAAACGCGGTTGTACTTGATTTTAAGGTTTCTTATACCCGTCTTGTCGCGCTCGGCAATTTCCATTTCTCCAATAAGCCCCGAGCCGTTTTTAACGATATTCCTTAGGTCGTCTAGGCGCGCGTTATATCCCGTTTTTATATACTTTCCATCCCTAAGATTCGCGGGGGTAACGGGGTCAATTGCGTTTTCAAGCAATGTCGCGACATCGGAAAGGTCGATAAGCTGTTCGGAAATCTCCTTTAATATTCCCGAACCGAACCCCGAAAGCGCGAATTTAACGTTCGGAATTACGGCTAGCGAATGGGCAAGATTTAAACAGTCCTTGGGAAGAACCGTGCCGCCTGCAATCTTACCCGCAATTCTCTCGACATCCTTTATTCCTTTCAGCATTTCGGCGATATTGAGCCTAGCTACGGTTGAATCGTACAGTTCCTGCACACCGTCGAGGCGGCGGTCGATTTGCGCTTTATCGAAAAGCGGATATATTATCCCGTTATTCAAGAGCCTTGCGCCCATAGGCGTCTGGGTCTTGTCCAATATCCATAAAAGCGTGCCGTACTTGCCGCCGTCGTTCATTGATTTGACGATTTCGAGGTTTCGCAGCGCCGCGGGGTCGAGCTGCATAAACTTTTCGTTATGGATATACTTGACGCCCGTGATATTTTTGAGCGCGTGTTTTTGCGTTTCTTTTAAGTACTCGATAAGCGCGCCCGCCGCTGAAACGGCGCCTTTTTTGTCCGCAATAGGAAAAGCCGAAAGAGTTTGAGTTTCGAATTGCTCTAAAAGAGTTTTTTCCGCCGCGCCATAGCCGAACGCCCAGTCGGGGAAGTTCGAAAAGCGGGGAATTACCCCCCTTGTGATTTCGGGTAAGTCTTTTGCGGCAAGCAACATTTCGTCGTTCGCGATAATTTCCTTGACCTCGAGAACAGTCATCTGCGATATGCATTTTTTGACGCAGTTGTCGCCGAAAAACTCGGTTGCGGTAAGCTCGCCCGTGGTGACGTCAGCCCAGGAAAGCGAAACGCAGTTTTTCTCTTTATACACGCAACAAATAAAGTTGTTGGTCTTTTCGTTTATGCTGTCGCTTGAAAGCGTACCCGCAGTAACGACGCGCACGACGTCGCGGGCGACCATTCCCTTAGCCTGAGAAGCGTCTTCTAGTTGCTCGCAAATCGCGACTTTAAGTCCGCTTTGAACCAGCTTGGTTATGTAACCCTCCGCCGCGTGAAAAGGTACGCCACACATAGGCGCGCGCTCTTCAAGCCCGCAATCTCTGCCCGTAAGCGTCAAATCGAGGATATCCGAAGCTAATTTCGCGTCGTCGAAAAACATCTCGTAAAAGTCGCCGAGCCTGTAAAATATTATGCAGTCGGGGTACCTTTCCTTTACGGTAAAGTAGTGCTGCATCATCTTAGAAAGTGCCATAAGTTTTTCCTTTGTGGTTCTCTTTTATATCCTTTCGCCGTAGAGCGAAATTCCGTTCGCTTCGGTGATTTTTAAGTTTACAAATTCGCCTATCGCATTTTTATCCGACGCGAAATAAGCCATTCTGCCGTAGCCGTCCCTGCCCTGATAGAGCCCTTTTTTCGTATCGAAATCCTCGCACAGAATTTCGACAGTTTTACCGACGTATTGCGCGGACTGACTGCGGGTCTGGGAATTTACAAGCGCGATTAAACGCATTATGCGGTCTTTGGATACATCTTCGGGAATCTGGTTGTCCATTCTCGCCGCAACGGTGCCCTCCCTTTTGGAATAGACGAACGTGAAAGCAGAAGAATAGCCCACCCTTTCAACAAGACGCATCGTGCCTAAAAAGTCCTCTTCCGTTTCACCCGGAAAGCCTACTATAAGGTCTGTCGTAAGCGTGCAGTCTGGCACGTATTTCTTCAAAATTTCAACTTTACCGATATAGTCTTCCACCGTATATTTTCTGTTCATAGCCTTTAACACGGGATTTGAACCACTCTGCACCGGCAGGTGCACGGAATGGCAGATTTTCGGGTTTTCGGAAATGACCTTTGCAAGCTCTTCGGAAAAGTCCTTTGGGTGGCTTGTCATAAATCTGAGCCTGAATTTCCCGTCGATTTTCGCTATGCGCCTTAAAAGTTCAGGAAACGAAATATCGTCCGTGCCGTTCGCATAGGAATTGACATTCTGACCTAAAAGAGTTATCTCCTTATATCCTTTGGATATAAGCTCCTCGGCTTCGCGAATGATATTTTCCGAGCGGCGGCTTCTTTCCCTGCCGCGAACATAAGGCACTATACAGTAACTGCAAAAGTTGTTGCAGCCGTAAGTGATGTTTATCCAGGCGTTGGGGAAGCTTGTCCGCAAAGGGTGCTCTTCCTCGCAGATAACGCCCTCATCCTTTATCTCAATGACGGCTTTTTTCTGTTTTTGCTTTTTAATAATCAGCGCTTTAAGGTCGTTTAAGTTGTGCGTGCCGAAAATCACGTCCACGTAAGGGTACTTTTCGTGCAGGACGTCGGCCTTGCCTATCTGTTGCGTAAGACAACCGCCTACGGCAATTATCATATCTTTCTTGCTTTTTTTCAGCTTTTTCAGCATTCCAATATTGCCGAAAGCGTGGTTTTCCGCGTTCTCTCGTATACAGCAGGTATTGAACACGGCGATATCTGCGTCCTCTATTCTTTCGCAGCTTTCATAGCCGAGTTCGGACAGTATCCCCGCTATTTTTTCCGATTCGTGTACGTTCATCTGACAGCCGTACGTCGTTATGTGATAATACTTGGTCATTATAGATAGATTATATAATTTTTAAGGAAATTTTTCAATAAAATTTGCAACAATTTACAAATTTTATAAATACTATTTGCAATGACGAAATTTCTGAAAGTATCGCTTATCATCTCTCTGAGTTTTCTGGTCGTTGCGTTATCGCTTACCGCAGCATTCTTTATAATAACCAAAGACGCAAAACTCGACGAAAGCAAGCTTATTAAACCAAATCAAAACGTAATAATTTACGACGACAACGGTAACGAAATTACCAGCGCGTCCGTTTCGGGGAAAAACAAGAGCGTAGAGATTGAAAATCTGACTCCGCATACTATAAACGCGTTTATTGCCAGCGAGGACAGAGCCTTTTACTCACACAACGGACTTAATTACAAGCGAATGATTAAGGCGCTGTTTACTAATATCGCTTCCCGCTCGTTCAAGGAAGGTGCTTCGACTATAAGCCAACAGCTTATTAAAAACACTCACCTTTCAAACGATAAAACCATAACAAGAAAACTTAACGAAATCCGCCTAACGAAACAATTAGAACGAGCATATTCCAAGGACGAAATTCTGGAAATGTATTTGAACACCATTTATTTCGGACACCACTGCTACGGGTTACAGAGCGCGGCGGAGTTCTATTTCGATAAAAAAGCCGAAAATCTTTCCTTGACAGAGAGCGCGACCTTGGTAGGACTGCTGACCTCGCCCAACAATTATTCACCTTTCAAAAACCCTGAAAAGAGCTTAGCTAAACGCAACACGGTGCTAAAATCTATGCTTGAATGCGGTTATATCGGGCAAGACGAATACGAAAGCGCTATAAACACCCCCCTTAACGCCGTACAGACGGTGAGCGGAGAGAAAAATTCTTCTTATATAAACGCGGTATTCGACGAGCTGGAAACGCTGGATATTAACGTTTACGACCTTACAGGCGGGTGTATAATAAGGACTTACCTCGACAACGGACTGCAAAGTTATATCGAGGGGTTGAACTTTGAAACGGATAACGCGATAATAGTGACCTCTGCGGCGGGCGGAGTAAGCGCTTTTAAGTCCACCGTAGGCAACGTGCGGCGACAACCGGGTTCGAC
Organism: uncultured Christensenella sp.; assembly: GCA_910579585.1. Classification (GTDB taxonomy): domain Bacteria; phylum Bacillota; class Clostridia; order Christensenellales; family Borkfalkiaceae; genus Coproplasma. The sequence goes on from CAJTVA010000001.1 coordinate 50,820, forward strand.
AATTAAGCCCGCGCTTGTGTACGCGCCGGCAATCGAGGAAAAGCTTTTAAGCCCTTTTACTAAAATTCTTGACGAAAGGATTGATTTCGGCGGCTATTCGCCTGAAAATTACGATAAAAAATATCACGGCTACGTAACCGTTGCCGAGAGCCTTAAATTCAGTTACAACGTGCCCGCCGTTAAAACCCTGAACTCGCTTACTTTGGATACGGTGGAAAAATATCTTACCAGAATGAACATCTCGCTCGAAGACGACGAAAGGAACTTATCGCTTGCGCTTGGTGGAATGAAGTACGGGCTCACCTTAAAAGAACTAGCTGACCGTTTTTCAATATTTTCGAACGGCGGGAAATACGCTCCGTCGCATTTCATAAAAGAAATCATTTCGAATAGCGGCAAGACGATTTATAAGGCGGAAACCACGCCCGGTCCCGTTTTCTCTGCAGGCACCTGCTCTCTTATGAACGAGATGCTTATTGAAACATCTAAAAGCGGAACAGCAAAAAGCCTTGCGGGAATCGGCTTCGACGTCGCCACAAAAACGGGAACCTGCGGAAATTCCGAGGGCAACACGGACGCTTATGCTATAAGTTATACTTCAGAACATTGCATCGGAGTATGGTTAGGCGATAAAGATATGAAACGGCTAAACGTTACAGGCGGCGGAAGTTGTTGCGGATACGTTAAAGGAATACTCAGCAAACTTTACGGGGACCACACACCGAAAAATCTCGACACCAACGAGGGTACCTCCACCGTAAAAATCGACGCCGAGGACTATTATAACGACAACAAAATCATTCTTGCAGACGACCTGTCGCCCAAGCTTAACGTATTGGAAGTCAAAGTCGTTTCTGGAAACGAGCCGAAAGAAAAGAGTACGAAATTTTCTTCCCCTGAAATACGAAGCCCTGAAATTTCCGTTAAAAACGGTACCGTAAACATCTTATTATGTCAGACAAAGTACTATGCATATCTTATAAAACGTAGTTTTAATGGGCATTTTGAAGTAATTTACGACGGAAAATGGCAAGAAACTATTTCTGATACCCCTGATAACGGTTGCTACGTTTATTCGGTCACACCGTACTATTTCGACGGCGAAAATAAAATATACGGCAAGGAAATCTCCTTGCCGCCGATAAACGTTAACAGTACCGGAACGTCGCCGCAGGTTAAAATACCCAACCTTGTAAACGACGAGTGGTACAATTTATAAAGTTAAAACTTCCAACGTTTTTAATGCTTCTTCCAAAAGCGCGTCGACGTCCAATTTGCTTTCCTCTTCAATGATGCTTTTTAAAGAAGGTTTTATTACGGGGTGTTTGGGAAGAAATACGGTACAACAATCTTCGTAGGGCTGAATGGAAATTTCGTATGCGCCTATATCCCTGCTACGCTCGATTATTTCGTCCTTATCAAACCCGCAAAGAGGACGCAAAACAGGGAGATTTTTTACAACGCTGTTCGAGGAGGTTATGCCCTCCACCGTCTGGCTTGCGACCTGACCCAAGCTTTCGCCGGTAATAAGGCACTGTGCGCCGCACTTTTCGGCAACCCTTTCCGCAATTCGCATCATAAAGCGCCTTAAAAGAGTGACCATAAATTCGCCGTTGCACTTTTTATGAATTTCTTCCTGAATATGCGTTACCGAAACGATATTGAGTTTCAAGCCGCCAGAGTAGCCTGCAAGCACTTTTGCGAGCTCGATAACCTTATCGCGCGCCTGCAAATTCGTGTAAGGGTAGCTATGGAAATGCAGACAGCTTAACTGCATACCGCGTTTTAAAATCATATGACCCGCGACGGGGCTGTCTATGCCGCCCGAAATAAGCAACATACCTTTGCCCGAAGTTCCGACAGGCATACCGCCCGCACCCTTGAAAAACTCGTTGAATATAAGCGAAGTGCCGTTTTCCCGCACATCGATATTCACGGTGAACTGCGGCTTGTGCACGTCTACGGAAAGGTTTTTGAACTTGCTTAAAAGCCGACCGCCTATCTCCGCGCTCAGTTCAAGAGAATTTAAGGGGAAAGTTTTATCTGCCCTGTGCGTTTCAACCTTGAACTTGCCGCTGTCAAAACAAACTTTTTCTGCGGCGGAATATATATTTTCAACGTTCGAGTCGACTTTCAGCGCCACCGACAAAGAATGTATTCCGAAAACTTTTTTAAGACGGGATATTATTTCGTCCGTTTCTATTTCTTCGAAGCACTCTACAAGATATCTTCCGCTTTGTCTTTTTATCTCGTGCTTAAGCCCTTTAAGGGCTTTTTCCATATTAATAATTAAAACCCGCTCGAAATAGCCGCGGTTCTTACCCTTTAAATGCAGTTCCGAATATCTGACTATTATTACTTTTTCCATATTACGCCATCACCGCCTTTCTGTTTGCAACAATTTCGTTGAGAATTTTCGCGGCTTTTTCAACCTCTTCTTCGGTATTTTCGGAGGAAAGACTAAGCCGCAAAATGCCGTCAGCCAGACTTTCTTTTACCCCGCAAGCCAAAACCGTGCGTGAAAATCTGTTTTTCTCGTTGGAAGAACAAGCTGAGCCCGTACCAATTATAAGCCCCCTGTCGTCGGCTTCGTGAAGAATGGTTTCGCCTCGCACGCCGTCGGCGCCCACACAAAGGATATAAGGCGAGCAGTTCTCGCCCGAAAGTCTTATAAATAAGTTTTTGTCAAGACCGCGCAACAAAGTTTCGTGCATACTTCGCGCGGTTTTATAATTTTCTTTAATTTTCGAGTACTTTTTTACCGCGGCAAATTCAAAATCTTTAATCCCGAAAACATTTTCAGTGCCGCTTCGAAGCCCTCTTTCCTGACCGCCGCCGAAGATTACGGGCTTTATTATAAGGTTTTTGCGCTTTATAAGTGCGCCGCAGCCTTTTATTCCGCCGATTTTATGCGCGCTTATAGCATAAAAATCAATATCTTTCGTGAGCCTAAACGGTATTTTCCCAAACGCCTGCACTCCGTCGGAATGGAATGCCGTGAATTTATTTTTTGACTTAACCGCCTTTGAAATAGCCGCAATATCGTTTACTGCGCCCGTTTCGTTATTTACGTGAATCACCGAAACAAGTGAGGTTTTTTCGTCGACAAGACTTAAAAGATGTTCTGTATTCACGCTGCCGTCGGCGTTGAGTGAAGCAAATCTTACTTCTATACCGCGCTGTTTCAATTCATTTACTGCCGAAAACACCGCAGAATGCTCGCCCATTGTCGTAACGACGTTACCTCTTCTCCCCGCGTCGAAAATCGCCGCATTGTCGGCTTCGGTTCCGCAAGACGTAAAAATCAGCTCGAAATTTTCTTTGTCTGCAATGAGCGCAAGGATATTTTCACGCGCTTGCCTTACTTCGAGTTGAATACCGTACCCCCCGCGATAGAGCGCGGAGGGATTGTAAAATTCTTCGTATAGGTATTTTTCGGCGAGCTTCAAGCACTCTTCGTCGGGCTTAGTCGTCGCCGCATTGTCAAGATAAATCATTATATTTCAATAGAACCCTCGAACGACTTTTTAACTGGTCCATCCAATTCGACGGCGCCACCCTCTTCACACTTGACGAAAAGGTCGCCGCCTTTTAGTTTTACGGTTATAATCTCGCCGTACGCGCAATGTCCGCCGAAAATTGCTGCGACTGCCGCCGCAGAAGCCGCCGTTCCGCAAGACCACACTTCACCGTTACCCTTTTCCCAAACACGCAATTTTACCGTTACGCGGTTGACTATACGCACACAGTCAAGATACATTCCATTAGGGAATTTCCCCGTTTCCGAAAGGTGTTGACCAAGTTCGGACAGGTCGATATCCTCGATTTTATCCGTCAGAATCACGCAGTGAGGGTTGCCCACGTTCACGTAGGTTATAGGGTATGATTTGCCGTTAAACGTAACAATATCAGCCGTTTCAACGGTCGGCTTGCCGAGGTTTATCAGCACAGAGCTCGCCTTGCCGTTAAACGAGTTTACGGTAAGCTCTTTAACTCCGTTACAGCTTTCTATCGTAAGTTTTCCGTCCGCAAGTCGGTTATCGAAGAGATATTTTGCCACGCACCTGAACGCGTTTGCAGCAAGTCCGCCGTCACTGCCGTCGCTGTTGAAAGCCCTTGCCTTTGCGTTGGCGACTTCCGACTTTTCAATAAGAACCACCCCGTCGGCGCCGATTGCGTAGTGCCTGTCGGAGAAGTTTATCGCCAAGCTTTCGGGACAGGTGATATTTCCGTCAAAGTTATTGAAAACTATATAATCGTTACCGCCCGAGTGCATTTTACTGAATTTAAGTTGAAGTTTGCTCTTTCTTAAATTGTTTATATCCACAAGCTCGGTATTGAATTCGTTGTATCTGCCCGCAATAACGTCGGCAAGCGCGTTAGTCGTATCGAGCGAAGTCAAAACCGTTATGCCCTTTAAAATTGCGTGATGATGCAGACTTATGTAGTTGGAAATTGATTCGACGTCGGTTTTTCCCGTATAGACCACGTAATCGACCTTACCCTCGTCCATAAGCTTGAAAATTTCTTCGTTAGAGGAAAGCCTTGCAACATCGTTACACTCAAGCCCCAGACTTCTGATCACGTTCGCAGTGCCCTTTGTTGCGTACAGTTCGAGCCCCAAATCGGCGAATTTTTTGACAATATTGACTATTTCGGGTTTGTCCTGGTCGTTAATAGTGAAGTAAATACCCGCCTTTTTGTTACGCGTGGTTTTCATATTGAAACCTGCGGAAACAAGCCCCTTGAAAAGAGCTTCCTCAATCGTCTTGCCTATACCGAGAACTTCGCCCGTAGACTTCATTTCCGGTCCGAGCTGTGAGTTGACGTCGTTTAGTTTTTCGAATGAGAACACGGGAACTTTTACGGCAACGTAAGGCGAATTGGGATACAACCCCGTGCCGAAGCCAAGCCGTTTAAGCTTTGCGCCCATAAGTATTTTAGTAGCCAAATCAACCATAGGCACGCCCGTAACCTTGGAAATATAAGGTATCGTCCTTGACGCGCGGGGGTTGACTTCGATTACATAAAGCTCATTGCGGTAGATAAGATACTGGATATTAATAAGACCTTTCGTCCTTAAGGAAAGCGCGAGCTTAGTGGAAACGTCCTCCACTTTTTTAAGCATTGCGTCGCTTAAATTGTAGGGCGGATAGACTGCAATAGAGTCGCCGCTATGGACGCCTGCACGCTCAATGTGCTGCATAATTCCCGGAATAAGCACGTCTACGCCGTCGGAGATTGCGTCTACTTCGAGCTCCGTGCCCATAAGGTATTTATCGCAAAGCACGGGATTTTCTATTTTTTGAGCCAAAATTACGTCCATATAACGCTCTATGTCGTTCTGCGTAAAGGCAATGGTCATATTTTGACCGCCGATAACGTACGACGGGCGGAGAAGCACGGGATAGCCGAGTTTTTCCGCGGCGGCAACGGCTTCCTCTTTGCTCATAACGGTCAATCCCTTGGGGCGGGCGATGCCGAACTGCTCTAACAGCTCGTCAAAGCGTTCCCTGTCCTCGGCGAGGTCTACGCTGTCCGCGGGGGTGCCGAGTATGCGGATACCTTTTTTATCAAGATAACCGCAAAGCTTTATCGCGGTCTGACCACCGAAAGCGATTACTACGCCGTAGGGCTTTTCGATGTCTATTACGTTCTGAACATCCTCGGGCGTAAGTGCGTCGAAATAGAGCCTGTCCGCAGTGTCGAAGTCAGTCGAAACCGTTTCGGGGTTGTTATTTATAATAACTACTTCATAGCCGAGCCGCTTAAGCGCCCAAACGCAGTGCACTGACGAATAATCGAACTCGATACCCTGACCTATTCTTATGGGACCCGAACCGATAACTATTACGCGCTTTTTCTTGCTGTTTAAAACGAAAGGCTTTGCTTCGTCGTGCTCTTTTTCGTCGTAAGTTGAGTAGAAATATGGCGTTTGCGCCGAGAATTCCGCACCGCAGGTATCAACCATTTTGAATACTGCGTTTCGGTGCACTGGCAGTTTATCGCCAGAAATTCTTTCCATTGTTTTATCGGGATAACCGAGCTTTTTGCCGCGAATGTACTGTTCGCGCGTGACGGGTTTATCCTTTATTTCGCCTTCGAAAGCCGCGAGGTTTTTAAGCTTATTTAAGAACCATCTGTCTATTTTCGTTATATGGAAAATTTCGTCTAAGCTTACGCCGCGTTTAATAGCCTGATATACGACGAAAAGCCTTTCGTCGGTTATTTCGTGGAGTTTTGCGGATATTTCCTCGTCGGAAAGCGCAGACATTTTGGGTAAATTGAGCGAGTCAGCGGAAATCTCCGCGCCGCGCACCGCTTTCATTATAGCCATCTCGAAACCTGTGCCGATTGCCATAACTTCGCCCGTAGCTTTCATACGCGTGCCGAGGTTCCTCTGCGCGTAAAGGAATTTATCGAAAGGCCATTTGGGAAGTTTGACTACTACGTAGTCAAGCGTGGGCTCGAAACACGCGTACGTTTTACCCGTGACGTCGTTTTTGATTTCGTCCAAAGTATAGCCGAGTGCGATTTTAGCCGCAACCTTTGCTATGGGGTAGCCTGTCGCTTTCGACGCGAGCGCGGACGAACGCGAAACCCTGGGGTTGACTTCTATAACGGAATATTCGAAAGAATCGGGGTTCAACGCGAACTGGCAGTTACACCCGCCCTCTATTTTGAGTTCGGAAATTATATCGAGCGACGCGGTTCTGAGCATCTGATATTCTTTGTCCGAAAGAGTCACGGCGGGAGCTATGACGATAGAATCGCCCGTATGTACGCCGACAGGGTCGAAGTTTTCCATAGAGCAGACGGTTAAAACATTACCCGCGCCGTCGCGTATAACTTCGAACTCTATCTCCTTCCAGCCGCCTATATATTTCTCGATTAAAACCTGCGTAATGGGCGAAAGCATAAGTCCGTTATGGGAGATAAGTTTTAACTCATCCTCGTCGTGGGCAACGCCGCCGCCCGCGCCGCCGAGCGTGTATGCGGGGCGGACGATTACTGGATAGCCGATTTTTCCGGCAATGGCAAGGCACTCTTCCACCGTATAGGCAATGTCCGAGGGAACGACTGGCTGGTTAATTTTCTGCATCGTTTCCTTAAAAAGCTCCCTGTCCTCAGCGCGGTCGATAGAGTCGAGGTTTACACCGATAAGCTTAACGCCGTGCTCGTCCAAAAAGCCGCTTTTTGCAAGCTGGCAACCCAAAGTAAGACCCGTCTGTCCGCCTAAGGAAGCAAGCAAACTGTCGGGCTTTTCCTTTAAGATTATGCGTTTTAACGTATCTACCGTCAGCGGCTCCAAGTAAATTTCGTCGGCAAGCGCTCTGTCTGTCATAATCGTTGCGGGGTTGGAGTTACAAAGTACGACGTTCACGCCCGCGTCTTTCATAACGCGGCAAGCCTGCGCGCCAGCATAGTCGAACTCCGCCGCCTGACCTATTACGATAGGTCCAGAACCGATTACGAGAACCTTTTTTATATCTTCTCTCTTAGGCATTGAACTTGCCCTCCTTAATATTCAGAATAAACTTATCGAAAAGGAAAGACGCGTCTTGCGGACCGCCGCAAGCTTCGGGGTGGAACTGCACCGTGTAAGCGTTAAGTTCGGGATAGTCGAAACCCTCGCAAGTACCGTCGTTCGCATTTACATAGCTTAAAATACCCTTACCCGCAAGGCTTTCCGATATGACTTCATAGCCGTGATTCTGGCTTGAAATATAAACTCTGCCAGTCGCAAGATTTTTAACGGGTTGGTTCGCGCCCCTGTGCCCGTACTTCATTTTTTTGGTTTTACCACCCATTGCAAGCGCGAAAAGCTGATGCCCCAGACATATCCCGAATATGGGGAGCTTGCCCGCAAGCTTTTTGATATTTTCTATGATTTCAACGTTTTCGGCGGGGTCGCCGGGTCCGTTAGTCAGCATAAGACCGTCGGGGTCGAGCGCAAGAATCTGTTCAGCAGTATAGGTTGACGGCACTTTTATACAGTGGCAACCTCTTTTTACAAGCTCACGGGAGATATTGTCTTTGGCGCCGAAGTCCCAGACGACGACCTTTAAGCCGCGCTCATCCCCGCTTTCAGTGACTTCGCTGCAAGTGACGCTTTTAACCGCGTTTTTTACGGAATAGCTTGTAACTTCGCTTAAATCTTTTAAGGGCTTAGAGGTGATTGCCGCATTCATTACACCAGTTTCGCGCACAATTTTGGTCAGCTCCCGCGTGTCGATTCCGTAAAGCCCTATTACGTTTTGGGCTTTCAAATAACCGTCAAGCTCTCCCTCGCTTCTGAAATTGGACGGAGCGTCGCACTTTTCGCGCACGATATAAGCTGTAACCCACGGTTTTTTGCTTTCGCAGTCGGGCGAAATCATTCCGTAGTTGCCTATAAGCGGGAACGTCTGCGTGACTATCTGACCAAAGTAGCTAGGGTCTGTCAGCGTTTCGATATAGCCCGTCATTCCCGTGGTAAAGACAAGCTCGCCGACGACGTCGCCGTCGGCGCCGAACCTTTTACCCGTAAACTGTTTGCCGTTCTGTAACGTTAAATACGCTTTGCACTCTTTCATAAATTTTCTCCGAAATTAAAAGAAAGACTGATTTAAAAATAAACCAGTCAACTAATAAACAAAATATTAAAACGGTCATTTGCGGCGGAAAAACCGAAGCCGCCGTTGCAAATAATTTCTTTGTATTCCGAATTTTGATTTGAAATAATCATTTTCATCTTAAAACCGTAACCTTAGAAATTATATAACACCAGATTGTTTAAGTCAAGTAATTAATACAATGTTGTAAGAAAATTGTAGCTTTTCAACTCGCGGCGCACCGCCTTATAGTCAGGAACAAACCTTTCGACAAGCCGCCAGAATTTTTCCGAATGATTGTGCTGCGCCGTGTGACATAGTTCGTGTATTATTATATAATACTGTATATTTTCTGGCAACATAAAAAGCTTGTAATTAAACAGCAAATTATTATATGCGTCGCAACTGCCCCATCTCGCTTTAAAATTTTTAAGCTTTACCGTGTTCAACCGAAATCCTGCACTTTGTGAAATATCCAGAACGCGATTTATAAAATTTTCGGAGAAAAAATCCGTGTAAGCCTTTTGTATTTTATTCAAAGAACGCACGAAAACGCCGTCGGGCTTAATTTCGGTTTTTTTTGAGCCGATTGTCAACGGAACCTCGGTGCCGTTTATAAGGACGGTTTTATACCCCGTCAAAGCGGCGTATTTTTCAGACTTTTCGCTGTTTTTTTGTAAATGCTTTTCTATCCAAGCCGACTTTTCTTCAAGAAACTTTTCAGCCCGCGCCGCACTCATATTTGCAGGACAGCGCAAAATGATTTTATTTGCGGAAGTTACGGTTATGCCGACTGTTCTTCTGTCCGAAAATTTGATTTCGTACTCAAACTTCATCGAACGCGACCTTGAACTGAACGCGGACTTCACCGCCGACCTTGCCCTCAACCAAAGTTGCGCCGTCGGTATCTTTGCGCACAATTTCTATTTCTTCGCCTATACGGCATTGCTTAACGTAGGTTATCTGCAACTTTTTTATATACCTACCATTGAACTCCCCAACAGTGAAAGCGTCCGAAAGAAAGTCGGCGTATTTCGTATTGTTCACATGGAAATAATGGTCGTAATCGGAATAAGTAACTTGCTTTTTATATACCGCTATACCGCCGTCGATTGCAGGAATTTTCCATGCCTTGAAATCGATACTCCTTTCGGTATTGTAGTTTTCGAAGTCTTCTTCTTTAAAGTACGCGCTTGCGGGTAAAACGGCGAAAGTTTCAGAGTCAATCATACACCAACGCGCAGTTGCAACGCCCACCTTTTCACCGTTAACAAACAGCTCGTAATCTCTGAAAAAAATAAGAAGTCTTGGGCGTATAGGCCAGGTATGAACTTCAAGCTTATCGCCGAGTTTTATAGGGCGGGAAAGTTCTATATACCAATTGGCTATGATGAAGCCTTTGTTCTTAGGCGCGACGTCCTTATACCCGAAACCCAGTTCGTCTGCGGACAGGCAGGCGGACTCTTCTAAAAACGAAAGAAGCGACGACGGCTTTATTACGTCATACGCGTCCACGTCCGTATATCTCAGTTCATAAATTTTCTTGTGCCTATACATACTTTGAATTTTAGCAAACCGCAGACAAAAAGTCCAACAATTTGCCCGAATTTTATACGATTATGTGTGACATAGTACTACTTATTTCACTTAAATCATTGACTTGAAGCGCATATTGTGATAAAATAAACTACGGAGGTACGCACCTTGGAAGAAGACTTAAAAAACGAAGATGTTGAAGAAGAAAATAAAAGCGCTATAAGCGCCGACCTTATTCGCGGACATATAAATACCATAATACTTCGCACCCTTTACGAGCGCGACAAGTACGGCTATGAAATAATCGAGGAAATCGAATCCAAAAGCCACGGGCAGTATTCGTTGAAACAGCCCACGCTTTACAGCGCATTAAAAAGACTTGAAAGTCAAGGTTACATAAATGCGTACTGGAAGACCGAGGAAGTTTCGGGCGGCGGCAGAAGAAAGTATTATACCCTCACCGACAGCGGAAGGGAAATTACCGAAAAAAATCAGGCGGAATGGGAATATTCGAGAACGGTCATAGACAACCTTATTTCGGACAGAAATTTCGATTTCTCGCAACCTGCGCCCAATCCCGTCGATTTCAAAATTTTAAAGACCTCTACCTCTCGCGTGCCCAATCTTAAAGACGACGCGGACGAGGAAATCAAGGTTGTACGCGAGGTGAAATACGAAGAAGAACCCCGCACTGCGGAAGAAAAGCCCGAGGGCGAATACTCTACGGCAACCACACCCGCACTCGAACCTGCACCCGCTACCGTTAACGTAGCCGAAACTGTTACGTCAGAGCCACAGTCAGCTCAGCCTGTTCAAGCCGTTATCGAAGCCGAGCCGCAATCTACCGTTCAGCCCGTAGTAAACGACGCAGAGCAGCAAGTTACGGTTCAACAGGTGAACGAGGTCGTTCAGCAGATGCAGGAAGTTATTTCCAGAATGCAACAGGTGATTGAAACGCCTGCGCAGGAGGCCGCTTATTCAGTTCAGCCCGAAACCGTGGCACAACCCGTCAGAACAGTGCAACCCGTTCAGCCTGTTGAGCCCGTCGCTTTTTCGGACAGAATCAGTGAGGAACGCAGAATTCACGAAAACTATCTGCGGCTTATTTCCGAGCCCGTGAACGAGATTCAAGAGCCCCCTACCGTTCCCGATTACCAAAATATAAACACGGATAAGCTAATTTACAACAACAGGCCCGAACCCGAGCGCGACTATAAAAACTTAATAAACAGCCTATTCGTTAAGACGGTTAAACAGCGCACCGAAGTCGAGCAACCCGCCGTTCAGAAAGTTCCCGTGCAGGTGACATACGACGACGCAAGCGTAAAAGCGAGCAAGGACGGACTTACGGTCAATTCTTCGGAATACGCGGTTTCGGGAAAAAGAAGAAAGAAATATAACCGCGGAAGCACGCTTTTAAAGTGCTCTTTAATTGTCGGCGTAATTTTGTTGTTCGAGTTCGCTTTGACTCTTGCTTTTAAAGATTCTTTGGGGGTAAACGGAATTTCGATTGGGTATCCTTTCGTTATCCTTGCCGTTGCGGTCGCACAGCTTGCTATATTCGGAATACTGACAACAACTGATTTCGGCAAGTGCACAAGGAAGCCCTCTTCCCACTCTTATCTGACAGCGACAGTCGTAATTACGATTTTGCTGATGCTTATAGTTTTCGTGACGTCGATATTGCTCAACGTGAATTTTGCGAGCGCGGGCGACGTTGCCGCTAAAATTATAATTCCTTGCCTTGTCGTTTTGAATATTCCGATTTTTGCAACTATTTTCTATGTTTTCAGTAAATAATATTGAAAAAGCGGCGGAGCATAATGCGCCGCCGCTTTTTTATATTAATTTCTTCAGATATTCAACGGCGAGTTCTGTATATTCTTCGTCAGCATTTTCCCAAAGCTCTTCGATTTTTTCGGTTAGCCTTTCGTACGACTCGTCCGACGCACTTTGTTTTTTGTTATAGGCTTCTACTGCTTTTAAGCACTTTTGCGCCGCCTTTGCCGTTTGCGTTGCGCCAATTAGCTTCAAAGCTTCGATAAGTAAATTATTGTCGATTGCGTTGCCGTTAATAAAATACCCGCTTATGCCCTCGTCGCCTGAATATATCTGCGCCCAACCTACGGCGTATAAAATTTTTTCAATATCGCTTATATCGCCGTTTTCGACATAATCGTAAAGTGAAACGTTTGCGCGTTTAGACTTTTTCTCCAGACTTTCAAGCGCCCAATAATAACCCGCTTCAATAACTTCATAAGGGTCGTGCGTTTCGACGTATTCCTTTGTCAAACCGTGTTCTTTGACATATTCTTCCGAATTATTGTCCGTATCGGAAATTTCGCGCGAAGAACAATATTTACTATGTTTAGGCACTACGGCAAACTCGCCCTTTTTAGTTAAAAATTCAGAATTTTCCGTTTCGTACAACAGCATAATGCCCGCATCTTTATACTTTTTCGGAACTTTTGTCTTATTAGACCCATTTCTCTGTTCCTCGTATTCGGCTAAAGCTTGTTCCCAGAATTCAGGCGGATTTTTATTTAAGTCGCCGCCCCAGATATGATAATAAGTAACAATCGCGCTATGTACAAAACCGCACTCCGTTTTAAGTAGTTCGCGATTTTTAATATCTGCAATGAAATAGTACTCTTTATAAGGGATATTTATTATATCATAGTTACCCGTTTTAATTCTTTTGTTCAATTCTGCGTATTTTGAGGGGTCGTAACCGTCGTTTTCACCTTTCAATTTCTGTAGCTGTTCTTCGACTTCTTCGTCTGCTTTTACAAAGTCCGACTTATCGCAATAAATTTTATTCTTATTGAGAAAATTCAAACTGAGATAATCGCCCTCGCAATTATTGAAATCTATCTTCCAATACGGCTCTTTGAAATTATTAACGTCGTAAATTATATATTCGCCCTTATTTGAAAAAACAGCAAACTCTCCGTCGTCGGTAAGCGACAGCTTTTCGTATTCAGGCAAGATAAAATCCGTTTTATTTACAAATTTTCCGCTGTTAAAATCAAATACCGATACTCTGTCGTCGTTAAAACAATACAAGACACCGTGTTTTATGTTCGGCAACAAACAACCCTCAAAAACCGTATGTTCTTCAAACTGTTTTAAAGTAGCTTTAATTTCTTTATCCTTTTCGATTGCAGCGGTGAAATCTTTCGGCATTTCCGCGTCGTGCGGAATGATGTAAAACTTTTCACACATATTTACGAAATCGAACTTGCCGTTCGCATACAAGAAAGTTGCGGAAGGAACTTGCGCGTATTTTTCCGAATTGACTTTTTTATATATTACTACGCTTTTTTGTTCGGATTTTGCCAACTCGCTTTCAACTATGTCGTGAATTTCGCCTTTTAATTTTTCGCGTTCTTTTTTGTTGGAAAAAAGACTGCCTGTATGCCCCTCGGACTTGACTTCAAGCGTATGAATATCGAATATAAAATATCTGATACCGTAATTACAGCCCATATACGCTTCAGCAATACCGTAGAACTTGCCGTCGCGGTAAACGTATTTACTTGCACAATCGCCTTTAAGTTTTTTCTTCCATAGGGGCTTTGAATATTCGTTTACCTTATACGCCCTGAATCTGCTACCCCAACTTTTAACAATAAACAGCTCTTTGTTTTCGTCAAAGAAAAACTGTTCCATCTCCGGCCCTACAAGAAACTTGCCCACAAGCTCGCCCGTAAACGAATTTACAACAATGACGTTTGAATATGCAATGCAGTACAAAAGTCCGTGAATTTCGTCTTCGATAATTTCTGAAACGTCTTGCTTTATGACATTGGTTATTTCCATATTGTTTTACCGCTTAAAAAAGCCGACAGTCTATATCTAGCCGTCGGCTTTTTATTACTTATTTTGCAAATTCGGAAGCTCTGAATTCCCTTATAACGTTGACTTTTATCTGTCCGGGATATTCGAGTTCTGCTTCGATTTTCTTTGCTATATCCTTTGCAAGGAACATCGTCTGCGCGTCGTCTATCTGGTCGGGTTTGACGATTACGCGCACTTCTCTGCCCGCCTGAATTGCGTAGCACTTGTCCACGCCGCGGAAGTCGCCCGCAATAGCTTCAAGCTTTTCAAGCCTTTTGACGTAGTTCGTGCCCGTTTCTCTTCTGGCACCGGGGCGCGCACCCGAAATTGCGTCCGCCGCCGCAACAAGGACGGCTTCGCTCGTCTTAGGTTCGACGTCGCCGTGGTGAGCCGCGATTGCGTTGATAACGTTGTTACTCTCTCTGTACTTCTTGGCAAGGTCGGCGCCGAGCTGAATGTGGGTACCCTCTTGCTCGTGGTCGACGGCTTTACCTATATCGTGCAGAAGCCCCGCACGCTTTGCAAGGTTTACGTCAAGCCCTAATTCCTGAGCCATAAGCCCTGCAAGCTGGGCAACCTCTATAGAATGTTTATAGACGTTCTGACCGTAGCTCGTCCTGTATTTAAGTCTGCCTAAAAGTTTTATAAGTTCAGGGTGAATGCCGAAAATTCCCACTTCAAACATCGCGCTTTCGCCCGCCTGTTTGATTTCCTGGTCCATTTCCTTTTTCACCTTTTCGACGGTTTCTTCTATCCTTGCGGGATGAATTCTGCCGTCGGTGATAAGCTTTTCAAGCGTAAGTCTTGCAATCTCGCGCCGTACGGGGTCGAAACCCGATAGAATTACGACTTCGGGAGTATCGTCGATAATAAGTTCGATACCCGTTGCGTTCTCGATAGCGCGGATATTTCTACCCTCTCTGCCGATAAGCCTTGCCTTCATATCGTCGCTTGGCAGGGGCACGACCGAAACGGTTATTTCCGAAGCGTGGTCCGCCGCGCAACGCTGAACGGCAAGCGAGATAATCTTTTTAGCTTCGTTCGTCGCTTCTTCTTTTGCGGTAGCTTCGATATTCCTAACCTGCAACGCGACGTCGTGGCGCGTTTCGTCTAGAATTTCTTCGGAAAGAAGCTTCTTCGCTTCGTCCTTTGTCAGCTGGGCAACCTTTTCGAGCTCTTGAACCATAAGTTCGTGCTGATGAGTTACCTTTTCCTGAGTTTTCTTTACTTCGTGTTCTCTGTTTTCAAGTGACTTCTTCTGCTGTTCCAAGTCGCCCGATTGTTTTAAAAGCGCCTCTTCTTTCTTATACAGAATGTCCTCTTTTTGTCCGAGTCTTTGTTCCTGTTTTTGCAGTTCCTGTTTCTTTTCTTTACATTCTTTGTCGCAATCAGCCAATTTGCGCTTTACAAGCTCTTCGGCTTCAAGATTAGCTTTGCTTCTGATGTTTTCACAGTCACGCTTTGCGTCTTCTCTGAATTTGTCAGTTCTTTCTTTAGCGCTGCCCAATTCTTTTTCGATACTTTTTTCTTTGAGCTTTGCGCCAATGAAAAACGCCGCTACGGCAAGGCAAACAACGACGCCGAGCACTATGCCCAAGACGATTGCCGGCACGTTGGTCGCAAGAAACAGGCTGCTAAATGCCAATAAGTTCATTTTAGCCTCCTGATGAAATTTAAATATATACGATACTTCAAAGAAGTAGTTTATATCTTATTATATTTTACACCAGCGGCGCTGAAAAGTCAATTTAATAGAATAAATAGTTTTTACAATATTAAAAAAAGCGGCATTTCGCCGCTTTTTTTATTTCAATAAATCAAGCCAAATGCTTGCAACTGCGTCCGACGGCATTCGCCAGTCTCCGCGGGGAGAAAGCGATACCGAGCCGACTTTTACGCCGTCAGGCATACACGAACGTTTGAACTGGTGCTTGAAAAATCTTTCGTAAAAGCTTTTAAGCCATTTTTCTATCGTTTTTTTGTCGAATTCGCCCTTGAAAGCCTGCATCGCAAGATATTTTATCTTATCGGGCGGGAACGCATAGCGAACTGCGTAATAGATAAAGAAGTCGTGCAGAATATATGGACCGACAATGTCTTCCGTCTTTTGGGCGATATTACCGTCCTCGTCGGGTGGAAGCAATTCGGGGCTGATTTCGGTATTCAAAATACTAGTTAAAATCTTCTTGACTTCGCCGCCGAGTTTGTCCGCTTCGTATGCAATAAGATGCTTTACCAAAGTTTTAGGTACAGACGCGTTCACTCCGTACATAGCCATATGGTCACCGTTATAGGTTGACCAGCCGAGCGCCGTTTCGCTTAAATCGCAAGTACCTATTACAAGCCCGCCCGTATCGTTCGCCAAGTTCATTAAAATCATTGTGCGCATACGCGCCTGAGCGTTTTCATAAGTTACGTTCCTGTTGTCGGGGTCGTGACCTATGTCCTTAAAGTGTTTTAATACACTGCCTGTAATAGGTATAGTTTTTGCGGTTGCGCCCAAAGCCTTGATAAGCTTCAAGGAATTGCCCTTAGTCTTTTGGGTCGTGCCGTAACCGGGCATAGTGACGGCGATAACGTCCTTAGTATCTTTACCAAGCGCACGGAAAGCTCTGCAGGTTACAAGCAGTGCAAGCGCGGAATCGAGCCCGCCCGAAATACCTATTAAAACGGTCTTGGAACCCGTATGTTTAAGCCGTTTTTCAAGCCCTTTTTGCTGAATTGTTAAAACAAGCTCGCTTCTTTCGGATAAAGTCGCGCCGTCTTCGGGCACGAACGGAGTTTTTGAAAACTGACGGGTCAAATCGTCTTCGTTTTCAAACGTTGTAAATACAGACCTGTAATATCCCGTATCTTCAGGATGCGCTTTCTTTTCTTCCTTTAAATCGGAATAATATACCCCCGCCGTTCTGCTTCTTTCGTTTTCAAGCATTTCAACGTCGATTTCGGAATATAAAAGCCCGTTTTCAAACAGTTTGCTTTCCGCGAGAATATTTCCGTTTTCGGCAATTACGTTGTGACCGGCAAAAGTCATATCAGTCGAGCTTTCGCCCTCACCTGCGTCGCAGTAAACGTAGCCGCAGACGAGTTTGCCAGATTGCGCCTTTATTAGCGTTCTTCTGTATTCGGCTTTGCCGACCGTTTCGTCGCTACACGAAAGGTTTACGATAATGTTCGCCCCTCTGTGCGCGTGATTTATAGAAGGCGACTGCGCCGTCCACAAGTCCTCGCAGATTTCGGCGGCCACGGTAAAGCCGGGGCAATTACTTGCCATAAATAAAACCTTAGTTGTAAAAGGCACAAATTGCTTATCAATAAGCCCGATATAGTCCGTTATCGATTCCGCAGAGGAAGAAAAATGCCGCCTTTCGTAAAACTCACCGTAGTTAGGTAAAAAAGTTTTCGGAATAACAGCCAGAATTCTGCCGCTGTGGATAGCAATTGCGCAGTTGAAAAGTTTACCGTCGTGTCTTACGGGCGCGCCGACGAACACAAGGGTTTTTATCCCTTGCGTCGATTCTACGATTTTTTTAACTGCGTTTTCGCACGCGGAAATCAGCGCGGGCTGGTTAAACAGGTCGCCGCAAGTATAACCGCAGACAGAAAGCTCGGGGAAAACGGTAAGCTGACTTCCGTTCTCCGCGCTTATCTTTATAGCTTCAATTATTTTTTGTGTGTTGAAGTCGACGTCCGCCACCCGCATTTCGGGGGTTGCGGCGCAGACTTTAACGAAACCGTATTTCATTGATACCTTCTTTTTTATTTGCTTTGAGCGGCTTTATGCGCTTCTCTTATTTTGCCCTCGATTTCGGCTTTTAATTCAGGGTTATGCTTCAAATGTTCGCGAAGCTTTTCGCGACCCTGTGCAAGTTTATCGTCGTTATAGTTGAACCAGCTACCGCTCTTCGAAAGCACTCCGTATTCCACGCCGAGGTCGATAAGACAACCCTCCTGTGAAATTCCCTCGCCGTAAATTATGTCGAACTCCGCGACCTTGAAAGGAGGCGCAACCTTGTTTTTAACGACCTTGCACTTCGTTCTGTTGCCGATTATGCCGCTGTCGCCCTTTAAAGCGTCGGACTTTCTTATATCAAGGCGCAAGGAAGCAAAATATTTAAGCGCCTTCCCGCCGGGGGTTGTTTCGGGGTTGCCGAACATTACGCCAACCTTTTCGCGCAATTGGTTGATAAAAATTACGCAGGTTTTAGAGCGGTTGGTGATAGCGGTTAACTTCCTTAAAGCCTGCGACATAAGGCGGGCAAGAAGTCCGACGTGAGAGTCACCCATATCACCCTCGATTTCTGCCTTGGGCGTGAGCGCCGCGACTGAGTCGATTACGATAATATCGACTGCACTAGAACGAACGAGAGATTCGCATATATCGAGCGCCTGTTCGCCTGTGTCGGGCTGAGAAAGATAGAGCTCGTTCGTATCCACCCCGAGAGCGTGCGCGTATTGCGCGTCAAGCGCGTGCTCGGCGTCGATAAAAGCCGCAACCCCGCCGAGTTTCTGCGTTTCCGCGATTATATGTAAAGCTACGGTCGTTTTACCCGAAGATTCAGGCCCGTAAATTTCCATAATCCTGCCGCGGGGAACTCCGCCTACGCCCAGCGCCAAGTCGAGCGAAAGGCAGCCGGTAGGAATGACCTCTATATCCGTGTTTGTAGCAGTTTCGCCCAACTTCATAATCGAGCCTTTGCCGTACTGCTTTTCAATCATCGCTATGGTTGAGTTGAGTGCCTTGATTTTGTCTTCATTCATAATATTTTACCTCTGATTATTTTAACGATTTGAAAATATGAAACAGCGCAATATTTATCGCCGTTTCTGTAATATCCTGCCGCGAGCCATTAAGATTGTATTCGTATACCTTTACGCTCTCTTCATACCCGACGGCGATATACATAAGCCCTACAGGCTTTTTCGTGTTATCGGATTTGGGGCCCGCTATTCCCGTCGTTGCGACGCAAACCCCGCAATTACCGCTTTTTAACAGTCCTTCGACCATTTCGAACGCGCATTCTTTGGATACTGCGCCGTATTTTTTCAGAGTGCTTTCTTTAACGCCGAGCCTTAACATCTTAGATTGGTTACTGTAAGTATTCAAACCCTCGAAAAACACTTCGCTTGCGCCTGAAACCCCAACGATTCTCTTCCCGACGCCGCCGCCCGTAAAGGACTCTGCAACGCTGAGCATTGTCTTTCTGAGCTTTAAAAGCTGGACTAGCCTATCGGCAAGCGGAACGTTTTCAAGCGCGTAAACGTAATCGTTAAGCAAGATTAACGCTTCGCGGTAAGCCCTGTCGAACTCCTTAAGGTCGGCGGAGTTCTTCTCTATCTCCATAGTCAAATCTCCGAACACACAATCGAGTTTGACCGTAATTTCGGGGCAAGCTTCCCTTAAAATTCCGACAGCTTTATCTACAATTTCACGCGGGGCGGCAACTGCTTTTATATAGGTATTCATTTTGATAAAACCGCCCTGTTTCCGACGAGGTAGTTTATTCCCGAAATTACCGTTAAAACAACGGCAAGCGCAAAGAATGCTAACCCGACGTAATTGACGATTACCCCCGCAATGTGGTCGGTAAGTTCGGCAACGCCCGCGCCGACTATTAAAACGACGATTGAAATATCCTGACAAGTCGTTTTGTATTTGCCGAATATATCCGCCGCAATTACCGTGCCCGAACTTGCCGCAACCATTCTGAACCCGCTGACGATTATTTCACGGGCGAGTATGAGCGCAACTCCGCACCCCGCGACTATAAGCGCCCAATAACCGAGGTTAGCAACGAAAAACGATGGTACAGTCAGCATAATAACGAGCGCGGATAGGACGAGAACCTTATCCGCAATCGGGTCAAGGAACTTTCCGAGGTTGGTTACAAGGTTGTACTTTCTTGCGATTTTTCCGTCAAACAGGTCGGTAAGGCACGCCACCCCGAACACTGCCAGCGCAACAAAGTAGTGCGCCGTAAACTGAAGATAGAAAAATAGAATGAATACCGGTATCATCACCATTCTTGCAATGGTGAGCTTGTTGGGCAAGTTCATCACCCCTTTCCCCGCGGCGAATTTGTACGCCCTGCTCTCCTTATCGATTTCGTTTTCGTTATTCATAATCGTAATCTCCCGTTCGCCCGTACAAATCATAAGCGTCCGTTCTTTCGATAATCACTTCAAGATACTCGCCTTGCACGGCAGAGTTAGCATTAAAATAGACTTTACCGTCAATTTCGGGCGCTTGAAAATACGCTCTTCCGACGAAACAGTTTTTTTCGTAGTCGATACCGTCGCAAAGCACCCTAAGTGTTTTGCCGACGTAGTTTTGAAGCTTTTTAAAGGAAATCTCTTTCTGCGCCGCGTAAAGCCTTTTGACCCGCTTTTTCTTGACCGAATAAGGCATTTGTCCTTTAAGCTTATAAGCCGCGGTATCGGGCTCGCGTGAGTACGCGAAGAAACCGCAATTGTCAAGCTGAGCTTTTTGCAGAAAGTCGGCAAGTCCGTCGACTTCTTCCTCTGTTTCCGTGGGGAAACCCGCAATAAACGTCGAGCGGATTGCAATTTCGGGAATTTCCTCCCGCAACTTTTTGAAAAGACTTAAATACTTCTCCCTTCCCTCAGGGCGGTTCATAAGCTTTAAAATTCTGTCCTCGCTGTGTTGCAGAGGAATATCGAGATATTTGATTATTTTAGGATTGTCCCGAATTTCCGAAATCAGTTCGTCGTCAATCATATCGGGATAACAGTACAATAATCTTACACTATTAATGTTGACAAGTTCTGTCAGGTTTTTTAAAATTTTTACTAAATTTTTTTGTCCTTTGTCTAAACCGTACCTTGTGACGTCCTGTGCGACAAGAATAAGCTCCGACACGTCGCCTAGGTTTTCCGCTTCATTTACAAGCGATTCCATAGGGTAACTGACGTACCTGCCGCGTATTTTGGGAATTAAACAATAGGTGCAACGGTTGTTACAGCCGTCGGCTATTTTTAAATAAGCGTAGTGTGCGGGCGTTGTTACCACCCTTTCGCCGCTGAACGAGTGTGAACCCGTGCCGACGAAATTCACCCTTTCGCCGTCATAAGATTTTTCGAGTGCGTCGAAAAATTTGTCGTAGTCGTCCGTACCGAGGAAAACGTCCGCTTCGGTGAGCGCGGAAAAAGTTTCATCTGCGTATTTTTGGGGCAGACAGCCAGTAACCACAATCTTTTCCAGATTTTCACTCTTTAAAACCGAATACTCGATAACGGTTTCGATAGCTTCTTTCCGTGCTTCGTTCAAGAAAGCGCAAGTGTTTATGATTAGTACTTGAGCTGTGCCCGCATCGTCGGTTATCGTACAGCCGTTTGATTTAAGTATTGCCAATAATTTCTCGGTATCTACACGGTTTTTATCGCAACCGAGAGAAATTACACCGAATTTTTTGGCTTTAATGTCAGTCATCAACTTCACCGTAAATGTTGAAGAATTCGTCTTTGGAAAGCAAAACTTTTCTGGGTTTAGAGCCCTCGGACGGAGTTACGTAGTTCATATTCTCCATCCAGTCGATAATTTTGCAGGCTTTAATATAGCCGACGGGAAAACGACGCTGTATCATAGAAACCGAAGCCTGATTCGAAGTCACACAGTACTTCAACGCTTTTATAAACGTATCGTCAATCTTGGTTTCCACGTCGTCTCCGTCACCGCCGCCGCTGACCATCGAGCTTGCCGTTTCTTCCTGCTCAACAGTATTGATGAAGTCGGAAACGCTCTGGTCGAAGTAAGTTTCGTTATTGGCTTTGACGAAGTCCGTGACTTTCTGCACCTCGTGAGTGTCAACGAAGCAACACTGAATACGCGCAAGGTCGGGGTTTTCGTTCGAACGGAAATACGAGTCGCCCTTGCCGAGAAGTTTCTCTGCGCCGCCAATATCGAAAATGGTTCTAGAGTCGTCGAAAGAGTTGACCTTGAAGCCTATACGCGTGGGCAAGTTTGACTTAATAAGACCGGTAATACAGTCAACCGAGGGGCGTTGCGTTGCAAGAATCAGATGTATGCCGCAGGCGCGAGCTTTCTGCACGAGCTTTATAATTCTGCTTTCAATGTCCTTTTTGGCTTGAAGCATAAGGTCTCCGAACTCGTCAAGCACGACTACGATTTTAGGAAGTTTTTCCTCGCCATCGGGCAAGTGGGCGTTATACTCGTCGAGGTTTTTGGTCGCAACACCATGTTCGGTCATATCTTTGAAAAGACCGTAGCGTCGTTCCATTTCCTTAATTGCCCAGTTCAGCGCCTTGATTGCTTTATCTACGTCGTAGATAATTTCATTTATCATAAGGTGCGGCAACTTATCGTAGGAAATAAACTCGACCTGCTTAGGGTCAACCAGTATAAGGCGCAACTCTTCTGGTCCGTACTTATAGAGAAGACTGACAAGCAAAGCGCTTAAGCAGATACTTTTACCGCTGCCCGTGGTACCAGCGACAAGCAAATGGGGCATCTTGGTTATGTCGGGGCAGACGACTTCGCCGTCAACGTTCTTACCGAGTGCGAAAGTAAGCGAATTTTTCTTACTGTTGATGAACACTGAATTGGCAAGCATCGATTTGAGCCCGACTATTGACCGCTTATTATTTGGTACCTCTATCGAAAGCGCACCCTTAGAATAGTTGAGGTATGCGGTGACGTTCTCTTTCATAAGCTCCATTGCGATTGCATCGCGATAGCCGAGAGACCGCTTTATGTTGGTTTTGTCGTGAATTATGACGTCGTAACGCGTTATAGACGGACCTATCGTGACGTTTGCGACTTCGCTTGAAATTTTATATCTTTCAAGCGCCTGAACAATTGTACGCTTGTTATCCTCTATCTCGCCCGTATTTACGTTCGAATTTTCGGGATAGTCGTCCAACAGGTCGAGAGTCGGACGGACGTAACGCTTCCAGACGTGCTTGGGCTTTTCTTCCGCTTTCTCTGCGGGCGGTTCGGATTGAACGGGCTCGGGCTTTCTTGCCACGGGTCTGCGGGTTTCGGGTATCGGCGTTACAGGGGGAACGGCGCGTTCGGTTCTTTCAGGACGCTCCGCAAGTCTGTCAGCACGGACTGAGAAAATATCGTCGTCGCTATCGTCGAACAGGTCTGCGTTGCTACGCTCAGTCCTGTCGGCGGAAGCCCCGCTTTTATCCGTTCTTTCGTTACGAACGCTTTCACTGCGCAAGTTATCGCCACGAGTACCGTCACCGCGGACACTGTCGCCGCCAAACAAATTGTAAACGTCGCCACCCGTCACGGAGGGCTTATCATCTTTTATTGCTTCGGGCTCCTCAATCTTAGGCGCCGATTCCGAAAAGCCCGTTACTCTGTCTTGTACGGGCGGTGTATAGGGCTCGTCCGCCTGCGCAGTGGGCTCGGGAGTTTCGTTCCCGTAAATATCCGCATCGTCATAAGAGTCGTAATAACGGCTGTCTTCTGGCGCTGAATAATCGTTTACGGGTTCGTTGTATCTATCCTGCTCCCTTGCAGGCTCTACTACGTAATTGGCGGGCATCGCCGACGGTTGTCCATAAACGTTCTGCTGATAAATTTCCGAATAGCTTTGCGGTGCGGAAGCTTTCTGCTTCAAATTTTCAGGGTTAGAAGTGAAACTGCTGAGATAATCAGCTTCGCTGGTCACAGGGTGATTAAAATAGGAATTTTCGTTGAAAATCATATTTCTTCTGTAACTTTCAGCGGCGAATTCACCCTTTTCGAATAAAATTTTACGACCGAGATTTTTCTGTGAAAATTTATTGTTTTCCGCAGCAACGGGTTTTTGCGGCTGTTCGGAAACAACGTACTGTGGCTGAACCTCGGGCGCATACTCGAATTTTACAGGCACGGGCTCGGGGGTGGCTTTAGAGTAGCTTTCCTCTACGTCCTCGTCCTTTATCTTCGATTTACGGAAGCCGTGCACAAAGACCGTTCCTTTAAACGACCAGAAAACCAGAAGCCCGCACAGAACCGACAGTAAGCCGAATATTACGTATGCGGTAACGTAACCGCCGATTGCAAGTACGGGATATACAAAAATCGCAGAAACGACACCACCGAGAGTGTAGCCTGCGTAACCGTACTGCGCGTTCATATAACAGTCGGATATATACTTGCCGTAACCGCTTACAGGATAGGAATTAGTGGAAACCGCGTGGAAAAGAAGAAACAAAGCAAAAGCAGTCAGACAAATCGTGACCGTCTTTTTAAAGCCGATTTTAAACTTCTTTCCGAATGTAAGCCATTCGCCGAAATAACCCAAAAGCACGACGAACAAAATCGAGCCATAGCCGAAAGTACCGAACAAAAACGTGCAAATACCCGCACCGATGCCTGCAAAAATCGCATCGAAACTGAAAAGCATTATAAGAACGACAACGCTGAAAAGCATCATCGTCATTCCTATCGTTTCTCGGGTCAGAATATAAGATATTTTTTCGCTTTTTGATTTTTTCTTATCGCCCACTTTAAAAATCTCCGAATATATAAAAGCCGTATAAAATAATTTTCTTTCATTATTATATCATCTCACGAAAAAAATGACAACAAAATGAAAAGCCAAATTAAATTTATTTATGGATAAATAAAAGCGTCCTGAACGGGCGCTTTTATTACTTAATTCAGTTATATTTATTCATTTAATAAAAAGAAGCTTTACAATATAATTTTTGCGTTGCACCAATAATATGCGCTAGTTAATAACTATTTTTAAGTCGAGTGAACGCAACTTTATATATTTAATATTTGTGAATAATTATACATTTATAATTCTTTTTGCAATTTCGTAGATGTCACCCGCACCAAGAAAAAGTACAGTGTCATTCGCTCTTGCGGCACGGATAAAATCCGTTATATCCTTTTCGCAGTCGCCGTAGCGCGAACGTTTAACGCTATGCGACAGTGTAAGCGCGCTTCCCCTATCGTCGAAATACTCGCGGGCGGCAAATGTTCGGTATATCATAAGATTATTTACGCCTGAAAGCGCTTTTACGAAATCTTTGAACAGGTTTTTCGTGCGAGAATACGTATGAGGCTGGAACACCACGTAAAGCTTTCCCTTGTTGATTTTTTTGATTGCCGAAAGCGTTGCCGATATTTCGTCCGGGTGATGCGCGTAATCGGCAATACAGAGCGCGCCTTTAAATTTGCCCAGACACTCGAACCGTCTTTCAACCCCGCAAAAGTCGGCTAACCCTTCCTTTATCCTTGCAAACGGGACACCTGCCGAACGGGCGGCGGCAATTGCCGCAAGTGCGTTTAAAACGTTGTGTTTGCCGTATACGTTGAGGTCTACGCCCCCGAGAACCCCGTCGCCGTCATAGGCGGTAAAGCTGTAAAACCCGTGTTTACAGACTACGTTTCGGGCGTAATATTTGGCGCTCTTTTCGTAGCCGAAAGTTACCCCCTCCACTTTTAAATCACCATAAGGCACAATTGAAATTTCCGCGCTTTCCGCGAACAGCTTATAAGACTGACGCAGGTTCTGAACCGAGCCGTAGCATTCCAGATGGTCGGGCGCGCTATTTAAGACCACGGCGATGTCGGGCTTTAATAAAAGAAAGTTTTTCTTGTATTCGCAAGCTTCGGTTATAAAGAAGTCATTGCCGCTGTAAAAGCTGTTTAAAAACTTTTTATCCCTACCGCCGATATGTGCGCCGAACTTAGCGCCAGCACTCGCAAAAATATGCACGAGCATAGCCGTACACGTCGTTTTGCCGTGACATCCCGACACCGCTATCACTCTTTTGAAACCGCGGCTGACTTCATACAGAAGCTGACCGCGCGATAAAATAATTTTGTTCAGCTCACGCGCTTCCATAAGCTGAAAATCGTTTTCCTGAACGGCGTCGGTATAGACTACCACGTCGTAAAAATGCACGCTTCCTTTGTCGTTCCCAATTTCCACTTTTGCGCCCGCCTTTTCAAGCTCGTCAGTATAAATACTGGAAACGTTGTCGCTTCCGCCTACTTTCTTACCGCACGACAGAATATATTTTGCAAGTCCGCTCATACTAACTCCACCGATACCGATAAAATAATAACTAAGATAACCGTCCAAAAATCTTTTCCGCATATTAAATTTTATTAATTATTTTGTTTAAATAGCACGAATTTTAAAGTTTTTTAAAAAATTTGCGAAAATTTTTGAAATAAGTATTGAATTATTAATACTTTTATTGTACAATTAAGTCAATGAAAGTATTATCTGGTAGGTGAATTATGGAAATCTCAGATGTACGAATCAGGTTAATTAACAAAGGGGACAATAAACTTAAAGCAGTTGCTTCGATCACCATTGACAAATGCTTTGTCGTGCACGATATCAAAATTATCGATTCAACCGAAGGCGCGTTTATTGCAATGCCCAGCAGAAAAACTAATGATGGCGATTATAAGGATATTGCACATCCACTTGACACAGCGACCCGAGACATTTTGAAAAAAGCAATCCTTACGGCTTACTATGATGAACTTAAAAATAGGTCTATTTAGTTTTCCGTCAGTTAAATAATACTGAATTTGTAAACGAAAAGCGCACGCTAAAACGTGCGCTTTTCGTTTTTACTTTTTTCAGTTGTCGCGTTTTTTACCGAAATTCTTTAAAAGCTGTGCAAATTTAGGAACGTTTTTCTCGGGCTGGCGCTCGATATTAATTTCCTCACGCACAGGCTGAACGGGTTGTACGGGCTGAACGGGCGGTGCATACTGCACGGGGGGTCTTTCTTGCTGTATAGGCTGAACGGGTTGAACGGGTTTATAGTAAGGCTCGTTCACAGTCATTCTTCTCATTCCGCCTGCACCGTAAAGCCCGTCGTCGTAAGCTTGGTGGTTGCCTGAATATTTAATCTGCTCCTCTTCGCGGCGGGTGGTATCGTAGCCGGGGAAGCCCGTTGCAATTACTGTTATTTCGACCTCGTCCTGAACGTTGGGGTCTATTCTCGCACCGAAGATAATGTTCGCGGACGCATCGACAACGCTTTTAATAAGTTCGGCCGCATCGGTTACTTCGTCAATGGTCAAATCTTTGCCGCCTACTACGTTTAAAATGACGCCGCGCGCGCCCTCTATCGTGGTTTCGAGAAGCGGGCAGTTAACCGCAACGCGGACGGCTTCTATAATTCTGTTGTCGCCCTTGGCAACGCCGACACCGAGGTGCGCAATACCCTTGTCCTTTAAAATCGTTTTGACGTCTGCAAAGTCGAGGTTAATCAGCGAAGGGTTAACAATAAGCTCGGTAAGCCCTCTTATACTCTGCTTTAAGATGTCGTCGGCAACGCGAAGCGCTTCGGTCATAGGGGTGTTCCTCTCAACGACGGTCTTTATCTTGTCGTTGGGAATTACGATAAGCGTATCTACGTATTTTTTGAGGTTGTCAAGCCCTTTCGCCGTGTTTTCCATACGCTTTTTGCCCTCGAAACTGAAAGGTTCGGTTACGACGGCTATCGTCAGTATTTTCATATCCCTCGCTATCTTTGCGATAACGGGTGCGGCGCCTGTACCCGTGCCGCCGCCCATACCTGCGGTTATGAAAAGAAGGTCTGTGCCTTTTATTGCATCGGTAAGTAAATCCTTGCTTTCTTCCGCAGCCGCTCTGCCCACCTCGGGGTCGGCACCTGCGCCAAGACCTTTCGTAAGCGCACTGCCTATCTGAATTTTATTTTCGCAGGGTGAAAGCGTCAAAATCTGGCTGTCCGTATTAACAACATAATATTCGGCGCTCGTTATGCCTGCGTCCAACATTCTGTTAACGGCGTTGTTGCCTGCGCCGCCAACGCCAACAACCTTGATTCTGGCTCTGCCCGTTATATTCGAGCCTATTCCGTGTAAATCGTTAAACATATTTAACCTCCGTTAATGGTTAATTAAGAATTATTCAGCGTCTTCCAAAGCCATATCCAAAAGGCTTAAAAAAGATGAAAAGTGCGGTTTATCGTAATAAGGAACCCGCGGTGAAACGACCTCGACGCTCTTTACAAGCCTGCCTGCAAGATGCTCCGCAGTGCCACGAACGACCTTTATACCCTCG
This sequence comes from uncultured Christensenella sp., assembly GCA_910579585.1. Classification (GTDB taxonomy): domain Bacteria; phylum Bacillota; class Clostridia; order Christensenellales; family Borkfalkiaceae; genus Coproplasma. The sequence goes on from CAJTVA010000001.1 coordinate 78,835, forward strand.
CCCGTGACAAGCAACGGCTTTCCGTCGATATTCCTGCCGGAAAAACTTTGGCGGCATTCTTCGATAGTTTCGCAAACGCCGTCAAGCCCTTCACGAATAATATCGCGAAGCTTTGCGGTGGAAAACTTATAAGTCGTTCCGCCGTAAATGCATTCCTCATAGCTTGTAAGCTTCTCTTTTGCGTTCAGATTTACCGTAGAAAGAAATGTCGAAGCGACCTCGAAAGGAATATCAAGCTCGGTCATAAGATAAAAAGCTATATGCCCTATACCGACAGAGAACGACTCGCTGTACAAAAGTCCGTTGCCGCAGATAACGCTGTACGTTGACGAGATGTATCCGAAATCAAACAAAACAGCGCATTCGTCGCGACGTTCGGGTTCGACCAGATACATTGCTTCGGCGCAACAGGTCGGGATAAGATTGACGGTAGCAATTTCTTTGAACCTTTTGAAAGCCGCCATAACGCAGCCGATAAAGGAGTCTTTACACTGATAAAAACAGCACTTGCCCTGCAAACTGTCGCTTACGGCGCCAACAGGGTCAATAACTTTACGCTTGTCCGACAAAACGAAGTAAAGCGTACCGCGCCGTATCGTTTTCCACTCCTCGCCGCTTGCGGGGGCACAAAGCTCAATAAGCGTTTTACAGTCGCTTGCTGTGATTTTTTTTGCGGAGTGGAAGCTTATCGCCTTGTCCGCATTGACGAGCTTAATGAATTCACCGGGCACGCCGACGTAAAAACTCTTTATCCCGCTGCCGCCCGAAAGGGTGCTTTTAACTACATCTGCGACGGAGGAAATGAAATTTTCTACGTCTAAAAGCTCGCCCTCGGCATAACCGTCGTACGCGCAGGAATATTTACTTTTAATAATGAACGTACCGTTTACGCCCCTTTCCCCGACGACCGCAGTCATCTCGGCTGAACGGATATCCAAAATCGCTACGCAGTTAGAGCGCATACGCACAAGCCCCATTTTACTATATTATATAATTAATTATATAATAGCCCCATTAAAAAGTCAACAGAATTAACAAAAAAAGCGGTGCGCGCACCGCTTTTTAAATTCCTTTCAGGCATTGGGATTGTAAGTCGCTTCGGCATTAACGTCCGCAAGACAGTATATGCGCCCGCGCAACGTCTGCTCGGGTTCGAGCCTATCGAAAAGCTTAAAGGCTTTTTTGATTTTTTCGGCAGTGTGTTGCGTGAAGTCGCGTATCTCTATCGAAAGCCCGCTCCACAAACGGAAAGTCAGCCTGTCGCTGTCGGTCGTGATTGTAGTTTGAGATTTGTACAGCTCAACCTGTTTGACCGCCGCGCGCAGGGAACCGAAGTTTTCTTCACTTTTAAAAATCGCGCAGACCGCCGCGACCGTCTTTATATCGTTGTCGCCGTCGGTGCCGGTAATTATAAGATTAGGCGCGCCGTCATAAGAATTTTCGTTCTTTTCGGCCGTGCGCATAAACTTGCCAACGTCGTCGTAAGTCGAATAAGTTTCCCCGTCAAAGACAGTGAAAACTTCCCGTCTTTGCTGAACGGTAATATTAATCGTGCAAGGCAGAACCTTTTCAAAGCTTTCCAGAAAACAGTCGTCCGCAAGTACGGAAGAAACGTCCTCTTCGCTGATCGAAGAAATAAGCCTGCCACGGCAGTTTGAAAGAACGCTTTCCTTTACGGTTAATATTTTCGTTTCAGCGTTATCGTCGGCATAACTCAAAAAGGTAACGTTGACGTTGCGTACCGCATATATAACCCCTATTCCGACGGCGATTGCCGCAACCATAATTACGGCTATTATAAGCGTAGCGATTTTTCTTAAGTGTTTCATAAACCTATACCGACACCCTTACGATGTCTCCGCCAATAGAGCGAAGTTTATATTCGAAAGAGCCGTACCCCCTGTCTATATGGGAAATATCCAGAACTTCGCTTCTGCCTTCTGCGGCAAGCCCCGCTGTAACCAGCGCGGCACCGCCGCGCAGGTCGTGCGCGACAACCGTCGCGCCCGTGAATTTTTCCACTCCGCGAACGAACGCGTTACGGTTTATAACCGTAATATCCGCACCCATCTTTCTTAATTCGGGAACATGCTTAAAGCGTGTTTCAAATAGGTTTTCGGTTATTATTGACTGCCCGCGACAGATACAGCAAAGTGCGGTTATCTGCGCCTGTAAGTCGGTGGGAAAACCGGGGTAGGGCTGAGTTTCGACGCTTTTCACGGAAGTTAATCTTCTGTGATTTTCCAAAATTATTTTATCATTATTCAGGCGGATTTTGCAACCGTTTTCCCTAAGTTTATGTAAAAGTGAACTGATATTTTCGGCGCAAGCGTTTCTTAACTCTATCTCGCCGCCGCACATCGCCGCGGCAATAAGAAACGTGCCGGCTTCTATTCTGTCGGGAATAGGCTGAAAATCGCAACCGTGCAAAGCCTTTACGCCTTCGATTATTATAGTTCCCGTACCTGCACCGCGCACCTTGGCGCCCATACAATTTAAAAAACGCTGCAAGTCCTCTATCTCAGGTTCCCTTGCGGCATTTTTTATAAGCGTAGTTCCCTCCGCCTTTGCGGCGGCGAGCATAATATTTTCCGTCGCGCCTACGCTGGGACAGTCAAGCATTATTTCGTCACCGTGCAGTTTATCGCACTCGCAAATTATGTACCCGTTCTCTTCCTTTATGTTAACGCCCAGCCGCTTCAAACCCGTTAAGTGCAAATCGACGGGACGAAGCCCGATGTCGCAACCGCCGGGGTAGGCGATTTTTGCAGTGCGGAAACGCGAGATTATCGAACCCAGAAGAAACACAGACGAGCGCAATTCGTGCGCAAGCGCGCGCGGAATTTCGTCCTTTTCGGCAAAAGAGCCGTCCACAACCAGGTCGTTCCCCTCGAAAGCCACGCGGCAACCGAGCCCTGAAAGAATTTTGACCATATTCTTCGCGTCGGTGATGTTCGGAACGTTGAAAATTTTTACTTTATCGTCCGTCAGGACCGTTGCGGCAAGTATAGGCAGTACGGAATTCTTTGCAGTCTGAACTTCGACACTGCCGTATAGCTTGTTTCCTCCGTTAATTATGTATTTTTCCATATTGACTCCGAATAGTAAATATAGGCAACGGTAATTCTCTTAAATTTCCTCGTTGCCCTACTTCATAATATGTCGGAGTCAGCCGTCGTTGTTAACTTTAGAAATATTATACAGAACCCCCATTGAAGCCATAGTTATAATAAGCGAAGTGTTTCCGCTGCTGATAAGCGGCAAGGGTAAGCCTGTCGGGGGAATCGTGCCGGTAACGACAAGCGCGTTGATGGCCACCTGTATTCCGTACACCAACGTTACGCCCGCTGCAAGCAGAAAGCCGAAACGGTCTTTACAATTCCGTGCGATTTTGAAGCCCCTGTAAATTATGAACCCGCATATGAGAAAGAAAAGCGTAAGCCCGAAAAAACCGAGCTCTTCGCCCATTATCGCAAGAATAAAGTCGCTTTCCGCGAACGGCAGAAACCTGTATTTTTGCGTGGAATTGAAAAGCCCCTTTCCGAAAAGTCCGCCGTTGCCGAGTGCGTACAGCGACTGGATAAGCTGATAACCCTCGTCCTTAGGCGAAGCCCAAGGGTCCAGAAAGGCACTAAGACGTTGCAGACGGTAAGGTTCTAAAATTATGAGTACGGGCACCGCTATTACGAATGGTATCAGTATTATGAGGAAAGTTTTTAAGTTGGTGCCGCTTAAAAAGATTATACCCAGCATTAAAAGCCCGACGCACATAGTTATGGACATATTAGGCTCGATAATTATGAGCAGGCAGAACATTATTCCGACGCCGAGGACGGGCAAAACTCCTTTCACCGTCTTTACTTTTTCGTAGTTCTTGGCAAAGTATGCGGCGGAAAAAAGCGCGTAAGCATACTTTGCTATCTCAGACGGCTGAATGGTGACTCCGCCGAAACCTATCCATCGCGTTGCACCGTAGTTGGTTATACCGACCCCCGGCACAAAAACAAGCGCGAGCAAAACGACCGCAATTATAACTGCGGGGAATTTTAGTTTTATAAGCTTTTTATAGGGTAGAAAGCACGTCCCGACCATTGCCGCCGCGCCCAAAACCACGCCGATTAACTGCTTTTTGACGAAATAGAGGCTATCGCCGTACTGAACCGTAGCTGTGTACGAGCTTGCCGAATAAATCATAAGACAGCCGAAACACGCCATAAAAACTACGCAAATTAAAAGCGGGACGTCGCCCGCTTTCGTAGTTTTTTTAGTCTTGTACGGAGTTTTTAACAGCTCCTTTTTACCGACATCAGATTTCATTTATCTTTTCCACTATCTCCCTGAACGCATCGCCGCGCTCTTCGTAGTTGAGGAAGCTGTCGAAGCTTGAACTTGCGGGACTTAAAAGAACGCACTGCCCGGGCTTTGCTATAAACTGCGCAATCTTTACCGCAGTGTTAAACTCAGAACACAGCGAGAAGCCGACGAAACCCGCTTTTATAGCCGCGTTGAGCATTTTAAACCTGTTTTCACCGTAAATTATCGCGTGTACGACGGGCGTTGCGGCAAGACCTTCGAAAAGCGGCAGATAGTCGTCGCCTTTATCTTTCCCTCCGAGAAGAATTATCGTCGGGTTTGCCATAGACAGCGCCGCTTTCAACGCCGCGTCTACGTTCGTGCCCTTGCTGTCGTCAATATAGGTTACTCCGTTGACTTCCCTGACGACCTGAATGCGGTGCTTAACCCCCTTGAAGGCGCATATAGCCTGCGCGGTCGCCCTTTTGTCAAGCCCCAGAATTCCCGCAACCGCAACGCAGGCAAGAGCGTTGTATGCGTTATGTACTCCGTTTATCGTCAGCTCAGTCACGTCAAAGTATTTTTCACCGTTAAAATAGACGCTGCCGTTCTCGTAATACGCGCCGTTCACGCGGGACTGCATTGAAAAATAAACGACCTTTGCCTTGGTCTTTTGGGCGAACCCCCTCACAACGGGGTCGTCGTAGTTCAATACCGCGAACTCGCTTTCTTTAAGGTTCTTTAAAATCTTGGATTTTAAAAATATGTAGTTGTCCATATTGTAGTGCCTGTTGAGGTGATCCTCCGTAACATTGGTTACGACGGCGATATGCGGGCGCAGGCTGGACAAGGTTTCGAGCTGAAACGAGGAAATTTCAATTACCGCGTAGTCGTTGAAAGTGAGGTTTTCCACTTCTTCGATAAGCGGGTGTCCGTTGTTCCCGCAGGCAATGCTGTTGTAGCCCGCGGCGTTTAAAACCTCGTTAAGCATTGTCACCGTCGTGGTTTTGCCGTTAGTGCCGGTAACGGCAATCGCCGTCGCACGGAGATAAGTTGCGGCAAGCTCTTCTTCGCCTATTATCGTCTTGCCCTGTTTTCTGAACGCGACGGGCAGTGCGTTGTCTATGGGAATCCCCGGCGACAAAACCAAGATATCGCACTTGTTGGTTGCGACGTCAAGCGTGTCCACCGACACAACGTGCGCGCCAAGCGCCGCAAGTTCGGTCATTACGGCTTGTACTTTGTCGCTTACAACGTCGTCGTATATATAGACGTCCGCACCCCTTTCAAGCAAAAAGCGGGCGCTGCTTTCACCCGAAACCGACATACCCGCTACGAAAAATTTCTGACTTTTAAAATACATACAACCTCACCAAAATATCAAACAAATTATTCCGACGAAGGCGGTGAGCGCGAAATAGCAATAAGTGATTTTACACTCCGTGTACCCTTTCATCTGGAAATGGTGATGCAGGGGCGCCATCAAAAACACTCTCTTCCTTGTCCGTTTATAATATATGACTTGTACGATAACGGATATTCCCGAAATTACGAACATTATTCCGATAATGGGAATATAAAGAGAGTTTCCCGAAAACACAGAAATGCAGGAAATGAACCCGCCGAGGGCAAGCGAGCCTGTGTCGCCCATAAATATGGCGGCTTTGTTCACGTTAAAAACGAGGAAAGCCGCAAGCGCACCCACTCCGATAAAACAGAGCACCGAAAAATAAGTATCTTTCAGTGCGAGCATAATTCCCATTATGCCGAGATACGCCGCGCTTGTCCCCCCTGCAAGACCGTCGAGCCCGTCTGTCAGGTTTACGCAGTTCACCGTCGCCGTAAAAATGAAAATGACCAGCGGAATAATTCCCCAATCGATATTGACGGAGATACTCGTGAACGGGATATTGATTTCGGTGATAGCGTTAAAATAGCAATAAAGCGCGGCAACCGTTGCGATTGCTACCTGAAAGATTATTTTCTGATATGGTTTAAGCCCTTCGTTTTTTTTGTGATAAATTTTGATAAAATCGTCAAGAAAGCCTACGACCATAAAACTTGCGGTTATCGCAAGCGTTAAGTTCGCCTCGCCGCCGCCGAAACCGAGCGTACAGAATCCGACGATGACGATAGCGCAAACAAAGGCTAGCCCGCCCATTGTCGGCGTGCCGCCCTTGTCTTTATGTTCTTTTACATAGCCCAAAATATACTGCCCCGCTTTCAACCGCCTTAAAAGGGGCAAAACGAGCATCAAAAGCGCCCCCGAAGCGAGAAACGCGGAGATTATTGCAATAAATATGCCTTTCATTTAACCGCCGATTATGTTTTTTATAACTGTATTGTCATTGTAACTGTGTTTTATACCCATAATCTCCTGATACTGCTCACCGCCTTTACCCGCGACAAGAAGAATATCGCCTGGCTCCAGAAGTCTTATTGCGTACTCCGTCGCAACCTCTCTTTCTGAAACGGTCACATACTTCCTGCCCGTAGGCTTCACTCCCGCTTCTATCTCGCTTATGATATCGTAAGGGTCCTCATACCTAGGGTTGTCGGAAGTAATAATGCAAAAGTCGGCGTAGGTTGAAACCACCTTACCCATTAAGGGGCGCTTGGTTTTATCTCTGTTGCCGCCGCAACCGAAAAGACAGTACAGCTTACCTTTACAAAGCTTTTTGAGTGATTGAAGCGACTTTTCAAGTCCGTCGGGAGTATGCGCAAAGTCAACGAAAATTTCCGCGCCGTTGTACTTTGCAACCCGTTCGAGCCTGCCGGGCACGCTCTTCAACCCGTACAACCCTTTGGCGATACCGCCGATTTTTATACCCAAAAGTTTAGCGCACGCCGCCGCCGCCATTGCGTTGTATACGTTATGTATAGCTGGCAGACACAGCTTGATTTCGTAGAGTTCGTCGAACAGATTCAAAACGAAAGTCGTGCCGTCAAGGCTTTCATTTACGTCGACAGCGAATACGTCCGCTGGATTTTTAAGCCCGTAACTCACTGCGTTGTCTACCGACGAAAGAAGTTCTATACCGAGTTTATCGTCCGAATTTATAACTGCGGCTTTGCATCTGCCGTCCTTAAAAAGAAGCTTTTTGCAGTCTGAATATTCTTTCATATCTCCGAAAAAATCAAGGTGATCCTGAGTGCAGTTGGTGAATATGCCCGCCTCGAAAGTCAAACCGTGAATTTTGTCGTAATAAAGTGCGTGGGCGGAAACTTCCATAAAGACGTACTTTACCCCCGCCGCCGCCATATCGGCAAGCACGGAATATAAATAAATCGGGTCGGGTGTGGTAAGCTCGGGGGCAATAAATTTTTCGCCGTAGCTTATGCCCAAAGTACCGATTACCCCCGTACTATGCCCGTTTGAATGGAATATGCTTGCAAGCATATGGGTTATTGTCGTCTTGCCGTTTGTGCCCGTGACGGCAACAATTTTAAGCTTTTTATCCGCAAAACCGTAAAAGGCTTGCGCCGCACGCGCCATCTGTGCCCGCGCGTTTTCTACTATTATCTGAGTTACCGGGGCATCGAGCTTTCTCTCACACACTACCGCAACTGCTCCGCGACCCGTTATTTCGGGCATATCACCGTGCGAATCGTGTTTCAAGCCCGAAAAACAGAAGAACAAATCACCGTTTTGCACCTTTTGGCTGTCTGAGCAAAGCCCGCTTATTTCGATATCGGCGTTTCCGACTATTTCTATCGCTTGTAAATGCTTCAAAAGTTCTTTAAGTTCCATTATACGTACCGTTCGATGTTTTTAATTTTTATTATATCTTTGAAAATTTCCTTTGCAACCGGCGCCGCCACAGCACTGCCGTAATAGGTTCCCTGCGGTTCGTCGACAACGATAAGCGCAAGATATTCGGGATTGTTTGCAGGGAAAAAGCCACAGAACGACGAAACATACTTGCCCTGTGCAACGTGCCCGCCTTCGTACTTTTGTGCAGTACCTGTTTTGCCGCCGACACGGTATCCGTCTATAAACGCTTTTGTGCCGCTACCTTCGGTAACGACCCCCTCCAACATTTCGGCAAGAAGAGACGAAGCCTTTTCGCTTATTACCTTGTTTTTTAATACGGGCTCGTACTCCGAAACGGTCTTACCGTCTGCGGAAACTATACTTTTCAGAAAATGCGGAGCGTAGTAATTTCCGCCGTTCACTGCCGCCGCTACTGCACAGGCGAGTTGAACGCCCGTAACCGCAATGGTCTGCCCGAAGCCGATACGCGCCAAATCGCAATCCCGAACGGCGGTCTGCGGCACGAGCATACCCAAAGCTTCGCCGTTGAAATCCAGCCCCGTCACGTTGCCGAAGCCGAAAGCCGAAAGATAATTATAAAAAGTTTCACTACCAAGCGACAGTGCAATATCCGTAAAACATGGGTTACAACTGTTATTTAGCGCTGCCGCAAGCGTCTGATTGGAGTGCTTGCCGTTAGAGTGGTCCGACCAGCACTTAATTTTCGTGCCGTCTACCGTTCTCGTTCTGCTGCCGTTAAATACGTAGGAATTTGAAAACGCTTTTGTGTTTCCGTTCAGATATTCTTCAATATTTGCCGCCGCGGTCACGACCTTAAAGGTCGAACCGGGTTCATAAATGTCGCTTACAAGCAGATTCCTTGACAGAGCGTTCAACGTTTCGGTATCGTCGCGCGGAACGTCGTTTAAATCGTAAGACGGGTAGTTTACGAGCGCGAGAATATCGAAATTCCGAGGATTAAGCACCACACACGATGCCGACTTTGCCCCGCTGGACGCGTAAACGCTTTTCATTGCGTTCTCCGCCGCAAGCTGAATATCCATATCGATAGTAAGCCGTATCTCGTCACCGTCCTTTGCCGGTCTGTAAACCACCACGGAATTTTCAGTTTCTACGCCTATTATGTCGGTGGAATAGGTAATTTCGCCGTTAGTTCCCCCCAATATATTGTCGTAATACTTCTCAATTCCGGTTAGTCCCGAGCCGTCGTTCGACGTAAACCCGAGAACCTGACAGAGAGCGTCGTTATAAGTATACTGCCTTGTATTGTCACGCGAATAATAGACCCCTGCAAGGTCGTAAGAAACAAGCTTTTCGACGGCTTCTTTGCCAACCTGTCTTGCAACCGTGACCTCGGAAACTTTTCCGCCGTTAATCTTATCGAGAACGTTCTGCGGTTCCAGATTGAAAAGCCCGCTTAGTACGGTTGCCGTATACTCAGGGTTAACAACCGCATTGGGGCGCAGAAAAACGCTGTATGTAGTTCGGTTGCCCGCAATTACGGTACCGTTTCTGTCCGAAATTACGCCTCTAGCCGCGACAACGGGAATTTCTCTGTTCCACTGGTCGCAGGCAAGTTCGACAAGGTCTGCCCCCCACGCTATCTGCACATATAAAAGCCTGCCTAAAATTATGCAAAAAATAAAGGTTATTGCCATTCCCAATGACAATAACCTCTTTTGTAATACAGTTAATGAAAAACCTTTTCTATTAAACTTAAAAATTTCCTTAGACCCCCATATATGCTTGAATTAAGAGCTCTTACACCTTATCTTACAGTCTCAGCGGCAGTAAGGAAACAGCCGCTTCGGTCACCGTTCGCACAGCATATGTGCTCACTCATCTCAACCTTGCAAAACAGCACTACCAGGCTGTTTTGAGAAATCAAGGTTTCGTCCCCATATATGCTTGAAATAAACTACTTTGTCATACCGATTGAAGTTGCAAATTCACTTGCGTTTTCAACCGCGTTCTTCAACATATCGTTGACTTCGTCGCTAACGCCCGCATAGGAAGCTTTAACCGTTGTCAAAGACGTTTGAAGAGAGCCCAAGTCTGCGTTAATGCCCGAAATGATTGCCGAGTTAACGATAATCAAGACAAACATCGCAACTATAATTGCAACAACCGCCGCAATTACAATTTTCTCTTTTTTAGATAAACCCGCACGCTTTTCCGCGTCGGCGTTCTCTATTTTACCCTCTTCAACAGTCTTTTTGACACCGTAAGTTTTATACTGGATAGTCGTGGAAGTGGGACGCAGATCCTCGCTCTCTTCCTCGGTATCCTCGCTTGCAACCTGGGGTTGCATATCGATTACCCTGCGGTTAACGGGGCTATCGGCACGAAAAATAGCCGCGTCTGCCCTTGCGTTTTCCACAAGATAAGGTTTAGCAAATAATTCTCTGTGAGAAGCTTCGGGTGCAACCTCTTCCTGCTGCGACCGCCCCAACACTTCGTCCACATTCGAGCTTGTACCGATAAGTCTGGAATAAATCTCGCTTATACGGGCGTTGTGCTGTTCGTCTGCGGAAACTTGGGAATTAAAACCGCTATTATTGACTTTTCTTTCGTTTTCAACTTTCTCTAAGGTTTGTACGTTCCTTTCCAAAACCGCGACTGCCATTGTTCTTCTCCTTATCGCATTCTAAACTATTTTTTCCGCCGCCCTAAGTTTGGCGCACTTTGAGCGGGAGTTAATCATCATTTCCTTTACGTCTGCAACCACAGGTCTTTTGGTGAGAACTTCCACCTCTTTAACCTTTCCGCATACGCAGACGGGTAAGTTCTTGTCGCAGATACAGTCCGTTTCAAGATACCTGAACGCTTGCTTTACAATTCTGTCCTCAAGGGAATGGAAAGTCAGAATTACTATTCTTCCGCCCTTTTTGAGCCTGCGCGTAAGCGATACTACGCAATCGTAAAGCCCTTTAAGTTCTCCGTTTACGGCAATTCTTATAGCCTGAAAGCTCTTCCGTGCCGCAGGTCCGTTCTGCTGAAATTTTTTAGGGATACTGTTTTCGATTATTTCAACGAGTTCGCCGCAGGTCGTCAAGCGCTTTTTCTCCCGCGCCTTACATACGTTAGCGGCAATCAAAGACGCAAATTTTTCCTCACCGTAATCTTTCAGAATTTTGAAAATTTCGTTTTGCGGGTACTCGTTTAAAATTATTTCCGCCGTAAGCGGTTGACCCCTGTCCATTCTCATATCCAGCGGCGCGTTGGGTTTCATATAAGAAAACCCACGCTCCTCCGTGTCGAGCTGGAAGCTGGAAACCCCGAAATCAAGCAAAGCCCCGTCAAGGCTTTTTACGCCCGCTTCTTCGAAAACCTTTTCAAAATCTTTATAGTCGGATTTATAAATTTCGTATCTGCCTTTAAAGACCGACAACCTTCCGTCTGCCGCCAATATTGCATCGTCGTCCAGGTCGGTTGCAAAAAGTCTTCCCGTCGGGTTCCGTCTTAAAATTTCATACGAATGCCCCGCCCCGCCAACCGTGCCGTCGTAGTATACGCCGCCGTCTTTCACGTCAAGATACTGCATACACTCTTCGAGCATAACGGGTATATGAGAAAACTCTTTCATTTATATATCCAACTTTTTGAACAAGTCGTCGAAATTCTCGTCCTCGTTCTCGAAGTACTTGTCGTAAACTTCTTTCGCCCAAATTTCGATACGCGAACCCGCACCGCAGATTATCACGTCCTTATCGATTTTGGCGAAATCTTTAAGCTTTTGGGGAAGTATCATTCTCCCCTGCGCGTCGCCCTCAACGTAATTGAACGACTTCGCGAAAACCCTTAAAGCTTTCTGACCGGCTTCGTCGCCCATCTTGCTCTTCTCTTCTACCTGAGCGATAAGCTCTTTGAAGCCCTCTTCGTAGTACACAAAAAGGCAATTGTTCGTACCTTTCGAGAAGTACAAACCCTTTTCGTCCCCCTTGAGTTTGTTGGGGATGCGTATTCTGTTTTTCGTGTCCATTTGGTGAGCGTATTCACCGGTCAAGTAAAACATAGAATTGCCCTTTTGTAGGTTTATGTAAACACTATATCACCCAACTCGTCCATTGTCAACCCTTTTTTAGGAATTTTTTGGGAAAAAGTGGGAAATGTTTCCGCAAAGCCTATGTCAGACCGCACAGAACTTCAAAAAATACTCGTCTGTTTTTTTCTTCGTCACCGCCAACAAAAGTCACGTTTTGTATGTTAGGCGGTTGCAATCCCCCTTCCGTAGCGCCTAAAATGCGCATAAGTCGGTTTGCAGTGCCCTCCAGTCCGGTAAAGACGGGGCACGAGTATTTTTTTTCGACGGTTTTTTTTACATATATATAGTGAGTGCAACCCAGAACTACTGCGTCTGCCGTTACGTCCGGGAGGAGATTAATGAGCTCTTCTTCGTCGAGATTGAAGATATTCCGCTCGACGAATGCCGCAAATTTGGGACAGGCGACCACTTCGGTCTGCGCGTTGCCATACGCGTCAATCAGCTTTTTTAAGCTTGAGCTTGTCGCTGTTGCCGGGGTTGCGAAAACAACGCACTTTCCACCCGTTTTCATTGCCTCTTTTACGGCGGGCTGAATACCGACAATCGGGAAAGAATAATCTGCACGCAAAGACTTAATACAGCGTGCCGTAACGGTGTTGCAGGCAACGACCGCGGCGGCGGGCTTTAAAGCGGAAATTCCCGAAAAAATTCTTTCGACTTTCTTTTTTAGTTCGTCTTGCGGTAAATCTCCGTAAGGCACGTTTTTATTGTCCGCAAAATAGTAAAGTTTTGTTTGAGGGAGCCGTTTAGCACACTCGTAAAGCAACGTCAAGCCGCCGATTCCGCTGTCAAAAAAGCACACTTTTTGCGGTGAATCCGAAGATACTTCCATCAGTATATATAAATATTTTGCAAACGCAAAATATATTAAAAAAATTGCAAAAAGCCAATAAAAAATAGTTTACAACAGTATTTTTTTATGATAAAATTACGGGGTATTAATGTTAAAAGTATCCAAAGGAGATATGAAATGCCTAACATAAAATCTGCTAAAAAGCGCGTTCTCGTAACCGCGAAAAAGACCGCAAGAAACAAATCGATAAAATCCGAAGTTAAGACCGAGATTAAAAAGTTCCTTGCTTTGGTTGACGGCGGCGACAAGAAAGCAGCGGCGGCTCAGTTCCCCCACACCTGCTCTGTAATCGACAGCGCGGTATCGAAGGGCATTCTTAAAAAGAACACGGCAGCCAACAAAAAGTCAGGTCTTGCGAAAAAACTCAACGCAATGGCGTAAAAAGAATTTTAAGCGAGCGCACCAGACGCTCGCTTTTATTTTTAATTGCTTAGCCACTTACATGGCGAAAGCAATACGCTTCCGTAGTTAAATGGATATAACAGCCCCCTCCTAAGGGGCCGTTCCGGGTTCGATTCCCAGCGGGAGTACCATTAAAAACCGAAGCCGAACACTATAGTGTTCGGCTTCGGTTTTTCTTTATAACGCTTTATTAAAAAATTCCTCTATATTATCGAAAGGAATTATATCCGTTTTGTCGTACAAATCGGTATGAACAGCGTCGGGAATTAAAAACAACTCTTTATTTTCTCCCTTTAAATTCTTAAACGCGTCTTTACTGAAATAGCAGGAGTGTGCCTTTTCACCGTGAATTAATAGCACGGCGCTACGTATCTCGTGGCTGTAAGCCAGTATCGGCATATTAATAAACGAAAGTGCGGAAGTCTTATTCCAGCCGCCGTTGGAGTTCAGCGAACGCTTATGATAGCCGCGAGCAGTCTTATAATAATCGTAATAGTCCTTAACAAAGAACGGCGCGTCGGCAGGAAGCGGGTCCACTACTCCGCCGCCCAACTCATAGTTGCCGTTTTTATAATCCGTAATACGTTGATTGTTCAGCGCTTTTTTCGTTTCGTAGCGTGCTTGCTCGCTGTCCGATTCGTCAAAATAACCTTTCGCGTTTACTCTGGTCATATCGTACATAGTCGAAGCAATCGTAGCTTTAATTCGCGTATCGACCGCCGCCGCGTTGATTGCCATACCGCCCCAACCGCAGATACCTATAATTCCTATTTTTTCAGGGTCAACGTCGGCACGGCAGGAAAGATAATCTACCGCCGCGCAAAAATCTTCGGTATTTATATCGGGTGAAGCAACGTATCTGGGCTGACCGCCGCTTTCACCCGTAAACGATGGGTCGAAAGCAATTGTCAAAAAACCGCGCTCTGCCATTGTCTGGGCGTATAACCCCGCAGCCTGTTCTTTAACTGCACCGAACGGACCGCAAACCGCAATGGCGTAAAGTTTGCCTTTTGCGCATTTGGGGATATACAAGTCTGCCGCAAGCGTAATATCGTAGCGGTTATGAAAACAGACTTTTTTGTGATTAACCTTTTCACTTTTCGGGAAAACCTTATCCCATTCCTTTGTTAAATTCAATTTTTCTTCCATAATTAACTCCTCCTTTATCTGATAAAATTAGTCCAAACTGTTTTTTCCGCAGTCGGGGCGGTAATTCCCGACTGCCTACCTACTTCTATACATCTTAAAATCCAAGCCATAATCAGCGCGATATTTTTCATAATCTGCATACCCTCTAAATCTTGCTTTGTTTCTTCGGGAGTGTTGCCATGAACCATATTCCAATAAGTAGAAGATATAACGGGCATTTGCACTATACCAAGGTATTTGGAAACGGTATCCAGCGTTGCCGTCGTGCCTGCGCGCCTTGCGGACGCAATAACGGCAACGGGCTTATGCGCGAAGTTCTTTCCGCGCTTATTGAGTGCGCTCGCAATCTCCGAAAGAGCGGTAAAAGTACAGCCGTTTTCCCTCGGACTACCGTTAAAAAGCAATACTTTCAATTTTACACCTCTATTTGTTTTATCACTTTTGCGGGAACCCCGCCAACGACTGCGTTTTCTGGTACGTCTTTCGTTATGACTGCGCCTGCGGCTATCACTGCACCCCTACCTATCGTTACGCCCGGAAGTATCGTTGCGTGCGCACCTATCCATACGTCGTTTCCTATTTTTACAGAGGCGGGAAGCATATTTTTGCGCTTATCAGGGCGAAGGTCGTGGTTTATGGTGGCTATTACAACCTGTTGACCGATAAGCACGTTATCCCCGATTTCTATACCACCCTGGTCCTGAAAACAGCAACCCGAGTTTATAAAAACGTTTTTGCCTACCGTAATATTTTGTCCGTAATCGGCGCTGAAAGGCGGAAACAGCCCGAAACTTTTGTCGACTTCTTTGCCGATAAGTTCCGAAAACAGCTTCCGTAGTTCTTTGGGCGAGCGAAACGAATTGTTCATTTGAACGGTTATTTCCCTTGCACGCTTTGCCATTTCGTGCATATGCGAGTGCATTTCGGAATCCGCGACGATATACGTCCGCTTCTTCATTTCGGCTTTGAATTCTTCCGTATTCATAATTGCCTCCTTCCCGCTATACTCATATTTTATTTTTTGCAAATCTACATGTCAAATACTTATATTTTATAGTCAACCCATAATTGACGAGCATACATTAAAGTGTTACAATTTATAAAAGGTGTATTATGGAATTAAGAGAATTAAAATATTTTTTAACGGTTGCACGGGAAGAAAGTATTTCCAAAGCGGCTGAAACGCTGTACGTAACTCAACCGAACTTATCCCGACAAATGCAAAATCTTGAAAAAGAAATCGGGCAAAAGCTATTCATTCGCGGCACAAGAAAAATTACGCTTACCGAAGCAGGGCAATTGCTCAGAAGGCGCGCGGAAGAAATTTTAGAGCTGTACAATCAGACGGAAGCCGAGCTGAAAACGCCTATAACCGATATCGGCGGCGGCGAAAGTTACGTTATGGGGCTTATAGCGAAAGCGGCGCACGACGTTCAAAGAAAATATCCCAAAGTGAGGTACCACCTTTTCAGCGGCGACAGCGCAACTATTTCCGAAAGGCTTGACAAGGGACTTATAGATTTCGGGATATTCATCGAGCCGTTCGACGTGAGCAAATACGACTATCTGCGCTTACCCCTCACCGATACTTGGGGCGTGCTTATGAGAAAAGACAGTCCGCTTGCGAAAAGGAATTTATAGCGCCCGAATATTTATGGGATAAACCGCTTATCAGTTCAAGGCAGTCAATAGGCAAAAATATCGTAAGCGAATGGTTCAAAAAGAGCTCGGAAGAGCTTGATATAGTTGCAACAGGCAACCTGCTTTATAATATGTCCCTTCTCGTTGAAGAAGGCGTCGGTTACGCCGTTTGTCTTGATAAAATTATACGAACCGACGGCGACAGCAAGCTTTGTTTCAGACCGCTTTATCCGAAGCTGGAATCACATCTTGATATAGCGTGGAAAAAGTATCAGGTGTTTCCTAAATGCGCTGAAATTTTCTTAAAACGCTTGCAGGAGATTATTAAAGCATAACTTCCGCCTTCTTATATCAAAATTTTGTTGACTTTTTTAATTTCTTAGTATAAAATTATGAATGAACGAAAATTCATTCATAAATAGGAGGAGCAGAAATATTATGCCGAAAACGCCTGAAAGATGTCAGGAAATACGCGAGGAAACCCGTAAAAAGATTTTGCACGACGCTATGCTGTACTTCGCAAGAAACGGCTTTGCGGGCACGAAAATCAGCGACCTTGCCGACTATATCGGTATCGGTCAAGGCACTTTATACATCTATTTTAAATCGAAAGAAGATTTATTCAAGGAAATTTTCGCCGTTTGCAACAACAATAAGGAAATAAAAGATTTAAAAACGCTGTCGCGCCTGCCCCTATCCGCGAAAAGTAAAATCCGCAAACTTTCAAAGACGGTTATTGAAAAGCTTGAACAAGACGAAAACTACGCCGCAAAAGTGACTTTAACAATGCAGGTGCTTCTTGAAAAAAACGATCTTACGTCCGAAAGCACGACTTACCAATCGGAAATATATCAGTACACGGCAAAGATAATCGAGCAAGGTCAAAAAGAAAACAGCGTTGTTGCAGGTTCGCCCATTAAACTTGCTGACTTTTATTGGAGCGTCGTCTACCTCTATGCGTTGAAAAAGCAATTTACCACGCAGTATGAAGCGATAACTTCCGCCGACTTAGAGCGGGTACTGTTAAAGGACGAATAAAAGGTATTTATATGAAAAAAATTGCGATTATAACCGGTGCGACCGGCGGTTTAGGACGAGAATACGTTCGGGAACTGACGAAAGAAGCGCTTGACGAAATATGGGTGGTCGGAAGAAGCGAACAGCGGCTTTTAAAACTGAAAGACGAGTTCGGCGAAAACATCAGAACTTTTTGCAAAGATTTGACAAACGAGGCAGACCTGTTGTCATTTACCGATATACTTAAAGGACAAACCCCGCGGGTATTATGGTTAGTAAACAATGCGGGAATTGCAAAAATGGCGCCGTCAACAGAATTTTCATTTGCCGAAATAGAGCAAACTATAGATTTGAATTGCAAAGCCCACGCCGTTCTTATAAATCTTTGTGCGCCTTTTATGGGTGCGGGGTCGAAAATACTGAATGTGTCCTCCGCCTCTTCGTTTCAGCCTGTACCGCACATAAATTTATACGCCGCGTCGAAAGCCTTCGAGCGCAGTTATTCGCGCGCACTGAATGCAGAGTTGAAACCTCGTGAAATTACAGTGACGGCGGTTTGCCCGGGTTGGGTTGATACCGATATGCTTATAAAGGACGTCGGCGGGAAAAAGGTACGCTTCCCCGGAATTGTCGCGCCCGAAAAGGTCGTAAAGAAAGCTATAAAAGACGCAAAACGAAACAGATATACTTCTATCTGCTCTTTCTACGTTAAGTGCCAGCATTTAAACGTAAAACTGTTGCCGCAAAAGCTAACTATGAAAATATGGCTGCATAGTATCAAGAAGTATTTATGAAAGAAATTATAACCGAACGGCCGAATTTGTTCGAGCCGAATGTATATATTACGATGTGCGTTGAACTGTGCGGACGCATAGACCCGCACAAACTGACCACCGCCGTATACGAAGCTTACTACGTAAACGAAGCAACTATGTCAAAAGTAGTACTGGAAAAATACAAAGCCTACTACGACAGGTTACCCGTTACAGGCTGCAAAGTTTTGATTACCGATAAAAACCTGTTAACGCTTATTAAAGAATATGAAAAAATTCCGTTTGCAATAGATAAAGGCGAATTGGTCAGAACATTTATTATTCTGACGGAAACAAATACCCTGATTATGATAATGGCGCATCACTTGGTTGGCGACGGCAAGTCGTTAATTTATTTTATTAAAGATATGATGTCTGCCTTATCCAAAACCTCGCTTACGTATAAACCGCTAACCCTGCTTACAAAAAAATCATCTTTCGGAAACAAGGTTGTCTGTACCCGCAAAGTTATATACCCGCTATTGCAAACGCAAATGGAATAACCGATATTTCGATTGGCAAGACTATTACCGATTACACAGTAAGTACTGGAATACGGTTTCTTCCGATATCCGGTATGAAACGCTGTCACAAACCGAAACTAAAGAAATTATCGAAAAAGCAAAACAAATCGGTTGCTCTGTAAACAGCTATATCGTAACTTGGTTTTTACAAAAGTCTGAAAAACGATGCTAAGTCGGAATCCCCGTCAGCATACATACAAGCGGAAACGAAGCGATGTCAAACCTGACTTCCGGCGTCAGTATAAAGTATAAGTTCAATACCAAAAAGACGTTTGCGGAAAACGCTTTGATTGTTCATAGAAAAATAAAAAAGAAGTTAATGAAATATCGTTTATTCGTATTAAAGTTTATTACCGAACTCCCCGCAACTTTGATAGACGCGGTTTTGTTGAATACTCACGATTGTTATTTTGACAGATTGGCACAAAAGACCGCAAAAATTATGGAATACCGCGAAAAAACAAGAGATATAGGCGTAACGAATTTAACGAAAATCGACATACCTGCCGTTTACGGAAGCTACAAAATAAACAACGTAATTTTTGTTCCACCCGCCGTTTCTTATTCACGCAATATAATCGGAGTTTCAACTTTCGACGGGAGAATGACGTTTAGTTTTCATAACGTAAATTACTTATAAAAGAAA
>CAJTVA010000002.1 GCA_910579585.1 uncultured Christensenella sp.
TATTTGGTAGTGCAATTTTCTAATTCTTCAAAATCGGTCTCGCTAATATAGTCTATCTCGGTAAGCACGTTTTTGTCAATAGGTTTATACCCTTCGAAATAAACGGTACTACCTTCCCTCGTCAATGTTGCGTCGTCGAATTCGTTGAGCACGCTTTGCACGTCTACCGCAGACTGCGACAGTTCAATCGTGCGCGAGTTCGCAGATACTTGGCTATTATTCGTGTTATTGCTTAAAACTACGCAAGTAAAAAGCAACACACAGCTGAGCAATATTGCAATAATGCCCGTAAGTAATTTAGTTCTTGTTTGCGTAAGAAAAACTACTTAAATTATTCATTGATATACCCGAGTACAATGTTAATCGGAATACAGTAAACTATCCCGTAAATAACGTTTCCCGAAGTATCCTTTGTTCTGAAAGTAGTAACGCCTATCAACTCGCCGTCGTCGTTTAAAAGCGCTCCGCCGCTGTTGCCCGCAGCTATCGTTAAATCGCATTGGATAACGCTTCTCGTTAAGCCGTCAAGCTCGACGTTTATTAAAGGAATACTAATTATCCCTTGAAATATCCCTATTCCGTAATTAGACGCGTTCCCGACCGCATAGACGGTTTCGCCCGACTTTAAATTATCCGAATCGCCCTTTTTAATCGGGTTTAAAGATATACCGGATAAATCTTTCAATTTCAAAACCGCTATATCCAATTCGGAATTGAATTTTTCAAGAACAGCCGCCCTGTATTCGTCCTCAAACGCAAAACGCATGTAATAGTTTTCAAATTCATTCGTTGTACCCAAGCGCGAATATGTAACAACGTGAGCATTGGTTATGATTTTTCCGTCGGTAGATACAATTTCACCCGTACCGAAACTTTCACCCACGTTTTCGCTTGAAGCCTTTACCTCAACTACGTTATATAAACACTCTTCATAGACGTCCGACGCATTAAATTCTTTATTCTTCGGTACAAAGTGCAAAACCAATGCAATGGTCGAAAAATAAAGCAAACGACGAAAACGGTTATTAGCGCTATTTCTTTCTTTTTCGCCATACGCCTATAAATCCTCCTTTGCCGTAAATATTTTAACTTTATTAATAAGTAAAAAAAATTTGTTTCTGACTATGGTTTTTGTAGTATTTCGTTGCTTTTTGGCTAAGGTAAACTCTAAAACATTTACTTGACAAAGCGGCGCGTTTCTGCTATATTTTCTTATTATTTCATAATAAAAATATAAGGTGCGAATGACGTTCTATCAGGAATTACAACTGAATCAAGCGGGGTCGAAAAATTATATCGCGGCATTTACAAAGCCGAAGGATAAATTCGTACATATCCTTACTTTTATTTTTAAAGTGGTTCTGAATTTAGTTTTCAGCATAGCGGTAATAATGCTGTTATCTATGATTTTCGGCAGTGAAAACAGCATTGCGGGGCTGGTAGTTCTTCTAGGCATAACTACGTTCAGGTTCACGGACCTCGATATACACGCCTCCCATTCCGTCGGAGCTATTTTTCTTATATTCGCGATTTTCGCCGTCGGACCGAAAGTCGCCAATCTGGTGCCGACGGGTTGCGACTTTTCGATAAACTTCGTATGCTTGCTGTTAATTGTTGTGCTGGGTTGTCATAACGCAAACTTTTTCAACCACGCAATTCTGGTTTTGTCTTACGTCCTACTCTACGGAAGCGACGTCAGCGGAATGGCATATTTATACAGAGTGCTTTGTCTGCTTCTTGGCGCGGTACTCACATCGGCGGTGCTATACCGCAATAAAAGAAAAAAGAAGTTCGACTACGGTTTTAAAGACCTGTTCAAAGATTTTAAAATTTCGGACGCACGCACGCGCTGGCAGATTAAAATTGCTTTGGTCGTTTCTGGCGCAGTGCTTGTATCCACTCTTTTAGGCTTCACCAAACCCGTTTGGGCGGGCGTTGCGGCGATGTCGGTTACCGTCCCCTTGGGCGATGTTAAGACTCGTGTGGAAGGTCGAATACGCGGAAACGTAATCGGCTCGATGATATATATACTCCTTTACGCAATTCTTCCGGCAAGTATAATGAATTACATAAGTACCCTCGGCGGGCTCGGGCTGGGCTTTTCCGCCAAGTACGAGGGTCAAACGGCTTGGAACGCATTCAGCGCTATGTCTGTTGCGGCAATGTCTTTCGGAACGGCGGTTGCCGTCGTCAACAGGGTACTAAACAATATTTTAGGCGCGCTGTGCGCACTTCTTTTCGGAATGATAATCGACCAGTTGCTTTTGGGGCTAAACTCATTGATACAGAAGAGAAACCAGCAACTTTAAAAACAAACTAGCGCTTGCAAAATTTGCAAGCGCTAGTTTTTAGTTGACTTTGATATTCAGTTATGCTATATTTTTATTGGTATTTATGCAGGCGCCGATTAATAGAGCGGCTTAACTTCTTTGAAGTTGTTTCGCGAGATTTGTGCATTTGCCACCAATCGTAGATTGGTACTACCGTCACCACGGGATAAAAAATTTAATATGCAGGTGTCGCCTAGCGGTATGGCGTCAGCTTCCCAAGCTGATTTCGGCGGGTCCGACTCCCGTCACCTGCTCCAAATATATACACTGCACTTGGTGCAGTGTTTTTTATTATTTATATGTTGAATAAAGCGAATTGCCGAATTTTCTTTTATGTGATTAAAAATTTTTTTAAATGGGAAAAACTTTTTCGGAGGACTATTATGAACCCTATAAACGAAAAATGCAAAACTCTCGAAAACAACTTCCTACCCCTGAAAAAGATGTACCCCAAAAGCTATAACAAGGCGAAAACTTCCCCCTACACCAAAACTCGCGTAATACTTATGAACGGCACGGAATTCGAATCGGCTTGGTTTATGCACCAGTTCGCCCGCCACTGTGACGAACCCGAAATTTTAGCGGCGCTTGCCGTTGTGCGCAGACAGGAACAGCAACAGCAAAAGCGCATAAGCTGCCTTAAACCCCTGAACGAAAGCATTCTTGAAACGACTATTGCGTACGAACAGCTTGCAATCGATTTAACCGCAGTGCTTGCAAGACACGACACCGACGAAACGAATATAAAAGCTTTGAATTTTGCGCTATTGGAGGACTTCGACCACCTTTACCGTTTCGCCAATCTTTTGAAGACCGACAAGAACGAGGATGCGGATATGCTTGTAGGTAAGTACACCGAGATTATGCCCGGCCGCCCCACCGTAGCGGAACATCGCTATCCCGCAGACGACGTCAAAAAGCATATGGTAGCCGAAAAAGCCGACCTCTATTCCAAGCTTGTTGCAAGCACTATAACGGCTGCCGAGCAACAGACTATGAACTATTATATGAACATTGCGCAATGGTATAAAAACGATTTAGGCAGAAAGCTTTACGCAGAAATCGCGATGATTGAAGAAGCGCACGTTTCGCAGTACGAAAGCCTGAAAGACCCCAATATGAGCTGGCTTGAACAATGGGTTATGCACGAGTACACAGAGTGCTGGCTGTACTACTCCGCTATGCAGGACGAAAGCGACGAATATATCAAGAAGATTTGGACTGAACACTACAAAATGGAAGTTTCGCACTTAAAAACCGCGGTTAAGCTTCTTAAAAAATACGAAAACAAGACCTTTGAAAGCGTATGCGGCTCCGGCGAGTTCCCCCAGCTTTTAAAGCTCGGCGGAAACAAGGAATATATAAGAAAGGTACTTGGCGAAACGATAAATCTTACCGCAGACAACACGTTAAAGGTTGACACTTACAAGGACGTGAAGAAGCTTCCCGACGACCACCGCTACTTCGACTATCAGAAGTTTATGTCGGGCGACCCCGACAAGAACCCTTCGCATCTCGTTGTAAAAAAGGCGATTGAACGGCTTGGGCAGGACTACCGCTATCAGGACAAGGAGCACCCCGTAAAAGAGCTGAGAAACCGCAAAGACGACAATGTGCACGTTGCAAGAACAAAATAAGAGTTCCGCTTAACCGAAAAAATTTCTCGGCTATGCTCAAAATGACAATAATTTACAACTAAACCACCGCGCGGCAAATGCCGCGCGGCGGTTATTTCATTTCTTTCTATTTTCTTTTACGAACTTTTTCAGTTCTTTAAAGGTCTTTTCCTCGCCCTCGTCTTTGAGCATTGTAAGGAAGTATTCCAGCATTTCAGCCGTTTCGGAGTGCATAACTACTCTTCCCTTTCGCGCCTCAAAGTATTCCAGTGGGCAACCGTCGTGATAGTTATTGCCCTTGTAGACTTTGCTGGCGGCAACCCTGTCGCAGACCATTTCCGCAAGATACCTCGGCGGCATCTTAACGGGGCTCATTGCCCCTACACCGCCGCTGTCCGTCCAGTACTCGGCGTGGTGCTTGTTTCTGCCTTTGTGGTGAAGCCAGGCGGCGGAAAAGCCGAGCTCTTCCCGCTCCTTTGCCTGCGGGCTACGGTTGCCCTGATAATATTTTACGCCCGCTCTGAACTCCGCGCGGCTGAATTTCGATAAGTCGTGCGTTAAGCCCTGCCAAATAAGCCCGCATTTAAAGCAGAGCTTTCTGACGATTCGCCTGTGTCGGATGACGGTTTTTAAGTGTCTGAAAAAATTCATTTTTATAGAATAACAGGGCGAACGGTTTCGCCCTGAAAGTTTAAGCTTCGTAAATGATTGTGACCGGTCCGTCGTTGTATTGCTCTATCTTCATATCCGCGCCGAAAACGCCCTGCTTGACCGTCAAGCCGCACTCGCGCAAAAGGTGCGCAACGTATTCGTAAAGCGCGTTCGCCTGTTCCGGGCGTTCCGCTTCAATAAAGCTTGGACGGTTGCCGTGGGAGCAATCGCCTAAAAGAGTAAACTGGGAAATAAGTAATATTTCCCCGCCTACTTCCTTTACGGATTTATTCATTTTTCCGTTTTCGTCCTCGAAGATGCGTAGCGCCGCGACCTTTTTAGCCATAGCCTTAGCACATTGTTCGGTATCCCCGACTTTTACGCCGAGATAGACGGCAAGCCCGAACGGTATTTCGGATACAAGCTCGCCGCCGACGGACAGCGCGGTTTTTTTAACCCGCTGGATTACGGCTTTCATTATTTGCCGACGCGCGACATATACTCGCCGGTGCGGGTATCGATACGGATAGTTTCGCCCTCTTCAACGAACATAGGCACCTGAATGGTTGCGCCGGTTTCAACGACTGCGTTCTTCATTGCGTTGGTCGCGGTGTTGCCCTTGACGCCCGGCTCGCACTCGGTAATTTTAAGCTCGACGAAGTTTTCGGGCTCAACCGAGAACGCTTTGCCGTTAAGCGATTTAACCGTTACGGTGTCATTCTCCTTGATGTATTTGAGCGCTTCTTCGACCTGAGATAAATCGAGGGTGGTCATCTCGAACGAATCGGGGTCCATAAAGTAATAGAACTCGCCGTCGGTGTACGAATAGGTCATCTTCCTCGTTTCAACCTGAGCGGTTTCGAGCTTTGCGGTGGGGTTGAACGTGATGTCCGAAAGCACCTGACCCGTTACGACGTTTTTAATGGTCGCCCTTACGAACGCCGCGCCCTTTCCGGGTTTTACGTGCTGGAACTCGGTAACGGTATAAACGCCCTTGCCGTTATACTCGAAAGTGGAACCCTTTCTGATGTCGCCTGCTAAAATTGATGCCATAATTAAACTCCCTTTATAATACAGTTAAATTTTTATTAGAATCGGTAAGGCTTATAACCTTGCCGCCAGATAACGTAACGGTGTCCTCTATCCTTATCCCGAAATCGCCCTCGAAGTATACGCCGGGCTCGTCTGAAAAGACCATTCCGTCTTTCAAAATGCTTTGACTTTTGGGTGAAAGCATAGGGCTTTCGTGAATGTTTACGCCTATGCCGTGTCCCAGAGAATGAGTGAAATACTTATCAAGACCGTGCTCTTTGAGGTATCCGCGCGCAATTGCGTCGGCTTCGCTACCGGTAGTGCCGTCGGTAACTTTTTCTTTGACGAGCATATGCGCCTTCAAAACGTGCGCGTACGCTTTCTTAAATTCTTCGTGCTTTTTATCGTCGCCGAAAAGGAACGTGCGGGTGCAGTCTGAACAATATCCCCCGACTTTACAGCCGAAATCGATTAAAACGATGTCGCCGAATTTCAGCTTCCTTACACCCGTTTCGTGGTGGGGAACGGAAGAATTTTCACCGAACGCTACAATCGTTGCAAAGCTTGTCCCACTTGCGCCGTTCTTCCTTAAAAGATATTCAAGCTCGGCGGCGACTTCGTTCTCGCTCATACCCTCTTTAATTCTTGTAAGCAGAGTTCCGAAAGATTTATCGGTGATTTCACAGGCTTTGCAGATAAAATCAAGCTCGTACGGCTGTTTTTTTATCATCGCGTTCTCAAACGCCTTTTCGCTGTCGACTACTTTAAGATTTGCATCTTCTAGCCGTTTATACATGGGGTAAGTCGTCCGCGATAAGGGAACCGCTACCTCTTTATAGCCTTTCAAAAGGTTTTCAAGCGGAGCTTCAAACTTTTTTACCGCTATATCCGTGCCTTTCAAAGCGGCAGTCGCCCCTTCTAAATAGCGTGTGTCAGTATAAAACGTATTGCCGTTTTTATCGCTTAAAACGTACCCGAACGAAGTTTCCAGCCCCGTCAGGTACCGCCTTAAATCGGGCTGCTCGGTAAGAACCGCTTCGGCGCCGACGGCGTTAAAGATTGTTTGTGCGTTCGTCATAATTTTACCAAAAATATTTTCAGATGTCAATACTATTATAAATGCGTTTCATCGTGAGCGCGTCGTCGGCTTGCGTGCCGGCGCTTTCGCTTACGATATACGGCTCTAACTTCAATTCCTTTAATGCGACCGCCAAAGGCTTGAATTCGGGTCCGTACTCCGTATCCTCGAAAGTGAGGTGCTTTATCTCGCCTTTGCCGCCGTACATAATTTTGGAAAAATGTACGTGAAAGTTTTTGACCCTTTCGAAACCGAGTTCGGCAATCATATATTCAAGACGTGTTTTATAGTCCGAAACCGTTTTTAAACTGCCTTGTTCGCGGGCGTTTATATGACCGAAATCTATCGCGGGAATGAAACATTTATCTATTTTACAGAACTCGACCACCTCTTCGAGGGTGCCAATCTGCGCAAGCTTGCCCATCGTTTCGGGGCAGAATTTCAGATTTTCATAGCCGTTCATATAGATATATTCGCACAGAATTCTAAGCCTGTCCGCGGTTCTTTTAACCGCTTCTTCACGCGTGGCTTTGCCCTGCGCCGCGGGGTGAAAGACTATTCTTTCCCCGCCCATAAGCTTAATGAATTTCGCGCTTTGCAGGACGTATCCGTACGACTTCTGCGCCGCTTCGTCCTCAGGATTAGCGAAATTAATAAAGTATGGCGCGTGTGCGCTGATTTCTATACCCTGTTCCTTGAAAGCGTCGCCTATGCTGACGGCTTTGCCCTCAGACATGGTTACGCCCTTTCCGAACGAATACTCGAAGCATTCAAGCCCCAAATCTTTTACGAACTTAGCCGCTTGTTCGCTGTGCTTATTGCCTGCGGCGTAGAATTTTTCGCAGTTGCCGCTCGGACCGAATTTAATCACTTACTACCTCGTCAAGGTTTTCGGGAATTTCTTTTTCTTCTGTTTCCTCTGCGGGTTCTTCGTCAACGGGTGCGGGCGCTTCCTCTTCCTCGTAAGCGGGCTCTGCCGTCGCGGGCGCAAGCTCCTCAACCGTAGGAACGGGCGCTTCCTCTTCCTCTGGAACGGACTCTTCTACAGGTGCTTCGTCCGATACAGTAACGGAGTCCGCAGGTTCTTCCTCAAGTTCTTCCGTAGGCGCAACCTCCTCTTCAACGGGGGCAGGCTGTTCCTCTTCTTCTGCGGGCGTTACTGTATCTTCAACAGGTTGCTCCTCAACGGGGGCAGACTGCTCTTCAGCTGCGGGAGCGGGTTCTGCTTCGACAGGTGCGGGTTCCTCCACGGGCGCCACAGGCGCAACCGGCGCGGAATCTGCGGTATGTGCGGCGGGTGTCGCGGGCGCAGGCGCTGCTTCAGCGGCAGACGCAGCAAGCACCGCCGCTTCTTTTGCAAGAAGCAGGTCTTTATCGAGCTGAGAGGTAAGTTCCTCCGCACTGTCGAACTTCTGTATATCCCTGATACGGTCCAAAAACTCTACGGTGATGATTTCGTCATACTGTTCGCCCTCTAAACCGTCGAGGTAAACCTCTAAGATAGGCGCCTCCTCGTCGAAAGTGGGTCTTGAACCGTAGTTCGCTATTCCGTAATAGCACTTTTCGCCGACGCCGCACTTTACGGTGTAAACGCCTTGCTTAACCTCGTGCTTGTTTTCGGGGTAGGTCACGTTCATAGTGGGGTAGCCGACGACTTTCGCGCCCCTGTCCGCGCCGTGGATAACGGTGCCGCAGACGGCGAAATTTCTACCGAGGAGTTCCGCGGCTTTCTTAACGTTGCCCTCGTCAAGCAAAACTTTTATATGCGACGTGCTGACCTTTTCCTCTTCGATAATAAGGTCTTTAACGGGCATAAACCAAACGCCGTTATCCTCGTCCTCCGCATAAGATTTTAAGGTCGAGGACTTGCCCTTTGCACCCTGTCCGAATCGGAAATCCTTGCCGCTCATATACGCTTTTACGTTGAGTTTGTCCTCCAAAAGCGACAAAAATTCGAGAGGTTTAATCTTCTTAAACTCCTCGTCGTAGTCGATTTTGAGTACGAATTTCACGTTGAAGCTTTCAAGGAATTTAAGCCTTTCTTCGAAAGTGTAAAGCTGCTTGCCTTCCTTGTTTTCCTTGCCGTTAGTAAACATCATAACGCCAAGGTCGAGCCCGTTTATTTTGGCTTGAAGTTTCGCCTTTTTCAACAGTTCGAAATGTCCGAGATGCAAGCCGTCGAAACAGCCGAGCACCAAAAGGCACGGGAAGTCGTATGCGTCTTCGTTAAATCTGACAATTTCTAACATAGTTTTGTCCTCACCCTTAAAATTGATTGTTTTACTTCCGCAAGTCCGTAAAATAACCCGTCTTTGTAAATTTTATATGTGCCGTCGGGCTTTTCACAGCTTACAGCGATTCCGTTAAACAGTCTGAACCCTTGCTTGGGGTCGGGATAAATACTGTCGAACGGCAATAATTTTTCAGTCGGTATAATATATTTATCAATATTTTCCTGCGACAATTCCTCGCTTTTAACCGAGTTTTCAATCGTAAAAGCACCACTTTGAGTCCGAACGAGCGAACTCATAATTGCGCAAGTGTCCAATTTTTCAGCGATATCGCGCGCTATCGAGCGGATATAAGTTCCGCCGCCGCACTCGATTTCGAAATCGAAGCTGTTTTCCTGTAAACTTTTTCTGACCTTAATTCCGTAAATTTTTACGGTTTTGGGGGGTAATTCGAAGTCAACGCCCGCCCGCGCAAGTTCGTATCCGCGCTTGCCCGCAACGTTTTTTGCGCTGTATCTGGGTGGAATTTGCGCTACCTCGCCGATAAATCCGGGGATAACCTTTTCTATTTCTTCTAGCGCAGGCACTCGCCCGGCGTTATTTAAAACACTTCCAGTCGTATCCAAAGTGTCGCTGTCGGCTCCGAAAAGAAAGGTTGCGACGTATTTTTTGCGCTTATCCAAAAAGTAGTCGAAAAGCCGTGCCGCATTGCCTATCGCCACGGGCAGAACGCCCGAAGCCATAGGGTCAAGCGTGCCCATATGTCCGCACGGCGTGCCTGTCAGCTTCTTTATCCTCGCCACTTCTTTTGCAGAGCTAGCGCCCGCCGCCTTGTTTACGTTAATAAATCCCGTCATAAAGCCTGATAGACCGCGTAAGTCAGCTTTTCAATAACTTCTTCCAAGGGCCCGCCCAAAAGACAACCGCTTGCAAGAATATGCCCGCCGCCACCGAACCCTACGGCGACTTCGTTCACGTTGACCTTGCCTTTACTCCTCAACGATATTTTGTAAAGGTTTGGCTTGTACTCCATTAAAGAAGCGGCAACCTCGACCCCGTCAACTGTGAGCGGGAAGTCCACGAACCCCTCGGTAAGCCCCGTATCCGAGCCTACTGAAACAAGTTCGGCGTTGGAAATAACAATTATAGCAAGCCTGTCGTCAAGTAAAAAGCGCATTTTCGACATCACTTTGCCGTACAAAAGCGCCCTTCCCTTGGGTTGGCGGTCAAACATATTGTAATTTATCGTGTGCATATCGGCGCCTTTGCTTCTTAAAAACGCCGCTACGGAATAAGTTCTTTCGGAAACGTCGAGATGAGTGAAATTTCCGCTGTCGGTTATAAGCCCGAGCATTAAAAGGTCGGCAATCTCTTTCGTGACATCGAACCCCGCCGTTTTGAATAAAAGCGTTACAATCTCGCAACTTGCGGGGCAGACTTCCACGTAGTTAAATTTGCCGTAGCCGTCGTTTGAAACGTGGTGGTCTATATTCACCGTCGCGCCCTTGAACTTCGTGTACCTTTTACCCAAGCTACCCATACGCGCGACGTCGGCGCAATCCACGCTGATAAACAAGTCGTAATCACCGTCGGGAAGGTTGTTTTTAACCTCTTTCATTGCGGGGATAAACGAGAATTTCGCAGGCGGAACGTCGTCACAGCACGTATGCGCGGTTTTGCCCGCCGCCTTTAACGCAAGACAAAGCGCCAACCCGCTGCCTAGAGCGTCGCCGTCGGGGCGGACGTGGCAGAAAATCGCGACCTTTTTCGCGCTTTGTATAGTTTTACTGATTTCTTCGAGAGAATTATTCATCTTTATTTTCTAAGTCGAAAAGAATTTTATCTATCTTTTCGCCGTATTCCATACTTCCGTCCTTTAAGACGCGCAGTTCGGGTACGGTCCTTAAACGCATAACTTTAGAAAGCTCGCGGCGGATAAAGCCCGCGTTTTCTTTTATTACAGAAAAGCTTTCTTCCGCCCTCGCTTTATCGTTATCGTAAACGCTGATATAGACTTTCGCGCTCTTCAAATCGGGAGCAACGTCCACTTCCGTCACGCTTATTATCGCCGAAAGACGGGGATATTCGCTTCTCAGCTTCAACGCGATTACGGAAGAAATTTCTTTCTGGAATTCACCCGCAAGGCGTTCGCCCCTTACTCCCTTCATTGTTGCACCTCTTCGATGAGATAGCATTCAATTATATCGCCGATTTTAATATCCGAGAAGCCCTCGATAGAACAACCGCATTCAAAGCCCTGCGCAACTTCTTTGACGTCGTCTTTGAAGCGTTTAAGCTGTTTTACGCCGCCCTCGACGATAAGAATATCTTCGCGGTAAATTCTAAGCTTGCCGCCGCGGACGATTTTGCCTTCCGTGACGTAACAGCCCGCAATGTTACCGACGCCCGTGATTTTGAACGTCTGACGGACTTCGCACTTGCCGAGAAGTATTTCCTGATACTTGGGCGCGCGCATACCTTTGAGCGCCGCCGTCATATCGTCAAGAAGTTCGTATATAATTCTGTAAGTTCTGACGTCAACCTTGCTTCTTTCCGCAAGCGCTTTCGCCTTTGCGTCGGGACGGACGTTGAAGCAGAGAATTATCGCGCCCGAGCTTTCCGCAAGCATAACGTCGGTTTCGTTGACCGCGCCTGCCGCGCTGTGAATGACTTTGACCTGAACTTCGTCGTTCGAAAGCTTGACGACCGACTGCTTGACGGCTTCAACCGAGCCCTGCACGTCGCCTTTAATAATGAGGTTAAGGTTTTTAAGCTGTTCGTCGGGCAGGTTGCCGAAAGCTTCGTTCAAGTCGGTCTTTACGCGCGACTTGACTTTTTCAAGGCTAATCTTATCCTTTCTTTCGCCGTGAACCTGCTTCATAAGCGCCTGAGATACGGCGTTAATGGTGTCGCCCGAATTGGGAACGTCTTCAAGCCCCAAGACGTTGACTGCAACCGACGGACCGGCTTCTTTGACGGTCTTGCCGCTGTCGTCAATCATCGCGCGGACTTTACCCGTTACAAGTCCGCAGATTACATTGTCGCCCGTGTGCAGAGTTCCGTTCTGAACAAGTACGGTTGCAACGGGACCCTTGCCTTTATCAAGACGGGCTTCGATAACGATACCGCGCGCTTCCTTTTCAGGGTTAGCGAGAAGTTCCTTAGTTTCGGCAAGGAGAATAAGGCTTTCCAAAAGATAGTCTATGCCTTCGCCCGTCTTACAGGAAATAGGGCAGACGATTGTCTTGCCGCCGTAGTCCTCGGGGAAGATTTCATAGCGCATAAGCTCCTGCTTGATTTTATCGGTATTTGCGCCGGTTTTATCTATTTTATTGATTGCGACTATAATTTCGACGCCCGCAGCCTTAGCGTGGTTGATTGCCTCGACCGTCTGCGGCATTATGCCGTCGTCGGCGGCGACGACGAGAATTACGATGTCCGTAACCTGTGCGCCGCGCGCACGCATTGCCGTGAACGCTTCGTGACCCGGGGTATCGATAAACGTAATACCCTTGCCCCCTACTTTAACGGTATATGCGCCGATGTGCTGAGTTATGCCGCCCGCTTCGCCTGCGGTGACTTTGGTCTTTCTTATATAGTCGAGAAGTGAAGTCTTGCCGTGGTCTACGTGACCCATAACGGTGACGACGGGCGCGCGGGGAACAAGCTTTTCAATCTCTTCCACCGTATCCGCCTGTTGTTCGAAAAGCACTTCTTCCGCCGTCTTTTCAGGCTTGTATTCAAGCTCGACGCCGAAGTCCGCCGCGATAAGCGCCGCGGTGTCGTAGTCGATAGTATCGTTAACCGTGCTCATAACGCCCTCGTTGAAAAGGCGCTTTACGATTACGCTTGCGGTAATACCTATCTTTTCCGAAAGGGTCTTGATAGGCACGTCGCTGGTGGTGACGACCGCGTGCTCAATTTTAATGGTGGGCGCAGCTTTAACCTTGTCTTTCTTGGTCCTTAGTTTTCTGTAACCGCTCTTATTTTCGTCGAAGTCCTCTATGCTTGCGCCCTGCTGTTTGACTAGCGCGCGCTTGTTGATTGTGCGTTTATCCTTCTCGACGTAGGTCTTTTCGAACCCTTTCTTTTTATCGGGTCCGAAATTTTTACCCTTTGCGGGTACGGGTGCGGGCGCAGGAGCGGGCGCGGTAAAACGCGTACCGCCTGCGGGGCGACCCTGTGCGCCGTTTCTGGGGGGATAGCCCGAAGCGCCGCGGTCCTTGGGCGGACGGGTATCGCGGTTTATGAACGTCTTGTTTTCCGTTCTCGGTTTATTGAAAGGTCGCCCGTTTTGCAAGTCGATATGTCCGACTATTACCGGTGCGCCCGAACGCGCGGGTTTTGCCGCAGGCTTTTCTGCTGTTGCGGGCGCCGCGGCGGGTTTTTCCGTCGGCTTGTGCGCTTCCATAGCGGACTTTTCGTGTGCGGCGGACTTCGCCTCAGACTTTTCCGCAGGCTTTGATTTTTCCGCGGCAGGTTTTTCGGGCGCGGGCTCTGCGGCGGGCTCTGCAACCTTTTCAGGTTCCCGAG
Organism: uncultured Christensenella sp.; assembly: GCA_910579585.1. GTDB lineage: Bacteria > Bacillota > Clostridia > Christensenellales > Borkfalkiaceae > Coproplasma. The sequence goes on from CAJTVA010000002.1 coordinate 13,472, forward strand.
CCTTGACTTCTTCCTTTAACGCCTCGGCAGCTTCGCGGGCGGCGGACTGTTCCTCTTCAAGCTTTTTCTGCTTGATTGCCGCCTCTATATCGTTAAGCTTTTTGAGAATATCGAAAGCGGACTTTTCAGCCGCGGATACCTTTTTACTGAGTTCCGCTACCGCGCCGCCCGATATAAGCTTATTAATATTCTCTATGTTTTCGTATTTTTTTGCCATAAATTAAACTGCCTCAGCTTAAAAATTTTCTTTAATCAATATATAATTCGTAATTATCGTCTAAATTTTTCAAAATCGCCGCAGAAAGCTCGTTATCTTTAATCGCCGCTATCTTCGCGCCGTCGCGGTTCACCACCCGCGAAAAGTCCGACTTGCAAACGACTAGCGGGCAATCGAAGCGGGTTTTGAATTTAAGAGCGAGCCTTTTAGAATTTTTTGCCGCAGTTCCGTCGAGGATAAGCAGCTTTACCCCGCCTTTCAGAGTAGAAATAGCACCCGAGCCGAGTGAAATTTTGCCCGATTTGATGCAAAATCCGATATACGTTTCAACTTTGCTTTTTACCAAAGTATTCCTCCTCTATCGCGGAATAAATTTCCTCTTCTACCGCGCAGGAAAAGACTTTGTTTAAAATACGCTGTTTTTTAAGTTTGTTTATGCACGCAGGGTTATCGCAAACATACGCACCCCTGCCCGAAGCTTTTGAGGAAAAGTCTAAAAATATCTTGCCGTCGGAGTTCTTCACAACCCGAAGCATCGACCTTTTTTCTTTCAGCTCTCTGCAAGCGACGCACATTCTTACAGGTATCTTTTTTTCCAACGTTAAATTTCCTTATCTTCGAAGTTTTCTTCAACCTCTTCAACAGTGCCGAAGCCGAGCTTTTCCGCTGCGGTCTGGCTCTTGACGTCTATCTTCCAGCCCGTAAGTCTTACGGCAAGGCGCGCGTTCTGACCGTCCTTTCCAATTGCAAGCGAAAGCTTGTCGTCGGGAACGACCGCCATAGCCGTCCTGTCGCCGTCAAGCTGCGTAACAGAAATGACCTTTGCGGGGGAAAGCGCCTTTGCAATGAATTCCAAGGGGTTCTCGCTCCAAGGAATAATATCGATTTTTTCGCCTTTCAGTTCCTCTACTACCGCGTTGACCCTCGCGCCCTTGTTGCCTACGCAGGCGCCGATTGCGTCAACCCTTTCGTCCTCGGAATAAATAGCGATTTTGGTTCTCGCACCAGCTTCGCGGCTTATCGACTTAATTACTACGGTGCCCTGCTTAATCTCGGGCACTTCGTCCTCGAACAGCTTTCTGACAAGCCCGGGCGACGAACGGCTTACAAGCACCTGCGCACCGTGGAAACCGCTTTTTATGCGCTTCACGAATACTTTTACTTTATCGTTTACGTTATAGGTTTCGCCGGGAACCTGGTCGGAGGGCATCATAAGCCCCTCAACCTGACCCTTGCCGAGTTCGATGTAAACGTTCTTTGCATCGATTTTTCTGACGACGCCGACGATAAGCTCGCCTTCTTTGTCAGAGAACTCGTTCATAGCGACGTCGCGTTCGGTTTCGTGAAGTTTTTGAAGTATAACCTGCTTTGCAGTCTGCGCCGCGATACGACTGAAATCTTTGGGAACGATTTTTTCGGTATATTTGTCGCCGAGCTTATAGCTCTTTTTCACTTCGCGCGCCGCGTCAAGTAAAATTTCGTTTTCGGGGTCGACGACCTCGCTTACTACGGTCTTTACTCCGTAAAAATCAATCGAGCCTTTCTCGGGGTTCATCTTGATTTCCACTGTGCCGACCGTGCCGGCGTACTGCTTTTTACAAGCGGAAACGAGGGCGTTTTCAAGCGCTTCCAAAAATACCTGCTGCGGAATCCCTTTTTCTTTTTCCAAGTCTGAAAGTGCCGCAAAAAAGTCTTTATTTATCATTTTCTTTCTCCCAAAAAGATATTTTCCTTATTCGAATTTAATTGCCTTGTTGATTTTGGCTATTTTGTTGCGGGGAAGTTTAATTTCTTCCGCCGCGGTCTTAACAGTTACGGCGTTTTCGTCGAAGCCAGTAAGCACGCCTTCGAGATACTTTTTACCCTTTAACGGAGCGAAGAGCTTTATCTCCACTTCCTTTAAAAGATTTCTTTCGAAGTCCCTTTTCGTCTTGAAAGGTCTGTCTAGCCCGGGGCTGGAAACATTGAGCGTATACGGCTTGTCGTAAGTCGGGTCCAGGCTGTCGATAGGCTCCATAATCGCGTTATGGAACTTCTCGCAAGTGTCAAGGTCAACCCCCGCTTCGGTTTCGATATACACAGTAAGCGCCGCCGCTTTGTCGTCCCACTCCACGTCGACTATTTCTACGCCCATAGGCTCGGCGATTCCGTTTAGAAAATCGGTTATTTCTTTGATAGGTTTTACCTGCATAATTATACCAATAAATAATTAATGAGTGCCTCAGTCAAGGCACTCAATCATAATCTACGATTAAGGTTAAATAAATTCTAGCACATCTGCCTTGAAAAAGCAAGCGATTTAATTCACAAATTTTCAGTTCTGTTCTGCGAACAAAAATTCCGTGACCGCTTTGATTTTATCAATAATTCGGTAAAGACTTTTTCAAACGTATTAGTTCTATAAAAATCTTTGCGGTTGCCAAAGCGTCGTCCGTCGCGCGGTGGTGGTTGAAGGTTACGCCGAACTTATCGGCAACGGTGTTCAACTTGTAGTTTGAAAGAAACAAAAGCTCTTGCGAGAGAGGTATAGTATCGATAATCTTCCTCTCTAAAATATAGCCCTGATTAGCGCAATAATGGTCGACGAATTTAAAGTCAAACCCCGCAATGTTGTGTCCGACAAGTACCGAGCCGTAACAGAATTTATAGAAATCGGGCATAACGTCCTCGGTTCTGGGCGCGTCCGCAACCATTTCTTCGGTTATACCGGTGAGGTTGATTATTTCTTCCGACAGCTTCCTTTCGGGGTTGACGAACGTAGAAAAACACTCGGTTATCTCCCCCTCTTCTATCTTGTACGCGCCGATTTCGATAATCTTGTCCATATTGCCCGACACGGGTGACGAATTCAGCCCCGTAGTTTCGAGATCGAACACCACGAACGAATGACCTTTAAGGCACTCGGGCACCGTCCTTTCCTTGAAAAGATAAGTCTGCTCAAAATCGGTGAAAGGTTGCGGAGTAACAGTCTTATAATATCTGGGCACAGGCTTTGAAACCCGCTTTTCGGGCACGAAGCCGTCGGGAGTTTTTCCGAAATCTATCGTCTTTGCGGTATAGCGCAGATTACCGTTGAAAGCTTCGTTTAAACCGGTCGTGACTATGCTGTCGCCGACTTTCAACTGTTTGATTTTCTCTATTGTTTTTAGCCGAGGGAAGTAAGTTATGTGCGCCCGCGCCGTCGTATCCGACAACACGAAGCTGAAATAAGTTTTCTCTACGCCCTTTTTGTTGGCGTAAGTACGTTCCCTTATATCCTCGATTTTCCCACACAAAATAACTTCGTCGCTGACAAGGTTCAAATCGCTTATATACACCGCGGTCGTCCTGATTTTTTCGCCTTCTAAAATTTCGAAGTCCTCTATTTGGAAAGTGCGCACGGGCATTTCGAACTCGATTTCATCCTGCCGCTCTTCGACTTCCAAATCCTCGAGGTTCTTGTCCGAAGCCCTGCACTCACCCGAAAAACTGCCGCAAAAACGCGAACGGAGATATTCCGTCACCCTGTCAGTCAGGTTAGCGGGCGCGATAGACGGCGCCGCATAGATTGTGTAATTAAAGCCGTTTTCGGTTTTATTCACTTTTATATCGCCCTCGCCGAGGGTTGCATACAAAGCCTTTGAAAATACGCCGACGGCTTCTTTTATTTTGCGCTCAACCATTTCTTCGTCGGGGGTAAGCTTGCTTATTTCAACTTCCGCGCCGAAAAAGTCGGGTACGTATTTTTTTATAACCGCAAGCGCGCCTCGCTCGTCTGCGGGGGTGAAAGCTTCGTCCGTGACTATAGCCACCGTAACCCGCTTCTCCGCCCGTTCCAGCGTAATCCCGCGAATTATAGCGCGGTTTAAGTTTTTACTCACCGCGCGTATTTCTTCCAAAATTTTACCGCTCATTTAAAAGTGCGTTTATCTCCTTGAAAAACTCTTCCTCTGCGCGTTCCGCCGCGACTTTTCTCTCTATCTCTCCGTTTTTGAATATAACGCAATAATCTTTTGCGCCCGCAATACCCAAATCACAGTCCTTGGCTTCGCCGGGCCCGTTTACCACACAGCCCATAACCGCGATTTTAAGCTTCTTACGGCTGTTTTCGACGAACGCGGAAACTCTCTTTGCCAGCGCCATAGAGTTCCACATACACCTGCCGCAGGTCGGGCAGGAAATGACGTCGGTAAAATTTTCGTCCAGCCCCACTGCGCGAAGAAGCCGCCTTGCGGCAATAACCTCTTTGACGGGGTCGTCGGTTATCGATACGCGTAGCGTATCCCCTATGCCGTCTATTAAAAGCGCGCCGAGAGCGGCGCTTGATTTTACAACCGCCATCTCCTCGGTACCCGCCTCTGTCACGCCGATATGCAAAGGATACTCAGTACGCGAAGCAAGCAGCCTGTATGCCCGTACCGTAAGCGGAACCGACGAAGCTTTGACGGAAATAACTATATCCCCGATTCCGTATTTTTCGAGCGCGGCAACGCTCTTTAAAGCGCTTTCGACAAGCGAATTTTCATTTTTGCCGTATTTTAAAAGAAATTCCTTTTCGACGCTGCCTGTATTCGCACCTACGCGCACGGGAATTTTATGCGCTTTTATACAGTCCGCAACCGTCTTTATTTCCCTTTCGCCGCCGATATTGCCTGGGTTTATGCGGACTTTGTCCACTCCGTTTTCAATCGCAAGCACCGCAAGGCGCGACGAAAAATGTATATCCGCAACAAGCGGAATATTTATCTTGTTTTTAATCTCTTTGACGGCGCGTGCGTCCTCTTCGTCGAGAACGGAAACCCTGATAATTTCGCACCCCGCTTTTTCAAGCTCGGCAATCTGCGAAACCGTCTTTTCCGCATCGGAAGTTTTCGTCGTGCACATCGACTGGATTTTAACGCTCTCCCCGCCGCCGACGAGAACTCCGCCGATATTGATTTTTTTGGTCATAATTTTAAATTGCCCCCGTAATATGCGGCAACTAACGCGATTTTTTATAATTTTTTGCTGTCGATAAGCTTCTGTAATTCGTCCATAAAACTGGGTATATCCTTGAACGAACGGTACACGCTTGCATACCTTACGTACGCAACTTCGTCCACTTTTTTCAGCTCTTCCATAACCATTTCTCCAATCTGTTTAGAGGAAATTTCCTGCTCCATGGAATTGTAAACTTTCTTGGTTACGGCGGATACCATCTCGTCAATCGTCGTCAGGGATACGGGTCGTTTTTCGCACGCTTTTATGATACCGTTTTTTATCTTGCCTGAGTCAAACGCCTGACGAAGCCCGCTTGTTTTCACAACGAGAACGGGTGTATCTTCTATCGTTTCATAGGTCGTATAACGCTTGCCGCAGTTAGTGCACTCCCTGCGCCGCCTTATCGTCCTGCCCTCGTCGGCGGAACGGCTGTCTATAACCTTACTGTCCTCGCATCCGCAAAATAAGCATCTCATAATTTTCTTCCTTATCTTTTATTTGAAATATTTTACGCCGCTTTCGAAAATTTTCATATCGAAATTGCCGTCAAAGTTCTTGTACAGGTTTTCGCCCTTTCTTTCGCTGTGCCCCATTTTACCGAATACTCTGCCGTCGGGTGAGGTTATACCCTCAATCGCCCACATACTGCCGTTGGGGTTGTACGGGCTTTGCATAGTAGTTTTGCCCGAAAGGTCAACGTACTGCGTAGCAATCTGACCGTTCTTTTTCATAAGTTCAAGTTCCTTTACGGGGGCTACGATTTTGCCCTCGCCGTGGGAAACGGGCACGGAATACACCTCCCCAACCTTACAACCCGAAAGCCAAGGGCTCAAATTCGACGCAACGCGGATATTACACATTGTCGAAACGTGGCGGGAAATGTTGTTGAACGTGAGCGTAGGCGAGTTCGCCGTAAGCGGACTGACCTTGCCGTAAGGCACAAGCCCGAGCTTTATAAGCGCCTGGAAGCCGTTGCAAATGCCCAAGACAAGCCCGTCGCGGTTATTCAAAAGTTCCATTATCCGCTCTGAAATCGCAGGGTTTTTAAACGTAGTTGCAATAAATTTGCCCGAACCGTCGGGTTCGTCGCCGCCCGAGAATCCGCCGGGGAAAGCGATTATATTCGACCTGTCAATAGCTTTGATAATAGCCTGAACGCTATCCTCGATATCAGCCGCAGTGCGGTTCTTTATAACCAGAATTTCGGTCTCCGCGCCGGCAAGATTAAACGCGCGGGCAGTATCCAGCTCACAGTTTGTGCCGGGGAATGCGGGTATGAACACGCGCGGCTTAGCCGTTTTAGTGGCAATATTCGTATACTTTCCGCCTGCGGTATAGTCGCAGTCTGGAACTTTACCCTCCGCTTTCGCCGTCGTAGGGAATACCCCGTCAAGCTTGGAAGTATAAGCTTTCAACGCGTCCGCGCTCTTCACCTTTTCTTTGCCGAAAATAAAATCTTTTTCGGTCGTTTCGCCGAGGTAAACGAAGTTAAGTCCGTCAAGAACTTTTTCGTCGCTTACGGAAACTATGATATCGCCGTAGCCCTCTTTGAAAGCTTCTTCAAAACTGCAATAGAATTTGAAGCCCAGCCCGTTACCGAAGCAAGATTTTGCGACTGCGGCTGCCGCGCCGCCCTTTTCAACAACGGTCGCAAAATGCAATTGCCCCCCGCATATGCTTGAATTAACGCGGTTATACAGGTTTTTAAGAGCTTCAAAATCGGGAATAAAATTCTCGTCCTTAGGCACGGGAAGAAGATAAAGTTTTTCGCCCGTGCGGGTCAAAACGTTAGTTATAAGCGCCGACGCTTTTGCGGGTGCAAGCGCGAAAGAAATCAAGGTCGGGGGAACGTCGATATTCTCGAAAGTGCCGCTCATACTGTCCTTGCCGCCGATTGCGCCCAGCCCTAAGTTAATTTGCGCATATAAAGCACCCAACAGCGCCGCAAGGGGTACGCCCCAACGCTTTTTGTCGTCCCTTAGCCGCATAAAGAATTCCTGCAAGGAAAGGCGGATATCCTCTTCCTTTGCGCCGCTTGCAACTATCTTTGATACCGAAGCGACGATTGAATATATCGCGCCCGTGAACGGTGACGACGACATGAGTTCGGGGTTGTAACCGTATGCGGATACGGTGCAATCGTCCGTTTCGCCGCCCATAAGCTTAGCCGCCATTGCGGTAACGGGCGTAAGCTGATACTTACCGCCGAAAGGCATATAAACGGATTTGGCGCCGATTGTGCTGTCGAAAGTTTCCGAAAGCCCCTTTTTGGAGCAAACGTTGAGCTGTGACAAAATGGAAATCAGTTTATCTTTGAACGGCGATTTTTCGGGTTCTGCAAAAAAGTCGGTAACTTTTTCGTTAATTTCCGCGTCTGTGACTTGTTTAACGCCGTTCGTATCGAGGAAATCACGCGAAATGTCCACTATCGCTTTGCCGCGGTGGTACATTTTCATTCTTCTGTCGTCGGTCACTGTTGCAACTATCGTCGCTGTAAGGTTCTCTTCCGCGGCAAGCTTTGTAAACTCCGCCGCGTCTTTTGCCTCGACCACTACCGCCATTCTCTCCTGTGATTCGGAAATGGCAAGCTCTGTGCCCGAAAGCCCCTCGTACTTTTTAGGAACTTTGTCAAGCTCGATAATAAGCCCGTCGGCAAGCTCGCCGATTGCGACCGAAACGCCGCCCGCGCCGAAGTCGTTGCATTTTTTAATCATTTTAGTGGCTTTGCCATTGAGGAAAAGCCTTTGAAGCTTCCTTTCGGTAAGCGCGTTACCTTTCTGGACTTCCGCGCCGCAGGTCTGCACCGACTTTTTATCGTGCGCCTTAGAAGAGCCCGTCGCGCCACCGCAGCCGTCGCGTCCGGTTTCCCCGCCCAAAAGAAGAATTACGTCCCCCTTAGCGGGCTTTGCGCGATAAATCATATCCGATTTAGCGCCGCCGACGACGAAGCCCGTTTCAAGCCTTTTCGCCTTGTATCCGGGGTGGTAAACCTCGTCGACCTGACCCGTCGCAAGACCTATCTGGTTACCGTAGGACGAAAAGCCCGCCGCCGCAGTTTTGGTGATAACCCTCTGAGGCAGTTTGCCGTTTAATGTCTTATCAATAGGTTCGGTCGGGTCGGAACAGCCCGTTATGCGCATTGACTGCAAGACGTAGGTTCTGCCCGAAAGCGGGTCGCGTATAGCGCCGCCAAGGCACGTTGCCGCGCCGCCGAACGGTTCAATCTCGGTCGGGTGGTTGTGGGTTTCGTTCTTGAACATTACGGTATATTTTTCGGGCTTGCCGTCAAGCGTCGCGTCGATTTTTATCGAGCACGCGTTTATCTCGTCCGACTCGTCAAGGTTGGAAAGCTTGCCCTCTTTTTTCAGCTTTTTAACGGCGATTGTAGCAACGTCCATAAGGCAGGGGTACTTATCGGTTCTGCCCTTGTAAAGCTCGTTAAAAAGCCCGCGGTAAAGTTCAAGCGCCTTTTGAACGTGAGTGTTATCGCTGTTTATTTCGATATTTTTTATCTCGGTTGCAAAAGTCGTGTGGCGGCAATGGTCCGACCAATATGTGTCGATAACCTTGATTTCGGTTTCCGTGGGGTTTCTTTTTTCCTTTATGAAATAGTCGCGGACGAAGATTAAATCTTCAACCGACATCGCAAGCCCCATTAAGCCGTGATATTCCTTTATCTTTTCGTCGGAAAAGCCTATAAAATCCGCCACCTCTTTGACGTCGTCCGCGGCAACGGGCGCGGAAAGAAGCGTTTCGGGCTTTAAAAGCGTGACCTCTTCGCTCTCGACGGGGTTAATAAGGTGGTTTTTTATTCTTTCAAGCTGGCTGTCGTTGACGCCCGAAATAGCGTACACCTGCGCGCACTTTATAAGCGGACGCTCCTTTTGGGTAAGAAGCTGAACGCACTGCGCCGCGCTGTCAGCGCGCTGGTCGTACTGACCCGTGAGGTACGCTATAGCAAATACCTTGTCGGTCTTGCCGAAAGCTACGTTTTCATAATATACATCGTCAACGGGAGGTTCTGAAAACACGCACGGAACTGCGGCTTTGAACTCTTCCTCCGTCAGTCCCTCGACGTCGTACCTCAAAAGCTTACGGACGTTTTTAACGTCTATTTTGAGAAGATTTTTAATATCTTCCTTTACTTTTTCAGCCTGTAAATTGTCCTTCTTTTCAACGAAAATTCTGTAAATCATATTTTAACCTTTTTTTATGTAAAAAGTGCGTTATTTTAAGCATATATGGGGGGCTATTAAAATTCCACCCACGTTCAAACTACTGCAAAGACGTATAAAACGCATAGAAACAAGACAACGCGCACTGGTACCGACCGCAACGAGTTTACTTGTAGTAAATTAGCAAGGCGGCACGCAGTGCAACGCCGTATCGCGCCGCTTATATACGTTTTAGATTAACCCTGTCTGTATTTAATACCTATGTCGGTGCGGTAATGTTTGTTTTCGAACTCGATATTTTCGACTGCCTTGTACGCTTTTTTGCGCGCGTCGTCAACGCTCTTGCCCTTTGCAACGACGCCCAAAACCCTGCCGCCGCTTGTTAAAAGTTTGCCGTCCCTTCTTACCGTGCCTGCGTGGATAATCTGCGTCTCGCCTATATCGCCTATCGTAATTTCCTTGCCCTTAGCGTAACTTAAAGGATACCCGCCGCTTGCAAGCACGACGCAAACGCATGCGCCGTCCTCCCACTCGATTTTTATATCCGAAAGCCGTTCGTCAGTGACCGCCTCGAAAATCTCCATTAAGTCGGTCTTTAACATCGGCAGTACGACCTGCGTTTCGGGGTCGCCGAAGCGTGAGTTGTACTCTACCACTTTCATTCCTTTGTCTGTACGCATAAGCCCGAAGTAAAGACAGCCCTTAAACGTCCTGCCCTCTGCGTTCATAGCGTTCATCGTGGGTATCATTATCGTTTCTAGAACTTCTTTTTCGAGCTCTTTCGTCCAGAACGGGCAGGGTGAAAACGTGCCCATACCGCCCGTATTCAAGCCCTTGTCTTTGTCGTTTGCGCGCTTATGGTCGCACGCGGTTATCATAGGCACTATGGTCTTACCATCCGTGAACGCGAGAACGGAAACCTCTTCGCCGGGGGTATACTTCAATCCCTTTAAGCACTCTTCGATAACTATAACGTTGCCCGCAGAACCGAAAGATTTATCAAGCATAATCTCTTTCAATCCCTCTTCGGCGTGCTTTAAGTCCTCACACACAAGTACGCCCTTACCGAGCGCAAGACCGTCGGCTTTCAAAACTATCGGCGCGCCTTTTAAACGAACGTATTCCAAAGCCTTTTCATAGTCGTTAAAAGTCTTGGCTTCGGCGGTTGGGATATTGTATTTTTGCATAAGGTTTTTTGAAAAAGCCTTGCTTGCTTCGATTATCGCGGCGTTCTTCCTCGGTCCGAAACAGCGCTTGCCCATTCCCTCGAGCTCGTCTACAAGCCCTATTGCCAAAGGGTCGTCGGGGGCGACAACGTAGTAGTCGATTTCGGGGTGTTCGGCGGCGTACTTCTTCACCGCTTCAACGTTCATATAATCAACGTCAACGTTTTCCGCGATTTCCGCAGTGCCCGCGTTGCCTTTCATACAATAAAGTTTTCCGACTTTCTTGCTCTTTTTTAGGGCGAGCAGAATAGCGTGTTCTCTTCCGCCGTTACCTATCACGAGTACGTTCATAAGTGTTTCCTTTTAAGTATATATCTTGTTAAAGCGCAAATTACCGTTTATATGCTTTTAGTGTTTAAAATGCCTGTCGCCTACGAATACCATAGCAATACCCGCAGCGTTGCAAGCCTCTACGGAAGCCTTGTCCTGAATAGAGCCGCCCGGCTGGATAATTGCGGTTACGCCCGCCTTTACACACTCTTCGACACAGTCGGGGAAGGGGAAGAACGCGTCGGAAGCCATAACCGAGCCTTTCGCTTCTTTACCTGCGTGGGCGATTGCCTGTTGCGCCGCCCAGATGCGGTTAGTCTGACCCATTCCTATGCCCGTTGTCCTGCCCTTTTTGCCGATAACTATCGCGTTGGACTTGGTGTGCTTAACGACCTTCCACGCAAACAGCATTGCCTCTATTTCGTCTTTGGTGGGCGCACGGTCGGTAACTACGCCGAGCCCGTAAACCGTCTTTTCTTTGCCGCTGGGCAATGTACTGACTTCGACTTCGGCTTTTTTCTTGAAAAGGCTTGTATCCTCGCCGTGAATCAAGCTTTCGTCATACTGCTGAACGAGAAGTCCGCCGTAGACTTTCTTCATATCGAAAGCCGTGTCTTCGCGCCGCGCGGCAATGTCGTCGATTTGCAAAAGACGGATATTTTTCTTCTGCTTTAAAATTTCAAGCGCCGCGTCCGAATACGAGGGCGCCATAACTATTTCAATAAAGATTTTGTTTATCTCGGTTGCGGTGTCCTTATCAACCTCGCCGTTTATTGCAAGTATACCGCCGAAAACCGACACAGGGTCGCTTTCGTAAGCCCTCAAATAAGCTTCGTGCACGGACTTACCCGTACCGACGCCACAGGGGTTTGCGTGCTTGCAGGCAACTACCGCAGGAGTAGCGCCGAACTCTTTCAAAAGCTCCAAAGCGCCGTTCGCGTCGTTCACATTGTTATACGAAAGCTCCTTGCCCCAAAGCTGTTTCGCGCTTGACAGAGAGCCTTTGCGGATAAACTGTTCGTTATAGAAAACAGCTTGCTGCTGGGGGTTTTCGCCATAGCGCATATCCTGCGCTTTTTCGTAAGCGAAAGTAACCTCGTCGGGGAAAGTTATATTCAGCTGGGAAGCAAGATAGTTGGAAATAAGACTGTCGTAAACCGCGGTGTGCGCAAACACCTTGTATTGAAGATACTTCTTCGTTTCAAGCGTCACTCCGCCGCATTTAAGCTCGGAAAGCACCTTTGCGTAATCCTTGGGGTCGACTATTACGGCAACGTCCTGATAATTCTTCGCCGCCGCCCTTATCATTGTGGGCCCGCCGATGTCGATGTTTTCGACGCATTCGGCGAAATCCGCACCCTTTTGAAGGGTCGCCTTGAAAGGATACAGGTTTACGCAGACAACGTCTATGGTGTTTATGTTCAGCTTTTCTAGCTGTGCCATATGCTCGGGGTTCGAGCGCATAGCCAAAAGTCCCGCGTGAACGTTGGGGTGAAGAGTTTTTACCCTGCCGTCAAGGCACTCGGGGAAGCCCGTGATGTCCGAAATTCCTATAACCTTTAAACCTGCGTCCTTTAACGCTTTCGCCGTGCCGCCAGTCGAAATTATTTCGAAGCCACACTCTACTAACCCCTTACAGAAGTCTACAACCCCCGCCTTGTCGGATACGCTGACAAGCGCCCTTTTCTTCATTTCCATAAATCGCTCTCCTTAGTTTAATACGTTTACTTTCCCGTTATCTTTTACGATTTTGCCCTGACACAGCTTCTTAACGCAGTACGGCAGAAGCTCGTGTTCTTCTTTAAGAATGCGCAGTTGCAGAGTTTCTGGCGTGTCGTCGTCCAGAACCTCAACTGCCCTCTGCGCGATTATTGCGCCGCCGTCGGGGATTTCGTTCACGAAATGAACGGTGCAACCCGAAACCTTGGCGCCGTAGTCGATAGCCGCCTTGTGAACTTTCAGCCCGTAATAGCCCGCACCGCAAAAAGCGGGTATAAGCGACGGGTGAATATTGATTATTCTGTCCTCGAACGTCTTTATAAAGCTTTCGGGTATGATTTTAAGCCAGCCCGCAAGCACAATATAATCAACCCTGTTCATATTCAGAAGATAGGTCAATTCTTCGTACAGTTTATCGACGTCGGGGAAGTCCGTTTTAGAAAAGACGTGCGCAGGGATATTGTGTTTTTTCGCCCTGTCTATTGCGCCTATACCGTCTTTCGAAGCTATCAAAAGGGCAATTTCACAGAACTTTTCCTCTTCGTTCGCGTCGATTACCGACTGAAAATCGGTCCCCCCGCCCGAAGCAAATACGGCTATTTTTTTCATTTAAGGCTGACTCCGCTACCCCTGACGGTCTTACCGATAACTACACAGTCCTCGCCCGTCTTTTCAAGCTGGGCGATAGTTTTCGTAACGTCCTCTTCGGCAACGCAAACGACCATACCTATACCCATATTGAACGTGTTGTACATCTCTTCGTCCGTAAGTTCGGCGCGCTGCTGCATAACCTTGAATACTTTGGGCACGTCGTAAGCCTTGGTATCGATTTCACAGCCTATACCGTCGGGGAAAATGCGGGGAATATTTTCGATAAATCCGCCGCCCGTAATGTGCGCAATACCCTTAACCTTTACGTTTTCTATAAGCTGAAGAATACTGTTGACGTAAATTTTTGTGGGAGTCAAAAGCACTTCGATAGGGCACGCACCAAGCTCTTCGTCGTAATTTCTGAGCTTATCGAGGTCCTCGCCCCAAAGCTTTCTTGCAAGCGAGTAACCGTTGGAGTGAATTCCGCTCGATTTCAAGCCGATAAGCACGTCGCCTTTCTTTATAGCACTGCCGTTAATAATCTTTTTCTTGTCAACGACGCCGACAGCAAAGCCCGCGATGTCGTAATCGCCGTCGGGATAGAAGCCGGGCATTTCCGCGGTTTCGCCGCCGATTAGCGCCGCGCCCGCTTGTCGGCAACCTTTCGCAACGCCGGAAACGACCGTCGCCACCTTTTCGGGGCTTAACGCGCCTGTTGCGAAATAGTCCAAAAAGAACAACGGCTTCGCGCCCTGACAAACTATGTCGTTAACGCACATAGCAACCGCGTCGATACCAATAGTATCGTGCCTGTCGGCAATAATCGCGTATTTCAGCTTTGTGCCAACGCCGTCCGTACCCGCCACAAGAACGGGGTGTTTGACGTTTTTCGGCATCTTGAAAAATCCGCCGAAAGAGCCGATATCACCCAAAACGCCCTCGGTATAGGTCGATTTGACGTGCTTTTTCATAAGTTTAACGGCTTCGTAGCCCCTTTCGACGTCCACGCCGCTGTCTTTGTAAGAAATAGCCATATAATTACTCCTTGTTTTTTATGTTTGGTTTGCCGTCGCGCAAACGTTTCTTTTATTCTAATTTAAGTTTATCTGCTTCGTAATCATGCATAGAATACGGATATTCGCCGTTGAAACAGCCCAGACAGAAGCCCGTCTTCGCGCCTGAACAAGTCGCCAGAAGCAGGTCGATTGTCAGATACCGCACGCTGTCCGCGCCGAGGCTTTCGCAGATTTGCTCCTCGTCCTTGTACGCGCCGATAAGCTGGGAATACGTCTGTATATCTATGCCGAGATGGCACGGGTGCTTGATTATCGGCGAACATATTCTTATATGCACTTCGGTCGCACCCGCGTCGCGAAGCATCTTAATTATCTTACGCATAGTCGTGCCGCGAACGATACTATCGTCAATAAGCACAACCCTTTTCCCGCGCACGTTTCCGCGGAGCGCGTTCATTTTGACGCTTAAACTGTTTTCGCGCTGACTTTGGTCGGGCTGAATAAAGGTTCTGCCAACATACCTGTTCCGCGCAAGCGCCTCGACGAACGGCAAGCCGCTCTCTTCCGAATACCCGCGCGCCGCCACGTTGCCCGAATCGGGCACGCCCGCAACGATGTCGGCTTCAACGGGATAGTTGCGCGCAAGCAACCTGCCCGCTTCCCGCCGCGCTTCGTAAACGCTGTACCCGTCTAGCACCGAGTCGTGCCGCGCGAAATAGACGTACTCGAATATGCACATACTGCTCTTTTCGGGCACGCCGTCCATCATAAACGAACGCATACCCTCGCTGTCGATAACGACGATTTCACCGGGCTTCACGTCGCGCAGAAAATTCGCGCCGACCGCGTCTAAGGCGCAGGTTTCGCTTGCAACGATAACGTCGTTGTCTATCGTGCCTATACACAGCGGCCTTATGCCGTACGGGTCGCGCACGGCAATAAGCTTGTCGGTCGTCATTATAACAAGCGCGTACGAGCCCTTGAATTTAGGGCAGGCGCGCTTTACGCCCGTTAAAATATCCCCGCCCGACAGACTGTTTATAAATACGGCGATAACTTCGCTGTCTATAGACGTCTGAAACACTGCGTTTTTTGCAAGCATTTCGTCGCGTAGCTGTTTGGTGTTGGTCAGGTTTCCGTTATGCGCAACAGCGATTTTACCGCACTTGCCCGTAAATACCACGGGTTGCGCGTTAAGAAGCTGGCTTGCGCCAGTCGTGGAATAACGGACGTGACCTATAGCAATATCACCCTCGGGAAGCTTATCGAGCATTCCGTCCGCAAATACGTCGGCAACGAGCCCCATTCCTTTATAGTAAGATATTTTATCTGCGTAAGAAACGGCTATACCGCTCGACTCCTGCCCCCTGTGTTGCAGAGCGTACAGTCCGTAATATACGGTATGCGCCACGTTACGGGTTTCCTGCGAGTAAACGCCGAACACTCCGCACTCTTCGTGTTTTTCTTCCATATTATCTTTATTCCTTACCCGTCCAACAATAGGTACAAAGCTTGCACGGCTCTAAGCCGATAGCTTCTATAAGCCCTTCCAAAGACTGGAATTCAAGCGATTCGAACTGGAATTTATCGCAAATCGCCTTGCGCATAGCCTTGCCGCGCTCGGTTTCGGAGCTTGAGTATTCTTCCATATGCTTTACGCTATCCTCGCCCTCTAGCTCCATCATAGTGCGGCGGGTAATCAAATCCATATCGCCCGACGAGCGGGAGAAATTGAGATATTTGCAACCGTACATTATGGGCGGGCAGGCAGAACGCATATGCACCGCCTTTGCGCCGTGGGAATAGAGAAAATCTACCGTTTCCTTAAGCTGAGTGCCGCGGACGATACTGTCGTCCACCAAAAGAAGCTTCTTGCCAGAAATAAGTTCGTGCACGGGTATAAGCTTCATTTTTGCGACTTTATTCCGCTCCGACTGGTTGACGGGCATAAAGCTTCTCGACCAGGTCGGCGTGTATTTTATGTAAGGGCGCGCAAACGGAACTTTGCAAGCGTTCGCGTAACCTATTGCGTGCGGAGTGCCCGAATCGGGAACCCCGCCGACGTAATCTATATCGTGTAAATCGTGCGTCTTTGCGTCGTTCTTTGCGAAAATTTCTCCGTTTTTACAGCGCATAATCTCGACGTTCACACCCTCGTAACTCGACGTCGGATAGCCGTAATACGACCAAAGGAACGCGCAGATACGCATTTTCTTGCCTGCGGGAGCAAGCTGAGTCACGCCGTCCGCCGAAACCTCGACGATTTCGCCGGGACCGAGCTCGCGCTCATCCTCATAGCCGAGTTTTTTGTACGCGAAACTTTCAAAAGATACGCAGTAACCGTCCTCACGCTTACCGAGAAGCACGGGCAACCTGCCAACCTTATCCCTTGCGGCAATAAGCGTGCCTTTGTCCGTCAAAAGCAGTATGGACGCGGTGCCGTCGATTTGCTCCTGCGCGTAGCGTATGCCGTCTACGTAACTGTCCTTGCTGTTTATAAGAGCGGCGACAAGCTCGTTTGCGTTTACCCTGCCGCCCGTCATAGCGTCGAAGTAACCGCCGCCCGCCGCAAGTATTTTTTGCACCAGCTCCGCCGCGTTATTGATTATACCTATCGTGCAAATAGCGTAAGTGCCCAGCCTTGACACAGTCAAAAGCGGCTGAGGGTCGGTGTCGCTTATACAGCCTATCGCGGCGTTGCCTTTCATCTCTTTTAAGACGCGCTCGAACTTGGTTCTGAACGGCGCATTCTCGATATTATGTATTTCGCGCTGTAAACCCACTTCGGGGTCGTAAGCCGCCATACCGCCACGCTTCGTGCCGAGGTGGCTGTGATAATCGGCACCGATAAAGACGTCGAATATCGCGCTGCTCTTTCTTACAGAGCCGAAAAATCCACCCATTAATTATTCTCCGTAATACGCTTGAAAATCTCCGCGTAAGCGTCCTCTACCCCGCCCAAATCGCGGCGGAACCTGTCTTTGTCGAGGCTGACGTGCTTTGTTGTATCCCAGCTACCCGCTTCCCAGAAACGGCAGGTATCGGGGGAAATTTCGTCGGCGAGAACGATTTCACCTTTAAATCTTCCGAATTCGAGCTTGAAGTCGATAAGGTCGATATTCAGTTCCTTGAAGAACTTCTTCATCTCTTCGTTGACGGCGAAAGCCATTTTTTTAATGGTTTCAATCTCGTCTTTTGTTGCAAGCTTCAACGCAAGCGCGTGATAGTCGTTGATTAAGGGGTCGCCCAAATCGTCGTTTTTATAGGAAAATTCTATCGTGGGTTCAGCGAACTTCGTGCCTTCGGGAACGCCGTATCTCTTGGAAAAACTGCCCGCAGCAACGTTTCTTATAATAACTTCGAGGGGAACTATTTCGACCTTTTTAACGACGGTATTTCTGTCGTCAATCTGCTCGACGAAGTGCGTGGGGATACCCTTTTTCTCGAGCATAGCCATCATCAGGTTACTCATTCTGTTGTTGATGACGCCTTTGCCAGCAATGGTACCTTTTTTAAGCCCGTTGAACGCCGTCGCGTCGTCTTTGTATGAAACGATTACAAGTTCGGGGTTCTCGGTGGCGTAAACTTTTTTCGCCTTGCCTTCGTACAGCTGCTTAACTTTTTCCATAAGAATTTCTCCTTAAAAATATATAAAAATTTTAAAAACAATATAAATAACCGCAACTTAATTGCGGTTATATGCTTAATTACCCGCCAACTCTGATTGCAGTGCGGCGTCGTCGGAATTGATTTTTTCTTTCATTTTGACTTTGTAGTCTTTAAGTTTCGTGGCGATTTCGGGATATTTTATACTCAAAATCTGCAAGGCAAGCAGCCCCGCGTTTTCGCCAGCGTTCACACCGACCGTAGCAACAGGTATGCCCGACGGCATCTGGACTATCGAAAGCAAACTGTCAAGCCCGCCCATCATATCGGTTTTTACGGGTAGCCCTATTACGGGCAGAGTCGTGTTTGCGGCTATAACACCGCCGAGGTGCGCCGCCTTGCCCGCCGCGCAGATTATCACCTCTATCCCGTTCTTTTCGGCGCCGAGGGAAAATTCGTGCGCTTCTTCGGGAGTGCGGTGCGCGGAGATAACGCGGACTTCAACTTCCACGCCGAAGCTTTTTATGACCGAAACGGCGGGTTTTACCACGTTGAAGTCGGATTTACTGCCCATTAAAATTGCGATTTTTGACAAAGGATACCTCTGATATGTAAAATATTATAAATTCGCAACATACTAAACGTATGGTACTTCTATATATAATTTTGTCCGTATATATATTCGCCGTAAATTTTTACGCCGTTATGCTGATACTCGCACAGCGGAACGAGTGCGGCGACAACCCCGAAAAGCCTACGGGCGACGGAAAAATTATTCTTGCCGCGATACTCGGCGGCGCGCTGGCGATTTACGTAAGTATGTTCATAATGCGGTACAGGCTGAAAAACATACTGCTTATGATTTTAATGCCCGTCGTCGCCGTTCTGAACGTCTACTTTTTCTACCTCGCTTTCACGTCCGGAATGTCGTTCATAGTAGTACGCTGACACTATATTTTATATTTTCATCTAAATTATAGCACAACATATTGACAAAATAAAAATGTTTGAAAGAAGTTTTTTGTAAAATATTATGTAAAATTTTGCTTTTGACCTTTTTAAACACTTGACAAACAGAAAAGCGCCCGCCGTAGAGCGGGCGCCGTAATTTTAATCGTTGGATTTTTGCGCCTTTAACAGGTCGCGGATTTCCGCAAGCAGTTCTTCCGTAGTGGGTTTCGCAAGTTCGGCGGGAACGGGCTCGGCAGGCGCGGGCTCTGCGACCCCTTCGGCTTCCGCCAAAGCCTTTGCCGCTTCTTCTTCGGAAATCTCGCCTTTTTTAAGCTTCTTTTCAATAGCTTTTTTCTGCTTATCCGCAAGCTTTTTACCGCCTGCGCGGACGGAATTTATAGCCTTGACTATGCAGAAAAGTATCAGCGCGACGAGAATGAAGTTTATAACCGCCGTTATAAACGCACCCCAGTTGATATAAATGGAATTCGCCAAATCTATTACGTCCGTTCCCTCGACGTAAGCGGGCTTTAAAATAGTTACGGCGGCTTCGAGCCCCGCGCCCGTGCCCGCAAGCAACCAGTTGATAAGCGGTTGCAAAATCTGACCGGTCAACGCGGTGATAATCGCCGTAAACGCGCCGCCGACGATTACGCCGACAGCCATATCAAGAACGTTGCCGCGGGTGATAAATTCCTTAAATTCCTTAAAAAATTTCTTCATAAAAAACTCCCTTTTTGAGGTATTATAAAATTCAAGCTTATAGCTTGTCAAGCGATTAACGCGGCAATCAGCCGCTTTCGAAGCTCGTCCTTATCGCCGTCGCAGTGCGCGTCGAAAACGACCCTGCCGTCGCTTATTACGATTACCCTGTCGGCAAGCGAGACAGCCTCGTCCGCATCGTGAGTAACAAACAGCGCCGTGCGCCCGTACTCCTCGCGCATAGTTTTAAAAAGTTCTGTAATTTCGAATTTAAGCTTCAAATCGAGCGAGGAAAACGGCTCGTCCATAAGGATTACGTCGCCGCCGAAAAGAAAGGCGCGTGCGATAGAAACCCGTTGCGCCTGCCCGCCCGAAAGCGCCACGGGATATGCGTTCTTTTTATCCGAAAGCCGCACCTTTTCCAATATCCCGTCCACCGCCGCTTCATCCTTGCAGATAAGCCTGAGGTTTCCGCCTACGGTCAGATTGGGCACCAGCCGCGGGGTCTGGAAAATATACGCACATTTCACGGGCGATATCTCGCCTTTGAAATCGGTCAGCCCCGCTATGCAGTTCAAAAGCGTGGTTTTGCCGCATCCGCTTTCGCCGAGGATACAGGTGACTTCCCCCTCCTCTAAACCGAGGCTGAAATTTTCGTAGACGGTCAACCCGCCGTAAGTTTTCGTAAGGTTCTTTATTTCAAGCATTTTTCACCCACTTCGAATTAATTCTTTTTAGCTGTGAAAACGCAACGTCGATAATAAGCCCCAAAACCACCGCCGCAACCGTCAGCGCGGCAAGGTTCGCCACCGCCGCCGCCATACTGTTTTCCTGCATCATTCCGCCCAGTCCCCGCGCCGTATTGACGAGAACTTCGGAAGAAATCATAATTTTCAGCCCTAAGGAAATATTCGCGCCCGTTTGCGAAAAAACTGCGGGAGATACTAGCGGCAGATATATTTTAAAAAGCCTGTCGCGCTTGCTTACGCCGTAAACTCTTGCCATTTGCCGCACTCCGTCGTCAATACCCTCCACCGCCGCAGTCAGCTGCGAGTAAATCATAGGGAACAGCACAAGCACGGTAACGATTACGGGCGAAAGCGTTTTGTTGCCGTTCGTCATTTTGAATATTATGAGAATTACCGCCATAGTGGGCAGAGTGCGGATAACCACCGTTATAGGCTTTATCAGCGCCTTGCTCCAACTGCCGAGCAAGCCGAAAACGGTAAAAGCCGCCGCAAGCACGAAAGAAACGACGAAGCTTAGCAAAGTGCGCAGCAGAGAATTGCCTACCGCCGTCCAGAACGCGCCGTCGCCGAGATAGTTCCAAAAACTGACGATTGTTTCGCTGAAAGATGGCACTATAAGCTTGTTACCGACGCTGTAATACGCGATTATCCATATAAGCCACATTATTACCAGAGCGGCAACCGAGCAAATTATATTTATTGCGCGTTGAGAAAAAAGCTTTTTAAGCATTGGTATA
The DNA here is from genome assembly GCA_910579585.1 of uncultured Christensenella sp. Lineage (GTDB taxonomy): Bacteria > Bacillota > Clostridia > Christensenellales > Borkfalkiaceae > Coproplasma. The sequence goes on from CAJTVA010000002.1 coordinate 34,390, forward strand.
GAAGAAATTATCGGCAACTTCCGCGGCAAAATCGGGGTTTACCGCTTTGAGTTTTGTGAGAAAGGTTTTTACTTCCGCCTTGCAGTCCGCCGCCGCCGTGAAATTGACTGCGCAGTTGGCTATTACGCTCTTTGAAAGGTTGTTGAAAGCGGGCGCGGTGTTTTCGGGGTCGGGATAATGCGACCTGATTGCGTTTAAAATGGTTTCCGACGTGACCTCGTCCTTTAAAAGCCACTGCGAGCTTGCCGCAACAGCCGCAATAAAATCGGAAATAAATTCGGGGTCGCTCTCAATAAGGCTGTTTTTTGCAACCAGCACCGCTTGGGGATAACCGTTCGCACCGCCGTAAAGCTCCTGTAAACTGCCCGCAAGTTTCAAGCTGAGGTTTGCGTTGCCCAGCCTCGTGCTTGCCGACGGTTCGGGAATAACGAAATAGTCGAAATCCGACCCGACGCCTGTCACTTCGGTAGGCTGAACGGCTTGCAAGTCAACGCTTTCGGTTACGCTGTATTTGCTTAAAATCACTTTGGTTATAGCGCCGGGGAATTTAGCCATCTGCACTACGCCCAATTTTTTACCTGAAATTTCTTCCGCGAAGTTGTCCGCCGTGAGCACGGCTTTATCGGTTGCGGAAACGATATAAAGATTGCCGTGAGTGACGGCGCCGAGCATTTTGTACTTTGCGCCGTTGCCCAAAAGCTTGCTTGCGTCGTTGACGGGCAAAACGCATAAATCTGCGTTCTTGCTCATATCGTCATACGTTACGTTGGAAGTTATACCGTCCGCGTCCACGACGTTGTAATCGACATCTTTGCCGAATTGCATATCTTCCGCCATAAGCTGTGCAATCGCAAGCGCGGGCGCACCGTCGGGAACGTAAACTTGTATGCTTCCCCCGCCGTTGCCGCAAGCAGTGAACCCAAGCGCCGACGCGCAGACGATTAGCACGCCGAAAAGCGCGGTTAAAAATTTTTTCATAAATATCTCCTTTCGGTATCAGGTTTGACCTTCTACCTCAAAATTATTGACGGTGCATAAGGGTTTTAGCCGTCACTCCGCCGAGCATACCCAGCTTGCCCGTGAGTTTATTTATAACCTCGGTCGGGGCGTCGATAGCGACGCATATGACGGAAACCCCCTTTTCTTTGTAAGGTATTCCCATTCTGCCGAGAACGAATTCCCCGAACTCGGACAAAAGCGCGTTGACTTGGGGGCTCTGCTCCCTGTTTTCGACGATTATACTGACTACCGCGAGTCGGTTTTCGGACATAAAAAAACCCTCCTTGAAGAGGGTAACGCAAGGCGGGCGTACGCTACGTACGCCTTATTTTGCCTTTACCCTCAGAAATTCTTTGCGTTCAGGTGATTTTATTTTAACACGCCGAAAATTTTTTTACAAGCAAATGAATAAGCAAGATTTTTATAAACATACTTAGGATATGAAAAAGGCTTTATTTTTATTGGTATCCTTACTTTCGATAAGCAGTCTTACAGTATTTGCGGGCTGTAACCAAAACGGCGACGGCAGTGCAAGCGCGAAAGGCAACGTTACCAGGTTGGTCGCACAAGACGACGGAGCGGAAGCGCCCGACGACGGCAACGGCGAAAACGACGGCGCAAACGGTAGCAACTGCGGCGACGGTGACGTATGCCCCGACAAAAACTGCAAAAAAGGTATGCCCAAGGTCAGGTTCGGGCACAAGCACGGCAGACCAGCCGAAAAACAGACCGAAGCCGAAACGAAGGAAGCCGCAAGGTACGGCGAGCACCGCGGCGAACGCGGGCGCCGTCACAAAAGACCCAGACCCGCTCCCCCTGCGGACGGCAACGGCGAAAACGGCAATTAAAAAATTTCAAGACGTTCCCCGCTAATCGGGAACGTCTTTGTAATTTGAGTTGATTTTTTCCGCTGCGGCGGTTATAATAGTTTATATGAAAATTTACAAATACAGATTTACCAAGGTTATGACCGCGTTCATATGGGCAGGAATGGTTCTTGCTTTGGCAGCGTTTGCAATGAATACCTACTTCGTTATCACGGAAAACATAGAGTCTGCGGCGAACGCGTTCTATCCTATATTGAGATATACGCTGATGTATCTCGTTTCGACGGTGACGTTCGTGTTGCTTTTGTGCGTATTGCTCTCCTCGTATTACTCGATTTCGGGCACGACGTTCAAAACCAGCTTCGGCGTAATAAAAAGCAAATACGATATTTCGAAGATTGAAAGCGTCGTCCTCGACCGAAAGACGAACAAACTCAGTATCTACTTCGGCGAAACGGATTTTATAGTCGTAGTAGTAAAAGAAGACTGGTACGAACAGTTCATCGACGACCTTTTGCAGGCTAACCCGAATATCGAATATACCATCGCCTCCAAAGAAAACGACGTTGACGAGAAAAAATAAATATTTTAAAAGCCCGCCGTCGGCGGGCTTTTTTCAATTCTTCTTTTTGGTTTTTATGACGACCGTTCTGTGCTCTTCGCCCGCCACGAGTTTAACGATGTTTTTGCGGTGCGCGAACCAAGTAAGAAAGTTGATAACCAGCAGAATAAACAGCAGAACCATAACCCACGGGCTTGTAATTTCGCTTTCGTATCTTACAACGAATATTGCCGCCTGCCAGATAGTCAGCCCCGAAACACCCATAAGCGAAGCCATACTTCCCCATTGGCTGAGCCCGATATACGCAAAAAGAAATACGAAAAACGCAAGTACGATAAACGCGTACCACCACTGCTCGCAAGGAAGCGCAAACAGAAACAGTCCCAAAGTCGCAGCAATTCCCTTTCCGCCCTTAAACTTCATAGTGACGGGGAAGATGTGACCTATAATCACGAACACCCCGCAAAAATAACGGATAAAGTCGGATACGAAAATATCCGTGCCCGCAAAGATATATTCCCTGAAAATGAACCAGCCGATAAGCGCGGGCAACCCGCCCTTCACCGCGTCGCAGGTGAAATTTATTATACCTATTTTCAACCCGAAAGTACGGGTCATATTCATAGAGCCTGGGTTGCCGCCGTTCGCGCGTATGTCCTTTTTCTTGAAATGAGATATAAGTACGGCGAAGTTGAAACAGCCGATAAAATAACAGACTACCGCGCAGAGAACAAGCCAATACCAACATTCGGCAAAAGCGATTTCCGTCATTTTAACTTTTAACCTCCTTTTATACGTTATCTAAAACACAGAGAAGCAAGCAAGACAAGGCGCGCGCGGAAAACCCGAAGGAGTTTACTAATAGTAAATGACTGAGGGTTGCCACAGCGCAACGCCGTATTGCGCCGCTTATATGCGTTTATTCTTCGCTGTTTTCGCGGGGAATTATCTTAATCGGCGTACCCGAAAAATCGAAATTTTTTCTTAAAACGTTCTCTAAAAACCGCTCGTACGAAAAGTGCATAAGGTCGCAGGAATTCACTTTCAGAACGAAAGTCGGCGGAGCCACGGCAACCTGTGAAGAAAAGTAAATTTTAAGCCTTCGCCCGTTGTATGCGGGCGGCTCGTTAGCGCGGACGGTGTCGGCGATAAGGTCGTTTAAAATACCCGTCGGAACGCGATAGCGCGAATGCGCGTAAACTTCGTCTATAATCGAAAAAATCTTTTCCGCGCGCTGACCCGTCTTTGCCGAAATGTATATCGACTTGAAATAGTCCATAAACTTCAAATCTTCTTTCAGCTTCGCGTCGAATTTGTTGATGGTGTTGGTATCCTTTTCTATAAGGTCCCACTTGTTCATAACGATAACGGACGGCTTGCCCTCTTCGTGCACGAACCCGATAATTTTGGTATCCTGTTCGGTCAACCCCTCCGAGCTGTCCACAACCAAAAGACAGACGTCGGCGCGCCGTACCGCATCGTACGCCCTCAGACGGGAATAATACTCCACGTCGTCCTCGACTCTGCTCTTTTTGCGTATGCCCGCAGTGTCGATAAGCGTGTAGTTCTTGCCGCCGTACGAAAGCGGAGTATCAATCGCGTCGCGCGTGGTACCCGCGATATCGGTCACGATAGTGCGCTCGAAGCCGAGAAGCCTGTTAACAAGGCTCGACTTCCCCGCATTTGGCTTGCCGACAACCGCTATTTTTATGCTGTCGTCCTCCTCGACGGGCGACTTTTCGAACCAACTAACCGCCTCGTCCAAAACGTCGCCTATACCCGTGCCGTGCTCGGCGGAAACCGCATAAGGCTCGCCAAGCCCCAAAGAATAAAACTCGAAAATCTTGTCTGCGGAATACTCGTCGATTTTGTTAACTACTAAAATCACGGGCTTTTTACTGCGGCGCAGCATTTCGGCAACGTCGTAGTCGGAGGTAGTCAACCCCTCGCGCCCGTCCACGAAAAAGAGAATGACCTGCGCCGTTTCGATTGCGACTTCCGCCTGTTTTTTGATTTCGCGCCACATAGTGTCCTCCGACCGCATCTCTATGCCGCCGGTATCTACCACCGTGAAAGCCTTACCCCGCCAATCGCCGTCGGCGTAGAGCCTGTCGCGCGTGACGCCGGGTTTGTCCTCGGTTATTGAAAGTTTTTTGCCGACTACCTTGTTAAAGAACGTGCTTTTACCGACGTTCGGTCTGCCGACTATCGCAATTAACGGTTTAGCCATAATAAAACAATTATATATTGCCCCGAAAAATTTGTAAAGAAAAAACCCCGCCGAAAAGCGGGGAAAATTCCTAATAGGAACCGAAAATTAAGTGACACGCGCAAGATTGCGTTATAACTTAATTTAAGGTTTAAAGATGGAAGCCGAGGTTAATACCTACAAGCCCAAGCACGATGAAAATAACCGCTACCCAGAAGAAAGCTTTTACAACCGCGCTTTTACCGCGAGTGAAGTAATATGCGGGGATAACCGCCGCAACCAGAAGCGCGATTTGGGAAATGGTGCTGAACGCGCCCGTGACCGTTCCCGCCCAACTGATTTTTACTCCGCAATACGAAAGAAGCCCGAAGATGAAAGCCAAAATCGCAGCGACAGCCGCAACCGCCAAAGCAACGTACGCGCAGAACTTGACTATATCCCAGGTAGAATACTGCTTGTTGCCGCTATTTCTGTTTTTCTTCGCCATATTAATATTCTCCTTAAAAATTTATTACGAATGAAATTATATCAACTTATTCTTTCATTTGCAAGCCAATAAAGAACTTTTTAATCAAATTTCTTCGAGTTTGTTCAAAACCTTAACGAAATAATCGGGCAAGGGTGCCTCGAACGTCATTTCCTTCCCCGTTTTCGGGTGAGTAAGCCGTAGCCGCCAAGCGTGTAGAAGCTGACCGTTCAGGTTGAATTTCTGCTTTTTTACTCCGTAAACGGGGTCGCCGACGACGGGGTGCGAAAGGTGCTTTGCGTGAACGCGTATCTGGTGCGTCCTGCCCGTCCTCAAATCGAAACGGCAGAGCGTAAACCCCTCTTTAAACCTCTTTAAAACTGTAAAGTCGGTTATTGCAAGCTTCCCCTTTTCGGGCGGCACGACAGCCATTTTTACCCTGTCGCGCGGGTCGCGGCCTATGTAGGTGGTGACGGTGCCGCTATCCTCTTTCATTACTCCTTCCAAAAGTGCGAGGTACGTCCTTTTGCACGACTTTTCTTCAATCTGCTTCGAAAGCCCGAGATGCGCCGCGTCGTTTTTCGCGACGACTAAAAGCCCCGAGGTGTCCTTATCTATTCTATGCACTATTCCGGGTCGGATAACTCCGTTTATGCCGCTTAAACTGTCAAGCTTAAATAAAAGCGCGTTGACGAGCGTGCCCTCGAAGTTGCCGTTTCCTATATGCACAGTCATACCCTGCGGCTTGTTGACGACGGCGATATCCGCGTCCTCGTAAACTATTTCAATGGGAATTTCTTCGGGCTTTGCGGCGTACTCCACGGCTTCGGGAAGCGTGACTTCGGCTTCGGCGCCGATGCTCACGGGCGATGACGGCTTAACGGGCTTGCCGTTAATTAAAACTCCGCCATCGAAAAGCCTTTTTACGGCGGAGCGGGTGTAGCCCTCTAAATTTTCACTTAAAAATATATCTGCGCGGGTATAATCTGCCCGCGCGGTTAATCTTACTTTATTCATTCGTTTTATCTTCGTCGGGCGGAGTTTCGGTTACGGACGACTCGGGAGCAACCTCCGCTTCCGCAGCTTTTTGTTTTTCTTCCTCTTCCTTTCTTGCGGCTTGAAAAGCCTTAGCCTTTTTCGTTAGCGGAAAGACGGCGACTTCGTTTAAAAACAGCATATCGACCGCGGCGAGCACCGCGCCTATTACTATCCAGAAATCAGCGAAGTTGCAGTATGCGATTTTGCCGAACATCCAAAGCCCGAACCAGTCGCGGACGTAAAAAAACGCAATTCTGTCCACAAGGTTGCCGATAGCGCCCGCAATTACAATCGAAAGCGCAACTTTCAGAATCGTAAAGCGGTTTGGTACGAATATGAACCCGAAAATGAGAACCAAAATAAGTATCGACGTAACCGTAATCAAAACGGGTTGACCGATATTCGGGTTTTCGTCAAGAAAGCTGAACGCGCAACCGGGGTTGCGGATGCCGCTTCTAAGTTCGATAAAGCCGGGAATTATAGTCACGTTGAACGCGGCGGGATACGCCTCTTCAAAGTGCTTCGTTAGTAAATCTGCGGCAATAAGCACGGCAATAACTACCAGTAGTATTATGCTTAACTTGCCGAATTGCGGCTTGAGCTTCTTTTTAAACATATAATATATGATATTATAAATCTTGTATAAAGTCAATTAACAACGGGTGAAAATGCGGTGGAATTATAAAGAAATACGCCGAAGCAAGTTCGGCGTATCGGTTATTTTGTCGGTTATTTTGCAAACCCGAGGCTGATTAATATAGCTTTATCCACTTTCGACATAGTCTGCTCGTTCAGCTCGCCTATACGCTCTTTTAATCTGCGCTTGTCGAGGGTCCTTATTTGTTCTAGCAATATTACCGAGTCCCTTACAAGCCCGTAGGCGGACGAGGGCAATTCTATATGGGTGGGAAGCTTCGCCTTGTTTATTTTACTTGTCACCGCCGCGGCAATTACCGTGGGGGAGTATTTGTTGCCCACGTCGTTCTGAACCACGAGAACGGGTCTTATTCCTCCCTGCTCACTGCCAACCACGGGCGATAAATCTGCATAGTACAGTTCTCCGCGCTTAATCGTCATATATTACCTCTCTACGGCAGGGTATATTTTATTATATGTACTGCCTTACCATTATTGTTGACGGAAAGGCGCGGTTTTATACGTCTAATAAAGGTGAATTACGTACATATTCAGGAAAATAAATACATAGTACACCACCAGGCAGACAAGCATAATTATTCCCGCGATTCTTCCAATGCTCTTAGTCTTACCCCAGCAGGACGAGAAGATAAGCACCGCCGCAAACAAAGACACAAGCCCGCTTACAAGCCCCTCGGTTGAAAACGGCAAGCCGTCGCTGCCCTTGCACAGCGCACCCACGCCGCCGATAAGAAGAATATTAGCAATGTTACTGCCGATAATGTTGCCCGTAGCGATTCCGACGTCGCCCTTTCTTGCGGCGGAAACCGAAGTTACCAGCTCGGGAAGCGAAGTTCCGAACGCAACCACCGTCAGCGCGACTATTTCGGGAGGAATACCTATTGCGTCGGTTGCGATAAACGTTGCGGAGTTAACTACAAGCTCCGCCCCGCCGACGATCATTCCTAGCCCGACGACGGTGATAATAATTAAAAACCAAACCTTTTCTTTAAGTTCCTCGTATTTAGCCTTGACCCTCTCCCACCAATTCGCGGGCGCGGCGACTGCGGCGGTTTCATCGCCGAAAGAGGTTGCTACGGCAGTCGCTTCTTCCAGAAGTACTTTCGACTGCTTTTTCGCAAGCACCACGTTGTAAACCATAAAAGCCGCATATAAAAGAACGAGGATAAGCCCTTCCCACCAGGCAAAACTGTTGCCGAGCGCACCCATAAGCACGAAAAGCCCGCTTATGAGAATTAAAAACGGTAAATCGATTATCCTCGTGGTCTTTTCGACGGGAAGCTTGCATATAACCGCAGAAATACCGAGAATAAGGAAGATATTTATTACGTTACTGCCGAGAATATTCCCGACGATAAGCTCGCCCGTGCCGCCCGCCGCGTCGACTATGGTTACGGCAAGCTCGGGCGCGGAAGTGCCCAGCGCCACGACCGTTGCGCCGATTATGAAAGTCGAAACTTTCAACTTTTTGGCGATACCCGCCGCGCCGTCAACGAAGAAGTCCGCGCCCTTGACAAGCAAAACGAAGCCTATTAAAAGTAGAAAAACTTCAAGAATAATCTTCCAAGCGTCCATTTGATACCTCTATAATATATTTAGCAGGTCGGAGAAAAAATATAAGACCCCCGACTTAAATTACTTTAAGTCGAAAGTCTTGTTCCTTAAAAGTTAAGGGGCGACGGCACGATTTCAAAAAAATCGGGGTCTGTTGCCGTAAGCCTTGTAACTACTCCCTTTCAACGGATTTTAATTTATCAGATTAACTTTTGCGTGTCAAGCGTTTTGGGCTTGATTTTTGTATTAAGCGCTTTACCGCGCCGTGCATATTTTTTATTATATCGTATGCGGTAGCGCAATAATCGGTTCTCTCCTTTGACGAAATTTCTGCGGAAACACCCAAAACGTACGTCGCGCACGCCGCCGCGTCTAACGGAGCAAGCCCCCGCGCAAGCGTACCGCAAAGAAGCCCCGAAAGAATATCCCCGCTACCGCCTTTTGAAAGCGCGGTGCTACCCCGCACGTTGAAAACCGTCCTTTCTCCGTCTGTGATAACCGTCGTTGCAGATTTCAAAACGACCGTAACCCCGAACTCTTTTGCAAACGCTTGCGCCGCTCCGACGGGGTCGGAGGTAATCTCTTCGACGGTTTTTCGGGTAAGGCGCGAAAACTCCTTTATATGCGGAGTTACGACTACGTCGCACTTTTTGTCTTTAAGAATGTCCTTGCCGAATTTCGAAAGTGCATTCAGCCCGTCCGCGTCGATTATAAGCGCGCCGGAGTACTCGCAAAGTAGCGCTTTTATCTCTTTGTAAAGCTCGGGCGAAACTCTGCAACCCATTCCTACCGCGATTGCGTTTGCGGTCAAATCGGCTTCGTCCGCAAAAATCGCCTGCGGGAACTTCGCGGCAAGGGCAAACTTCACCTTTTCCGCCGTAGTCAGTTTAACTATTCCGCACCCCGATTTCAGCGCCGACTGTAAACCGAGTGCGGCGGCGCCCAGATACTTTTCGGAGCCCGCAATAAGGTTTGCCGTGCCGTAAGTGCCCTTGTGCGTGTTGCGCCTGCGCTCGGGAAAAAATACGGACAGGTCGTTATCGCCGTAAACCTCCGCAAAAAACCCGTCGGGCGGAAGTACTACGCCGATATCCCTTTTTACAAGCTCGCCGCAGACGTCGGGTCCGTCATTCAAAAAGTGCCCCGCCTTGTATTCGCCGATAGCTACGGTCTTGTCGGCTTTAACGCACGCGCCCATAACTTTTCCGTTGTCGCCCGAAAGTCCGCTGGGAATATCTGCCGAGATAACGTACGCCCCGAACGAGTTGATTTCGCCGATAAGCGCCTTAATTTCGCCCGTGACGCCACGTGAAAGCCCCGTACCGAATACACAGTCGACTACGATTGCCCCCCACATATGCTTTAAATAACGCCCTTTATAGGCTTGAAATTCACGCTCGCAGTCGGCGGAAAAGTTGCCGTTTAAAGCGTAAACCGCGACCGAAAAACCGCGCTTTCTAAGCTCTTCCGCGCATACGTAGCCGTCGCCGCCGTTATTGCCTGTGCCGCAAACCACCAAAACTTCGTCTGTTTCAAGCTCTTTCGCCGTCTTTTCCGTTTCGTCGGCTATCGCAGCGCCTGCACGGCGCATCAAAACCTCCGACGGGGTGCCGACGGTATTAATCGTATAAGCGTCGGCAAGGCGCATCTGTGCGTTTGTCAAAACCTTTTCCATTACAGCCTTAAAGACACCTCCGCCGCGCTTATTTCAAGCATATTCCCGCACCAATCGACTAAAAGTCTGCCGTTCTCGGTTACATCCACGGCCTTGACTTCCCGCTCTTCGTCGGCGGTTTTTAACGTCACCGTCTGTCCGAACCAATCGATATAGCTTTTATACTCGTCTATTTTGTACTCTTTTTGCACGTTTTTTATAAAAAGCCGCTTGACTTTATCAAAGTTTAAGCTTTTACCGGCAATTTCTTTCATAGATACCGCAATATCCTTGATTTCTTGCGCGATTTCGTTGTTTACGTTTATACCGATTCCCACGATTGACCGCGTAATATAGCCGTTTGAAAAGGTATTTTCAATCAAAGTGCCGCAGATTTTCCTGCCGCCCGCAAGCACGTCGTTCGCCCAACGGATTACGGGCTTTATACCGAATTTTTCAAGGGTTTTACAAACCGCCACACAGCCGTTCACCATTATCTTAAAAGCTTCCTCCGCGGAAAAGTTTTCATAGTGGCGCATTACGGAAACGTAAAGCCCGCCGCCGTCGGATATAAAGCTTCTGCCTTTCGTGCCCTTGCCCGCCGTCTGCCGCTTTGCAAACACGCATAAATCTTCGCCGATATCCGCCGCCTTGCAGTATTCGTTGGTCGAGCCGACCTCTTCAAGTTCAATAATCTTCATCGTAGCCACCCAATTTATCAAGCGCGGACCTTGCCGTTTCATAGCGGTATCCTTTCGATAACAAATATTTAAAACCTTTGTAAACGTTTGCTTTGGAGTATTCCTTGCCGCGAAGATATTTTTCCAGAATTTTCTTCGCCTCGTTAGCGTCCTCTTCCACTCCGTCCAAAACCTGTTCCACCGCTATTTTATCAGCTCCGCGCTTTAAAAGGTCAGCTTCCAAAGCGCGCTTGCTCTTGCCCTTAACGCCTTGCACGTAGGCGCGGCAATAAGCTTCGTCGTCCACGAGTTTATAGTATTCCAGCCGTTCCAAAACGTAGGCGCATACCGCGTCGGTATAACCTTTCTTCCCAAGGAAATCGCAAATCTGTTTTTTTGTTTTCATGCTCGCAGAAAGGTGAGTCATCGCCTTGTCCAGCGCCTGCGATTTTTCTGTTTCAAGCTGAATTTCGTCAAGCTTTGACTTCTCTATCTGCATACCCGCTTTAAGGCGGTATTTTATCGCGACCTCGAGTTTTATTCCGCAGTAAAACCTGCCGTCCACAAACACGCTGCATCGCGTTTTATCTTTTACCTGAGGTTCGATTGAAGTAATTTCCGACATAGCTCTATTTTATCACCAAAGGCGGTTTTTGTCAATTGCCGCAGTTGACACGCCGCGCGGTCGATAGTATAATTTTTGTATGTACTATCTGCAAAACCGTTGGAAGCTGGACGGAAAAAAACTTGTTTACTTCGGTATACGCTACGGCGAAAACCTGAATAAAAACACTGTGAAAATTACGGCGAAACAGGCGAAAATAATAGCAAATTTGCCCCAAAACCTGCCGAAAAACTGTGAAAAATTGGTGAAAACCGCCATAAATTGCGGCGCTATAGCCGAACGCGAGCCGTTAAAACCGCCCCGCACCCTCGCCGAAGCGCGGTTTTGTACGCAGTGCTGTGCCAATGATTTTATAATTCCGGGTCTTGAATTCGGCGAAAACGGGCTTTGCGCAATCTGTTTTAGTGTAAATTCGACCAAAAATCTCAAAAGCGTGGTACCAATCGTGAAAGATATTCCTCATTCCAAGAAATCACGCTTCGACGTCGCCCTGTTTTATACCGGCGGCAAGGACTCGACTTTTCTCCTGTATTACCTTTCGAAAGCGCTCTCTCTACGCGTTTTAGCATTGACCTGGGTGATACCGTACGCGTCGGAAAGTGCGTTAAAAAGCATAGAAAATGCAAAAAAAACGCTTAAAAACGTTGAATTTTTGTCACGAAGCGTCAAATGCGACGATTTAAAGAAGATTTATAGAAAACTTTACGAGCTGAATGAAAATACCTGCGCGTGCCCGTCGCTTGCGTACGTGCTGTTTTATCCTACCCTTGTCGCCGAAAAGGTGCCTTACTTTCTAGCGGGAAACGAGCCGGCGCAGATGTCGGGGCTGTTTTATAACGGTATGGCGCCGAAAATCGCGTATAATTTCGCCGAAAATAAGTTTTTGAACTTTGCAGTGAACTTAGGGCGCGTTTTAACGCTTCACCCGCCCTTAAAGCGCGGACAATTCCACACGCTTGCGACGATGAAACAGCTTTCCTACGGCACGAAAAAGATTGTTAAAGCGTTCGGATATAAAAACGAACTGGTCGAAAACGTGACGACGGCAATTCACGAGGTTCCGAAAATTTTGAAACCGCTGAAAAGCAGTATTAGAAAGTCGTCTTTTACGGGTAATATTCCCGCTTTCGTTCAGATTGACTTCGACGAGATAAGCGGCGGTAAATATGAATGGGAAAAAATCAAAGATTTGATTATCGAAGAGTGCGGTTGGGTTCCGCCCGATGACGCGGGCAAGGGACTGCACACAAGCTGTAAAATCGAAAAGTGCAAAGAATTTACCCAGTTTTTAAGATTTTATAATATGAAAAGCACGCTGATACCGTTCAGCGCGATTGAAATTTCGCTTGCAAGCCGCGACAAAAACATTACGAGGGATAAAGCGGTTTACGAGATTGAAAATACGCTCGGGTTTTCCCTCGAAGAAGTGCCCGAGTGCGAAATTATGAGGGAATTTTTAAAATGAACGCTGTAATTTACTTTTCCTGTTCGGGACAGAGTAAAGCCGTCGCCGAAAATTTGGCGGAAAGGCTTGATTTTACGCTGTCGGATACTTACGGAGCGCAGGGGAATTTCGAAACGGCAGTCGTCGTCTTTCCCGTACACTGCCAGAGCTATCCAAAAATTTTAAAGCCGTTTTTTAAGTCGCTGAACGCAGAACGCGTTGCGCTAATTGCGACGTACGGGCGGGCGAACTGCGGAAACGCAGTCTACGAGGCGGCGAAGCTTATTAAAGGCGAAATTATAGCCGCGGGTTATCTGCCCGAAAAGCACTCTTATTGTGACGGCGGCAAAACGGTTTTTGCGCCCGACGAACTTATAACGAAAATTTCAAACCCGACACCCGTTATAATTCCAAAGCGCGGAAAATCTCCGTTCGCGGGGCTATTCCCCGAAGCGAGAAGCCGTGCGATAATCAAGATAAAAAGAAGCGAAAAGTGCGTTAATTGCGGCATATGTGGGGGTCTATGCCCGAAAGGCGCCATTGAAAACGGCGTAATTTCTTCACAATGTATTAGGTGTTTGAGGTGCGTTTACGGTTGCCCCGAGGGCGCGCTTCAGGTTAAGAAAAGCCGAATTTTAAAGCGGTATTTAGATAAGCCGCGTCAGGACGAAATTATTATATATTAAAACCCCGAAGGTCGCTTCGGGGTTTTAAGTTTCAAATGGGAAAAAATATTCTTTGAGTTTTTCGTATCTGACTTTTCCGTTTAAGCAACTTTTCAGCGCGGATAGAAATTCCCCCTCCTCCGCCCGTCTTACGGCAACGGTGAAGATGACTTCGTTGAGATATTCCGTATTAAGAAGCGCCGCACTGCTGTCCGATATAAACCGCGTTGTAGCATCTGTAAGGGGGTAATCGACCGTAATTTTTATCTCCGAGCAGGTTTCGAACACGACTTTTTTTGCCATGTCGAGGTTTTCCGCGGCACAGCCCGAATACGCGCGAAGCAAACCGCCCGCGCCGAGCTTTATTCCGCCGAAATAGCGCGTGACCACCACGGCAACCTCCGAAAGCCGTTTTGACTTTATAACTTCCAAAATGGGCATTCCCGCCGTTCCCTGCGGCTCTCCGTCGTCCGAAAAGCGCAAAAAGTTGCCGAGCCTGTCGCAGACATATGCGTAGCAGTTGTGGGTTGCGTCGGAATATTTTTTGGAAATTTCAGCGATAAACTCTTTCGCCGCCGCCTCGTTTTCAACACGGCGGGAAGTGGTTATAAACCGCGATTTCTCAATGATTTTTTCAGTCGCGGTTTCACCCGCAACCGACGTGTATTTTTCGGTCATAATTGCGTTATTTGAAGCATATATGTGGGTCTGGCGTTATAAAATTAAAAAATAAACAAAACAAGGCGCCGCTCGGCACGAGTTTAATCGAAGTAAATAAGCAATGCGGCACGAAGTGCAACCAGTATTGCGAAGCTTAAATTAATTTTATTTTTACGTGGACTTTTTTGCCTTTATGAATAATGTCCCCGCTCTTTACGGGTGCATTGAAATCGGTGACTTTGCCGTCGTTTAAAGATACTCCTCCCTGTTGGATAAGTCGCCTTGCTTCGCCGTTGCTTGCGCAGATTCCCGCCGCAACGAGAACGTTGATAACCGTGGGCGCGTCGACGGACACCGATTTTTCGGGGAGTTCACCGTCGCCGCCGAACGCCGCGCGGGCTTGCGACTGCGCTTTTGCCGCCTTTTCTTCGCCGTGGACGAGTTTGGTAAGCTCGAAAGCCAAAACCTCTTTCTTTTCGTTGATACGGTTTGCGTCCCACGCTTCCATTTCACGTATCTTCTCAACGGGAATGAAAGTAAGCATTTTTATGCACTTCATAACGTCGCCGTCGTCAACGTTGCGCCAATACTGGTAAAAGTCGTAGGGGCTTGTCTTGTTTTCGTCCAGCCAGACCGCGCCTTTCGCGGTTTTGCCCATTTTCTTGCCCTCGCTGTTCAAAAGCAACGTTATGGTCATTGCGTATGCGTCTTTACCCGACTTTTTGCGTATAAGCTCCGTTCCCGCGAGCATATTGCTCCACTGGTCGTCGCCGCCGAACTGCATATTACAGCCGTACTTTTCGCTTAAATGCCAGAAATCGTAGGCTTGCATTATCATATAGTTAAATTCAAGGAATGAAAGCCCCTTTTCCATTCGCTGTTTATAGCATTCGGCGCGGAGCATTGTATTAACCGTAAAACAAGCGCCGACCTCGCGCAGAAGCTCGATATAGTTCAAATCGAGAAGCCAATCGGCGTTATTTACGACTATTGCCTTATCTTCGCCGAACTCGATAAATCTTTCCATCTGCTTTTTGAAACAGTCGCAGTTGTGCTGAATAGTTTCGGGGGTGAGCATAGAGCGCATATCCGTTCTGCCCGTCGGGTCGCCGATATAGCCTGTGCCGCCGCCAAGCAAAACTACGGGTTTGTTGCCCGCCATTTGCAATCTTTTCATAAGACACAGCGCCATAAAGTGACCGACGTGAAGGCTGTCAGCCGTAGGGTCGAATCCGATATAGAATCTTGCGCCGCCTTTATTAATCAGTTCTTTAATCTCTTCTTCGTCCGTCATCTGCGCAATAAGTCCGCGCTCTTTCAATTCTTCGTAAATTTGCATAATTTTCTCCTGACTTTTTAAAATTATAGCAAAGCCGAGTGAAATTTGCAATTGATTAACGGTATATCAGAAAAAATCATCTTTCGAGAGGTGCTCGCGCGCCTTTTCTATGGCGCGTTTTTCTATCCTCGATATGTACGAGCGGGAAATTCCGAGCTTTTTCGCGACCTCGCGCTGGGGCATAGCGGCGCCGTCTTCCAAGCCGTAGCGCATAGAAATTATAGAAAATTCGCGTTCTGTTAATATTTTTTTGAGCAGACATACGAATTTTTCGCGCTGGATACTCTTTTCGACCTGTGCGAAAACGCTGTCCTCCTTTTCGGACAAAAGGTCGATTAAAGTCAGCTCGTTTCCGTCTTTATCGGTGCCGACGGGGTCGGTTAAGGAAACGTTGTTTTTGTGTTTCTTGCCCGAACGGAGAAGCATTAAAATTTCGTTTTCGATACAGCGCGCGGTGTACGTTGCAAGCTGGGTTCCTTTTCCGTCCTGATAGGTGTTGATGGCTTTGATAAGCCCTATCGAGCCGACCGAAAGCAGATCGTCGGTTTCCGCCGAGCCGACGTATTTTTTGACGATGTGGGCAACAAGGCGCATATTGTGGCGGATTAAAACCTCTTTCGCTTCCTCGTCGCCCTGACGGGCAAGTGCAAGATGCTTTTTTTCCTCTTCGGGGGAAAGCGGCTTGGGAAAAGTACCCTTGCCCTGCACCATTCCCGTAAAAAAGAAAATTTTGTCGAATAAAATACTCAATAAATCAAAAAACATATGCGTCGCCTCGAAATCTTCGTTTTATAGCATATGTTTTCGACAGTTTGTACTATTCTTCGACAACTTGTACTTATTTTTAAAAGCCGCCGCGGACGAATTTTGTCCGCGGCGGCTTTTTTGTTGAATTTAGTCTAATTCGAAGGCGCCTGTGTATAGCTGATAATACTTGCCTTTTTGGGCGATTAGCTGGTCGTGGTCGCCGCGCTCTATAATTTCGCCTTGTTCCAGTACCATTATAGCGTGACTGTTTCGGACGGTAGAAAGACGGTGTGCGATGACGAATACCGTTCTGCCTTCCATGAGTTTATCCATACCCTGCTCGATAAGTTTTTCGGTTCGGGTATCGATTGACGACGTTGCTTCGTCCAAAATAAGCACGGGGCACTCGGATACCATTGCTCGGGCGATTGCAAGAAGCTGGCGCTGACCCTGAGAAAGGTTTGCGCCGTCGCCCGTAATCATAGTATCGTACTTCTCGGGCAGGTGCTTTATGAACGAATGAGCGTTTGCAAGCCGTGCGGCGTTGATACACTCTTCGTCGGTGGCGTCAAGTCTTCCGTAGCGGATATTGTCCATTACCGTGCCTGTAAACAGGTGCGTATCCTGCAAAACGACGCCGAGCGACTTCCTTAAATCGTCTTTATTTATCGATTTTATATCGAGCCCGTCATAGGTTATCGTACCGGACTGAATGTCGTAGAAACGGTTTATAAGGTTGGTTATAGTGGTTTTGCCTGCGCCCGTAGAACCTACGAACGCAATTTTCTGTCCGGGTTTTGCGTAGAGGCTGATGTTCTTCAAAATGACCTTTTCGTCGGTATAGCCGAAGATTACGTCCTTGAACTTGATGTCGCCTTTAAGGGGGATATATTCGAAAGTGCCGTCGGGATGGGGTTTCTTCCAAGCCCATTTACCTTCTTCGTACTCGCCGTGCGTCAATGTGACGTCGCCGCCCTTATCCTCGGGCCCGGTATCGACCATTTCGAAAATTCTTTCGGCGCCCGCAAGAGCCATAACGATTGCCGCCAGCTGTTGTGAAACCTGCATAACCGGCATATTGAACTGTCTGGCATACATAAGGAACGATACCAGCATACCCGCTATAACGGCAACCCTGTTTACCTCGTCGGCTTTTATTACCGAGCAATAAATTGAAAGAAGCCCTGTTTCGCCCACGCAATACATCATAATTACGCCGATTACCGCAACTAAAACGTATGATATATAACCGAGGTTGTTATTTACAGGTCCTAAAATAAATGCGTAGGAGTTCGCTACTCTGCCCGCGTCGTTCAGGTCGTCGTTAAGTTTTTTGAAGTCTTCGCGCGCCTTTTGCTCGTGACAGAATACCTTTATTACTTTCTGACCCTCGGTCATTTCTTCAACGTAGCCGTTGAGTTTACCGAGCGCTTTCTGGTTAGTGATATAGTATTTAGCCGACCTGCCGGCAATGTGTTTCGTTGCAAAAACTACCGCAACAAGCACCAAAAGCACTACAAGCAGCAACGTAACACTGAACAGCACCATAAACACCAAAACAGAAATCAGCGTTATTATCGACGAAATGAGTTGCGGAATAGTCTGCGAAAGAAGCTGTCGCATTGTATCGACGTCGTTGGTGTAAAGGCTCATTAAATCGCCGTGGGTGTGCGTGTCGAAATATTTCAAAGGCAGGTTCTGCATCTTCGCAAACATTTCTATCCTCATTTTTTTGAGGGTGCCCTGCGCAATGTACATCATAATCAGGTTATACGCCATAGAGGAAGCCACGCCGACAAGGTAGATACAGCCCATTGCAATTATGTTGGGATAGACAACCTCCCAAAGGTCGATATTCCTGCCGTTATCAAGAAGCGCCGTAATAATTTCCGAAACACGCGAAGCCGCCAGAACGTTGGCTACCGATGCTAAAAGTACGAAGAAAACCACGAAGCCGGTGGCGAGTTTATTCTTCGAAAAGGCGTAAACCAAAAGTCTTTTCAGGGTCTTCATCGGCGTTTTGGCACGCTTGCCGTCGCCCATACCGCCGCCGCGCGGGGTAGACATTGCTCTACTCATTCTCTTCCCCTCCTTTTACCTGAGATTCGTATACTTCACGGTAAATTTCGCTCGACTTCATAAGCTCTTCATGCTTGCCGACGCCGACGATTTTTCCCTCGTCCATAACGATAATTTTATCTGCGTCCTGCACGGATGCAATACGCTGGGCGATAATGATTTTAGTCGTTTCGGGCGCGTATTTTCTGAGCGCGTCCCTTATGAGCGCGTCAGTCTTGGTATCGACCGCCGAAGTGCTGTCGTCGAAAATTATTACGTTGGGCTTTTTAAGAAGCGCACGCGCGATGCAAAGGCGCTGTTTCTGTCCGCCCGAAACGTTTACGCCGCCCTGACCCAAGTCGTATTCATAGCCTCCGGGGAGCGCGTCGATAAACTCTTCTGCGCAAGCCTGTTTTGCGGCAAAGCGCAAATCTTCGTCCGAAGCGTTCTCGTCGCCCCATCTCAAATTCTCTGCGACCGTGCCCGAAAAAAGCACGTTCTTCTGCAAGACCATTGCGACCTTGTTTCTCAGGGTGTTCATATCGTAGTTTCTTACGTCTACGCCACCCACTTTAACCGAGCCTTGCGATACGTCGTACAGTCTGGGCACTAGGGAAACGAGCGAGGTTTTGCCCGAACCCGTCGCGCCGATTATACCGACCATTTCGCCCGCTTCTATTTTTATATTGATACCCGAAAGCACCTTTTCGTCGGCTTTCTGCGAGTAAGCGAAATCTACGTTTTCAAACTCGATTGAGCCGTCTTTCACTTCGTAAACGGGCTCTTCGGGCTTGGGTAGGGTGGTTTTTTCGTTCAGGACTTCGCAAATTCTGTCCATACTGCCTTTGGAAAGGAATATGAAGTTCAGACACATTGCAACCATCATTACGCCCGAAAGTATCTGTGCGGAGTACTGGATAAGCGTCTGTATCTGTTTGGGTTCGATGCCCATACCCCAGCCGTTGAAGTTGTCGACGTACATATTAGAACCCAAAGTCAGAATAAGTATGTTGACTAAAAACAGCGTCAAGGTTACGAAAGGCATCATTATGGTCAAAATTCTTTCCGCTTTGACGGAGTATTTATAAAGTTCGTCCGTCGCGTGGGTCATTTTGCCTATTTCCTTATCTTCCCTAACGTACGATTTTACGACGCGGATAGCCGTTAAATCTTCCTGCACGACTGCGTTGAGCCCGTCGTACTTTTTGAACATCGTCCTGAAATAGGGGATAACCTTGAACATACAAATACATACTACTATTGCAAGAAGTATTGCCGCGCAACCGAAAATCAGCGCCATCATAGGCTCGATAAACGATGTCATAATAATCGACGCAATGAAAAGCACCGGCGCGCGCACGAGCATTCTTATACACATTTGGTATGCGTTTTGGACGTTCGTGACGTCGGTCGTAATTCTGGTTATAAGGCTGGACGTCGAATAATTGTCGATGTTTGCAAACGAATAGGTTTGAAGATTGTTATACATATCTTCCCTTAAATTGTGCGCAAACCCGCAGCTTGCTTTTGCGGCAAGCTTTCCGCCCCAGACGCCGCAGAACAGCGCAAACAGCGCGCATACGACCATCAACACGGCGCAAATTATCAGTTGCGTGACATCGATGGGGGTACCGAACTCCGCAAGCTCCTGTAACTGTCCGATAATGAAAGTCATCAAAAAGGGAATTAAAATTTCCATTACAGCCTCGCCCACCATTACTATCGGGCAGAGAATGGACGGAACCTTATACTCCCTTACGCTTTTTAGCAGTGTTTTTACCATATTGGTCCCTCTGATTTTTTCGTCAAATTTACAAATCATTATATTAAAAATCGCTCTTGAATGTCAATTGAATTGTTGTTAAATTTTGGTGAAATTACACTCATAGATTATACATAAAAATGTATAAATGTATAAAAATTTACGTTTAACCCATTTTTTATTCTTGCAATATTATTTATTATACATAATGCGAGGTTTTTTATTTGACTTCCGTTGTTTATATATGTATAATCATAAATAAATCGATTACTTATAAAAGAGGTACAAAATTATGAAGAGAATAAAATCACTTCTTGCGTCGTTTGTGGCGGCTATACTTTCCGTCGCGCTTTTAGTGCCTTTGGCGGCGTGCGACCCTGAAGGCGACGTTGACGGCGCGAACTCTATTTACGTTACTTCCGCAGGCGGAATGGCGCTTCAAAACGTTGCAGTGGAAGTTTTCAACGGCAATTCCAGCCTCGGTAAAAAAGAAACTAACGAGGAAGGAAAAGTTTCTTATAACCTTGACGGAGGTATAGAATATACTGTTACTCTTTCGGGGGTGCCCGCAGGGTTCGAAACCCTTGGCGCTTACACCGTTAAAGGCTCAGACAAAGATTCTTATATCCGCCTTAACTCACGCGTAATAGAAACGGGCTCGCCCACAAAAACTTACGCCGTCGGCGACGTTTTGTACGACTTCGAGCAGACATACTACTATTACGACGGCGAAACCATTCAGCAGAAGAGAGTTAAGATTTCCGATGTGCTTAAAGAGAAGAAAGCCGTGCTTATCAACTTCTTCTACGCTGACTGCTACTGGTGCAATCAGGAATATCCCTCACTTAAGTCTGCTTATCTCGATTATCAGGATAAGCTCGAAATTCTTGCGATTAACGACTATGCCTCGGAAACCGAGTCCAACGTAACCACTCTCGTTCAGAATGACAAGGTGCCTTACCTTATGTGCAAGGACAGCGCAAACGTAGGCAGATGGTTCGAAAAGAGCGGTTGGCCCACCTCCTTTATTATCGACAGGTACGGCATTCTTTGCGACTTCACTACGACGCAACTTGAAAAATCTTACTGGACTTCGCTGTTCGCGAAGTACACGGCCGACGATTACTCGCAGAACATTACGCAGGGCGGAAATTCTTCAAACGTTTTCGTGCCCGATAAGCCCGAAGATTTCAACGTTAGTATGGCGCCCACGCAGACCATCAGCGAAAAAATCAACAACACGGGCAAACCCATCGTATTCACCGAGGACACAACTTCAACCAGCGACGGCGGAAAATACTTCTGGCCTTGGGACCTGACTGAGGACCAGTCGGCGATTTACCCCACCAACAGCGGGCACAGGGGCACCCTTGCTGCGATTTATGCGCAGATAACACTTTCTGCTAACGAAGTTTTCGCGTTCGATTACAAGCTTTCAAGCTTAGAAAACAATGATTATTTCTACGTTTCGATAGACTCGCGCTTATCCACGGGCAGACAAATTACAATGGAATCTGGCGTTAAGGACTGGCGGACGGGGTTTGCTTACGTTTCGCTTGAAGCGGGACAGCACGAAATCTGCTTCCTCTATTACAAGTCAACGACGATTACTACGCTCGACCTAGAAGACAAGGCTTATATAAAGAATATAAGGATAATGAGCGTTGCGGATATGAACAGTGAGCTTTCCGCAAGAAACGAAACGCTTGAAATTCCTTACTTCGCTACGCGAGAATATGATTCCACAACGAAGCAATTCAGCATTATCGAAAATGTTTACGTTGCAGACGACGGCTACTACCATCTCGGCACTGCCGCTACCGCAAAGGAAAGCGACCCTTATCTGCTTTTGGATATAACCCACTCAACGCCTTTCTTCGGCAGCAACGCCGACAACCTTTACAACCTTTACGCAAATTACAAAAATCAGAACGGCGGGCTTATAATAAACGGCGTAGATTACTCGAAGGACATAGAATCTTATCAGTCTTACTCGGGCAACTCGACGTACAAAGGTCTTATTCCAGTAACCGAAAGCATTAAAAACGTGCTTACAAAACTTTACAACTATGAAATTCCCTCGTCGGCGCCTTTCTACGACAGAAGCGGACGCGGCTGGATGCAGTTCTGCGTAGCTTACAGGCAATACGGAGTTCAGCAGAAACTGACCGACCCCATCAAAGGACTTTCATACTTCTCCGCTTTCGAAACAACTGAATCCCTCCCCTCCGACCCCACCTACGTTGAGGTTGCAAAGGGAACGGGTCAATTCATTTTCGAGGACGGCAAGTATATCGACGTAGAGGGCTCGACAAGAGAGAGCGAAGGCAATTACAACCTTACCGAGTACGTCAACAAGGTACACTTCGACAGAATTATTATGCCGCTCGGCTATATTTATAAGTTCGTACCCGAAAAGACCGGCGTTTACAACATTCACGGCATAGACTGCTACTATCTGAACGAAACGGCGGGCGACGAAATCATAGTTGACGGCGAAGACACCGACGCGGATTTGTACGACGGCAGTCTGAACGTATCCCACACTATTGCAAAGCCGCTTATTAGCAGCGATTCGGACAGAATTTTCAGAAACGAGGAAACCCCTAGTTTCAAAATTCTCTATCATTTCGAAGCGGGCAAGACCTACTATGTGAGCGTTAACTTCCGCGTAGTTGAAACTACGGGCGATTTCGCGTTCAGGGCGGACTACCTCGGAGAAAATTACGAATATCTGCATCAGGCAACTTCGGACTTCTATATCCCCGACGAGAACTTCAAGCTTCATCTGAACACTTATGTCAGACCCGTATACGACGCTGAAAACGACGTTTGGCGCGACCCCGTTCACGGCGGTATTGTTTACGTTGACTTTACCGAATACACGGTTTTAATCAACCGTTATACAATAGAAGATATTCTCGACGAAAACAAGAAGACAGCGCAGTACACCTTCGACCTCACCAAAGACCTCGAGTATCCTTCAAAGGACGAGAACGGGAACGACATAACCGTAACGATACACTTCGACCTTAACGAAATATTTAAGGACGAGGACGGAAACGTGAACATCCCCGACGCGTTGAAAGGGCTTGAAAACAAAATTCAGGACTACACTGAGATAATGAGAAATTATCTTGAACGGTCCAAAGCCGGTGTGACAATCGGTGACACCACCTACTATGGCTTAATGCCCGTGAACAACGAGCTGTATGGAATACTCCAACTTTTCAATGCTAAGTTTATGGGCTACGAAGATGACATAGAATGGCTCAAGGCTTGCTGGTATGTTGAAAGATTAGGCTTCGACGCTTAACGAACCGAATAAAACAAGAGGTAAAAAATGAAAAGAAAATTTACTAAAATAGCTTCCTTTGTCACTGCCGCGTGCCTGACGCTGACTGCCGTCGCGTTCGCGGCGTGCAACCCCGACGACACGGATATCCCGCCCGAGGCTCCTTCAGGTAGCCCCGAAAAGGACGGCTATAACATAACCGTGCTGTACCCCGACGGCTCGCCCGTCAAGGGTACTGACAGCGGGGACAGATACGCGAGAGTTTCCGCGGAACTGACCGACGAGAACGGCGAAAGGATTGACCCGAACGCAAAAGCAGACCTTAACGAGGCGGGCGTTGCGCAAATCAGCTACAATGTGCCCGGTGAGTATTACGTCAAGCTGAACGATATTCCCCCAGGTTATGCGTTCGATAATACTTCGGTTAAGACGACGGTAGATAAAGCTTACTACACCGTATCCATCGAACTGGGCGCCCCCACCCCCTACACCGTAACCTTGATTCAACCCGACGGTTCGCCTTTAAGCGGCGTGGACGTCAAGCTTATGAGCGGCTCTACGGAGGTTGCAAGCGCAACGACGGGCGAAAACGGCGTCGCTACTACCCCCACAATTGTACGCGGTGCGTATAAAGTAGTTTTAGACTTGCCCGAGGGCTTGGGTTACAGACCCATTATGACGGGCATAGGGCTTACTTCAATTTACGTAGACCTTGTCAAACTGTCGGAATTACCGTTTGACGAAGAACATCTTCTCGAAGGAGAAGCTTTAGAGTCCTGGGACAATGAGTTGAACTGGTACTATCCCAATAAAGAAAACCCGACGATGACCAATTTGAAATTCGACCCCGAAGCGGACTGCTACGCTTACAACGTCGAAGTCGGCGAGGGTGAAGAAGTTTTCTTCCAGATAACCGCGCCTAAGACGGGTGCCTATACCATCGGTTCCAAAAAGGGTAACGACTACGAAATTAAGTTCTATCAGAACGATTTGTCATCTTACGATAGCTCTTTGACAATTTCCAGCGATATGAACAATGGCAACAACATTCAGCGTATGCGCATAATCGAAGGTAAACAGCTTACCGTTTCCGTCAAGTCGAAAACGGGTGCGTCTGTTACCGTGGAAATGCTTGTCTGCATTCCTTTGCCTGAACCCGAAATGACAATCGCATCCGCGCCCAACACATACACTTTGAACTATGTTGAAGGCGTTAAAGAGGCAATTGTCAGGTTCAACACCGCAGAAATCGGCACAGGCGTATTTAAATTAGACATTGAAACAAGCTACAACATTAGGGTAGAAGAAGTTGCAAATACGGGACACGTTCTCAACGATGATCTTAAACTGCCCCACACCTTAGAAATAAGAAACAGCGAAGTCGGCGGTTACACCGATTACCACATCTATATTCTGAACGATGACGCTCCCGCTACTACCCAGATTAAATTCACAATTACTAAGACGGGCGAAGCGCGCACCGAAAGAACCGAAGAAATTAATATGACCGCACACGTTTCTTCAAAGTTCGATGAACAAACCGGTACGTTCACCTGGATGCCGACCGACGGCTCGATTGCTCCTTATGAAAAAGGCGGCTTGTGGTACGTGAACATAGGCGGCGATGAAAAGCCTTTGGTTGCGGCTATTTCCAAAAATCTGAACGTTTACTCCCCCGACCAGGTTGAAAACCCCGACGGTGATGACGCTGACGATTTGTACTCGTTCACTACGTTAGAGTACTTCGGCGAGAACGGATATACTCCCGGCACTCAGCAGAATACGAATCTTACACTCGTTACAATCAACACGTCGGATACGGAAATTGTTACCGTAAAGACAAAGTATAACGACTTTATAAATACGTATGCGCAATACTCAAACAACGACGGCGTTTATCAGGTAACGAACGAACTGAAAGACTTCCTTGAACAGTTTATGGAAGGCAGATATGCGGACTTCACCGGAAGCAACAACAATAAACCTGCTCTGCCCTGGCTTATAGCTTGCGGTTACTACGCTTAAAACTTTACCGTAAAACAAAAAAGACCTTTCCCGTAAGCGGGAGGGTCTTTTTATGTATAATTACATTTCAAATATGCATACTATTTATAAATATTCATTTTGGGCTGGGTTTATTCAAAAAGTATTGTATTTTTTTGCAATTTATGCTTGAAAACGTTTGCAAAATCAGCTCGGCAATGGTAAAATAATTCTAACAAATACGTATAATTTTTTATGGAGGTATTTACGATGAGTAAATTACTAAAAAGCATTTTAGTAGCAAGCTTGGTTGCGTGTATGACTGTTTGTCTCGGTCTTTTCGCGGCGGCTTGCAACAACACCCCTGAAGACACCGATAAATATTTTACGGTAACAGTCGTTCTACCCGACGGCAATAAAACGCCCGTAAAAGACGCGGAAGTCGCGATTTGCACTATGAACGGTTCCATTCTTACCTGCCTTGACGGAGTCAAGACCGATGAAAACGGCGTTGCAAAGTCCAACATCACCTCCCCCGTTGACTATTCGGACACGACAAAGTTCCTTGTTAAAATTCACGACTTGCCCGACGGTTATATATACGCCGACGAGGACGGTAACGCATACGGTAGCGACGAGGGCGTTATTGTTGATACTGCGGTAAGCGGCTTCTCTGTAACGATTACTCTCACCGAAAAACCCACTACACCCCCTGCTACGCTTTCGCTTGACACTCCTGTTGCTGTTGCAACGGCTGGCGGCGCACAGTTCACGGCTAGCAAAGCAGGCACCTATCTTTTCACCGTTTCTAACTTCGAAGAAAGCTGGACGCTCGGCGAAAATACACAAAGCGAAAATCTTGCAGAGTTGGAAATGACTGCTAACCAGGTAGTTGAAATTTCTGTTGACGCAGATTGCAAAATAATGGTTAACGATTTAGCTACGCTTAATACTATGGACGCGCCCGACACTGCAACGCTTAGCACCCCCGTAAATTTCAGCGTAATGCTTATTTCAACTTTCAGCAGAACGCAACGTGATTACGTTACGACCTGGGGTCTTTACGACGGAAGCTATCACCTGAACTTTACTTCAAATGAAGCAGGCAACTATAAGGTATCTTTCACTTCTTCTTTCGCTAACGACGACGTTGCGGTTAATGTAACGCCGCTTAACAGTTACACATATCCCTCTACGCTTGATAACAACGTTTTCGGCGACATAGTTGCAAATGAAGATTATCAGGTAGAACTTAGCGCCAGTGACACTGATTACAGCAGTTTGACCCCCGGCGACGTTATTAACTACACCGTTACCATCGAACACATTGAAGACGGCGATATCGGCGGCGATACGGAAGGCGTTAACATTGCTTTGACTTTGGGCAATAACAATGTTCCTGCTTTGATGTTCGATTCACCCGCTACCTGCACTTTCAACGGCACGGCAAACGCAACCTATACTGTAACGGTTACGTTAAATGCAGGCGATTGGAGTGTTAACAAAAACACCATAATGACACAATCCACAACCGTTACTGCTGACGAAAACGGACTTGTTTCTTTTGAACTCGGTTATACCGGTTGGGATGAGGATTCCGGTGCATTCACTTTGACGCTTACAGCAACTAACTAATATTTATAAAATAAAACAGCCTTGGCGGTTGCCAAGGCTGTTTTATTTTGTAGTTTTGTTTATTTGTTCATTGCCGCCAGAACAGCTTCTTCCAGCTCGTCGGCGGGCATTCCGCCTATGCGGACTTTCGAAATTCTGAATTTGCCGTCAAGTATTACAGTTATGGGGTAAGGGTTGCTTATGGGGCCGCCTAAGCCATGATACAGGGAAACCGTTCCTAATTCGAACACTTTGTCGTCCTGCGCGAATATCGCTTTGTAGTCCGTCCAGCCCATATCTTCAATCTTTTTGATTACTTCGCCCTCGGCGGGGTCGACCCTGTGAATTATCAAGACGTCAATGTCGTCGGGGTATTTTTCCTGCAAGGCGTTGAAGTGGGGAATTTCCGCTACGCAAGGTCCGCAAGTAGTGTACCAGAAGTTCAGCACTATTACTTTGCCCGCGCTATCGTGCAGCGTGTATGTTTCCTCTTCGTTATTATAGGTCGATATCGTGAAGTTTGGGCATGTATCGCCCTCGGCATAAACAACGTATTCGGGTTCTTTGGCGATGAAGTTGAAGTACACAAGCGCAAACACAAGAACTACCGTTGCAAGCAACCACGCGGTTACTTCCAGCCATTTATTGCGCCGTTTTATTCTTTCAGCTGAAGTCACCGTCGGCTTTTCGTTTTTAATCGGTTGTTTCTTCATTTACAACCTCCTTCCCATCCGCTTTGCCGTCGGTAACGGAAGCCGTCCCCGTCTGCAATATGGCAGTTAAAGAGGGTGCTTCCTCTCTCTTATCTTCTACTGCGTTTGAGTGCAGGAAGATTTTCGAACCTTTCCAAGTGAGTGCCTGCGTGGGGCAGACGGAAATACATTCTCCGCACTCGATACATTCGTGGTCGCCGACGTGTTTTACGTCCATTTTACAGTGGTCTATGCAAAGTCCGCAATCGGTGCACTTCTCTTTATCGAGTTTTACGCCGAGGAAAGCAAACTTGTTGAAGAAACCGTATATCGCGCCGAGCGGACACAAAAATCTGCAAAAGAAGCGGTAACAGAATACACAAAGGACGATTATTGCCACAAGCAGGGCGAACTTCCAAGTGAAAAGACCGCTGAGCATCTCGAAGTAATTCGCGTTTTCGGGGTTTGCAAGAAGCCCTACGCCGCCGCCGAACGTGCCCGCCGGGCAGATATATTTACAGAACGCCGGGGTTGCGCTACCCGTTACCGCGGAGATGACGATTGTCAGAATTACCACCAGCACTATCAAAACTACGTATTTGAAGTACGACAGCACGCGCGTTACGCGGTTCTTTTTTATCTTGGGGGTTTTTATTTTATAGAGTAGTTCCTGACCAAGACCGACAGGGCACAAAAAACCGCATATCGTTCTGCCCAAAATCAAGCCGAACAGCGCCAATATACCTATTATATAATAGGGCGCCGTATTACCGGAGTCCGCAAGGGCGTTCTGCAACGCGCCCAAGGGACAGGCGCCGACTGCGCCCGGGCAGGAATAGCAATTGAGCCCGGGCACGCAAGCGTACTTTGATTTGCCGATATATATATTGCCCGAAATAAAGCCCTTTATATTCGCGTTACACAAAAGCGCGGCATAGACCTGTATAAGTCTGCGTTTAGAGGGCTTGTGGCGAACGAACCAATCTTTAATTTTTCCGAAAAAGTTTTTGAATTTTACTTTCATATCAGCCAAGTCCTATACACTCGGTACAGATGTTGATTGCTTTTATAAACACGTCGCGGGCGCCCTCGGTACAGAATATACCGACGAGGACAAGTGCGACTGCAACCGCGCCGACCGCGATACGCACGCCGAGTTTAAAGTATTTGTTGCCGAAAAAGGCTTGTATTTTGAGCAGGACCGCGTTCTTCTGCGTGTTTGCCACGATTACGGGGTTGCCCTTATTCGAGGCAATAAGGTGTTTTAAGGCGGTTATTTCACGGTCTATGCTGTGCTGTTCGAAAGAAGCCATAAATATGCACGTGCCGAATATTACAAGCACCCAAGGCCCGACGTTTAACAGCATATAAAGCATAGACATATTTTTGTCGGGCGAGGTGAAATTATCGGACCTGAAAAGATAAACCGCGCTTACGATTACGCCGATAAAGCAAATTGCGGCGCACATAGTATAAATGATAAGGCGACTCAACTTTTCTTCGCGGACCTTTTTCAAATCGGCTTCGTATTCCTCTCCGCTACCCTCGGGTATACGAGATGAAAGCCGATGCAAAGTTTCCCTGCCGCGGTAGGTTTTTACCTGCTTTTCATTATAGGGAAAGATAAGCGAAAGCACGAAGCCGGCAACAATTGCCGCTATCCAGACGTACAAAACTATCGATACGGGGAAAAGGTGTTCGGCAACGATTTCACGGCTGTATGCGCCCTGAACCCAATCGCCGTCGGCAAGTATAGTGACTGCCTGTGCAATAAACAGCGCGCCCAAAACCGCTGTTAAAACGCTTAAAAAAATTCCGTAATAAAAGCGGATACGTTTTGCGACCATTGCCATACCTCCTTATTTTTATTCATCACTTATATTATAATTGTATTTATATGCATAGTCAAGCAATTCGAAAAGGTAAAAAAAGGTGCCCCTTTCAGGGCACCTCGGAAATTTTTTCATTACAAATCTTTGAACGGGTCTTCAACGGACGGGTTTGAGTCTGCGGGGGAAGCTTCGCTTACAGGCGCGACGGGTTCGGGCTTGTATTCGACAAGCTCGCGAAGCCTTTCGGAAAGCTGTTCTGCGGTGACGTTGCTGTTCGCCGTGTTGAAGCGGAAAGTTTCTGCCGTGACATTATTCGTTAAGATAACCTGTTTTTTATTTGTCGAAACGTTACAGTCGCCGAAAGTGCCCTTTGCGATGAAGTTCATATTAGCCAAAGCAAGCGCGCCTTTGTTGTTTACGCCGACGTAGAGTCCGTCGTCAGTTACGACGAAAATTCTTTGAGCGTTACCGCCGTAAACTTTATAGAAGCCTACGCCGAGGAACGCTGCGGAAAGCGCGCCGCCGACAGCCGAAGCCGCGGTTTTTGCCGCCGCTTTGCCCGCTTCACCTTTCTGTGCATACGTGCCGCCGACAAGTACGCCGTTGCCCTCGGAGTGCATAAGCGCGTCGGCAAAGTCGTTGTACTTCTTCTGCTCTTTTTTGGCTTTAACAAGCGTAGATAAAGCGCAAGCTATGAATACTATCGCGAATATGAACATTGCAACGCCGAAAACAGTCATCGCGCTCATATTTTCATAAACGGTATATTCCGTACCGTTAACGGTTACTTTGCAGATTGTAAGTGTGTGTGCATCATACGAGCAACCAACTCCGTAACCGCTTAAATTGAACTCTTCACCGGGTGCGAGAACGTAGTCGGCAGGGTCCTCGTCTTCATCAAGATTATAATAATCGAGATAAATAACTTGCGTAGGACCGTCTGTGGTAACTTCTATTTCTATGTACGTTATAGTAAGCTCTTCGTCGGAGTCATTCTTCAATTTGCCGTCTATAACCAAATACCCGCTCGTCGTTGTCCAAGCCTCTAAATCTTTGCTTACGACTATAGGACCACTTGCCGGTTTAACGACGAACAACACTACGCCTATCACCGCAAAAATTGCAGCTAACACAAGGCAAACCCATACGCCTGCTTTACTTACTTTCATAACTTTTCCTCTCTTAAAAGTTTTGAATTAAAATATCCATCAAATATTATACTGTAATAAAACAAAATTGTCAAGTACCCCTTGCAATCTTTGCTGTAGACTTAGCGGCGTTTTACAGTTTTACGACTGCCGTCGCTATTTTGTCGCGAAAGGCTTTGTCATGCTCGACGAAAATCATCGTAGGTTTAAATTCGGTCAATAAATTTTCGATTTGAATGCGCGAATAAATATCTATGAAATTCAAAGGCTCGTCCCAAACGTACAGATGCGCGCTTTCGCAAAGGCTTTTGGCTAGCAAAGTCTTTTTCTTCTGTCCGTCAGAAAATTCCGAAATATCTTTTCCGAACAGGTCTTTATCGAACCCCGTCTTGTGCAGAATCGCTTTGAAAAGGCTTTCGTCTACGCCGCATTTTTTTGCAAATTCCGTCAACGTGCCTTTGAGGTTGGAAGCGTCCTGCGGGACGTACGACACGGTGAGATTGGCACCTATTCTTACTAGTCCGACGTGGTCTGTATTCTGTCCGCAAAGAAGCCTTAATATACTGCTTTTGCCACTGCCGTTTTTGCCGTCTAGGGCTATTCTGTCGCCTCGATTTATTTCGAACGTGACGGGCGCGCAGACCTCTTTGCCGTCGTAAACGGGCGCAACCGACGAAACAGTAACAAGTCGTTCTGCGCGGTATGCCAGAGGGGAAAGTTTTAGCTCTGACGTAATTTCGGTATTTTTGAGAAGAGCTGATTTTTGCCCGATTTCTTTCTGCTGCCTTGCCTCGACGGTTTTGGCGCGTTTCATCATTTTCGCCGATTTATGCCCGACGTAGCCTTTATCTGACGCCCCGGTTTTCGAAGCTTCGACGCGGTCTGCCCATACCGCGGTGCGCTGCGCCGTTTCTTTAAGGCGCGCTATATCGGTCTGCAACCGCGCGGTTTGTTTGCGTTCATACTCCTGCCGACGTTCGAAGTTTTCCAAAAACGACGAAAAATTGCCGCTTTGAACCGTTATATCCGTTTTATTCAGCGACAGAATGTGGTCAACGCAACCGTCGAGGAAGTTTCGGTCGTGAGAGACAAGAATGAAACTTTTTTTCTTCCTCAGATAAGCCGCCACCGCTTCCCGTGCCTGCGCGTCGAGGTGGTTCGTAGGCTCGTCAATCAGCAAAAAACGCCCTTCGTTCAAAAAAAGAGCGGCAAGCATGGCTTTGGTTTGTTCTCCGTTCGAAAGCGTATCGAAAGGCCTGTAAAGCGCGTCCGCGGCGACGTCAAGGTACGACAGCTCGCGCAGGAGCTCCCACTCCTCCGACATAGGGCTGACTTCGCGCAAAATATCCGCCGTGACTTTGCTTTTGTCGGACACGGTGTATGGAAAATAGTCGAACTTGACGGGCGAAACGATTTTTCCGCGGTAGTCGTATTTGCCCTGCAACAAGTTTAAAAACGTTGTTTTGCCCCTGCCGTTTCTGCCGACGAAGCCGAGTTTCCAATCGGTATCTATCTGAAAACTGACGTTATCGAAAATCAACCCGTGACTCGATGGATATGAAAACGTGAGATTTTCAACTTTAACAGTTGACATTTTTGCACCTCCTTGTAACAAAAAAAGCTATGAGAAAGTAATCTAATAGCTCAATAATTTTAATTTTTGAAATAACGGATAAACTTTCTTGCAAATTATTTTAAATTAACAAGAAATTCTCCATTTAACGTTTTTACCCCCGAGAGTTAACTGCTGTCAGTATATCAGATATTTTTAAAATTTGCAAGAATTATAATCAGTATATTTTGCTTAATTCTTTTTTAACGAATTTCAACAACTTGTTTTTTTCGCTTTTCGGTATCCATTCGATAAGTCTTGCCGCGGCTATCGGTAAAAGCCATTTTTTTATTTCTGCGTCGGTAACGCCCGTTAATTTTTTGTATTGACGCAAATATACTCGCCCGATATGCTTTTCGACAATATGCGCAATCAGTTTCACAAAGAAATTGGTGTATAATAATTCGCCGTAACACAACAGAAGAAAGGTTCTTGCAACGTCGCAAGCGGCGTTTCCGTTGCAAGCTGTCATCCAATCGATTACATAAAAGTTATTATTTTTAATCATAACGTTGCCGGGGTGAAAGTCAAAGTGGCAAAGTGATTTTCCGTCAGGCAACGTTTTAAGATAGGTTATTATTTTATCTTTATCTTGTTCCGCTAAATCAACGGTAGCATTGATATTATTAGTTAACTTGGTTTTTATATCTAAGTTCAAATCTATCGTTGAATTGTGTATTTTTGCGTGCGTATTAGCCAATGCTTTCGAATATGACCTTAATTTATAAGGTTTTTGCATCATTTCGGCAATCATATCTTTGCCGTCGATTTTTTCATATAAAATACCGTAACGGTTTTTATATTCAACCACACTGAAAACTTTCGGCGCAAGCGCCAATTCCGACGATATGCTTTTTGTAACGTCGAATTCGGTTGCAATTATTTCAAGAGGAAAATCCTTTCTGAACAGTTTTAATATTTTAGTTTCGTCATACAGATAAACTTCTGCGGTATTACCTTGGCAAAGTAACTTATAATCTATATCACTGTCAAGTTGAATTATATTATTTGCCATACGGTGCCGCCGTTGGTTTTCTTTTGATGAATAATAATTTTTTTATATCTTCTGATATCGAATAATCTGTTATATTGAGCATAACCCATTTCCCGTCGTGAAACGTTTGTGCGTCGTCGTAAGTTTTGAGTACGTCGGATGAAAGTTCGTTTCTTATTTCTTCAACTTTACTTCTTTCATCTTTATCAAAAATAATCATAAAGCCTAACGTATTCTCTTTAAAATAAAAGGCACATAGAGTTTTACCGCTTTTTCTGAACTTATATTCATAAGTCCATTTTCTGCCGCCGTTATTCCAGATTTGCTCTGTTTCGTATAACGAAGTTATTACGTCGGTGATATGATAAAATATATTGACTTTATTGATTCCGACTAATCTTTCCAGTTCTTCTCTGCCTATATTTTCCATTTAAATTGCCCTTTCAACTGAGTTTTTCTTCGTTCGCTCAACCGCAATTGTCCGAAAGCCTTGCAATACAAAAAACTTCTAAGTTATCATTTACAGGTGATCGACTTAATAACTAAACCGAAACGCCCCTATAAATTGAAATTTTCCAAGCCCGCAATTTTTGCAGCCTCTTCCAAATACCATACCCAAAAGTGCTTTTCGCGTATAGCGCATTTATCGTCGTCTTCGTCGGTGTAAGTATACGCGACGCACGCTTCTTTTGCCGCGTCCCTTTCGTATGAGTCTATATCGTCATCCGTCAAGTCGCTGTCCCACGGTTCCAAATATTGCTCGTCTTCCAAAGCTACTACCATCGCCGACCAAGCGGCGACAGCGGCGGAACCGACACTACCCCGCGAATCGACAGCGTTCATAAAAGCATCAATAGTGGATTGTTTCCGTTCTGCCCGCAATTCTTTAACCTTAATTTTGCCGTCCAAGTAAGCAAGGCTCTTTTCAATTAAATTTTGCGGACTATTGTTGTCGGGGTAGACAGAACACCACATAGGCATTACTTTTTGCGCACATGCAAGCGCAAGGTACGCACGCTTTTTAAGCGGTTCCGTCAATGAACGCGGCTTTAACGAATCGCGTTTGCGCGGTTCGAGTGAACCCATAGTCTGCCAAATTTTTCGCCGTGCGGTCAGACTGAGTTTTCCGCTTTCTGCAATTTCTTGTTCAGCTTGTTTGAATACTTCAATACAATTCATTTAAAGCTCCTAATATAAATTACTGTTTATCGCTTGATTTAAGCAAAATAATTATAGTACATACAAAACGATTTTTCAACCATATAAAGCCGTAAAAAGTAAAATGGCACTGTAGCGGGTGCTTGATAAAACGAACGCGCGGCGGCGATTATTTAAAGCGCCGCCGCATTCAATAAAAACAAAAAAATCAGCCTAACCGAATACTTTTGTGAAATATTCGAATTAGGCTGAGAATGGTGAGCGCAGTGCGACCTCAACTGAACACTCAAAATTACAGACCAATCTTTATGAAATAGGTACGATATTCGTACTCCAAATTTTTCGCCTTTCGTGGTGTCATTGTATCACAGTTCGTCGCAGAAGTCAATCGGCTGTTAAAAATTATCGCTGAAAACAATTATATAATCTTGCAAATTGTCAGTTCATTATGTGAGCTGGCTTTTTTATTTATGCAACAATTTTTCCCATCTCGTTGACTTCCGAATATCTTTCAAAATATGTAAGCAAGTAAATGACGCCAAACTATGCTACTGCTGCCCCTGCCGAAAGGCAAATAAAAAATTTAGGAGATAAAGCCTATGAAAAAAATCTATTTCTCAATTACCAGAGCTGGAAAGTTCAGTAAAACCTTCAAAGGTTATGGCTATATAACTGATGAAGATTTGATAGCTTATCCAGACACAAAGTACGAACGCAAATATGAAGATTGTATTCGTTATTGCCACCCGATAGTCGGTAAGTATAATCAGTATTCAGGTACTTACACAGAGCTGAAAGAAATCGAGTACGAAGCAAAACCGAACAGCTACGACAAACGGGAAATCGAAGTTACCTACTATATCTGGTACAAAGTATTAAATTAAGGACGGTATTAAAAATGACTTACAAAATTTTAGAAGAAAATCCAGCATTCAGAGCAGGCAAAGAATACGGCAAATTGCTGGCAAAGCAACTAATGCCGCATACGGTAAAAAAGCGTGAAATTTATATGTCTGAAAACAGAGTATTTATCAATGACGGATATGTTGTATTTAACATTATCGAACTTGATGTGAACGCAGGAAAAATAACCGTAAATATCAATAATCAAGGAAAACACAGTATAGATACATTCCCTTTATACGTTTCGGACGATTGCCTTTACTTCGAGTACGGTAGCCCGATACCCGAAAAAATATATTTATCTGATTTTAAGGAGATACGCTGATTATGAACTGCGAAAACAAATCTGTTTTAACTTGTAGGAATTGCAAACATTGCGAACAATGCGACAGACCTATAACGTGCATAGGGCAATGTAGCGATTGCGACGATACCAACTGCGAAAACAATAAAAATTATAAGGAGAAAACCGAAATGAAAACATTACAAATACCTTTCTATCCCGATATGGAATTTAAGTTCCATACAGATACTTACGCACAAAACGGAAACACCTATATAGGGCTGTACTGTAAAGAAGACGGTTTCGTAGAACCTTTCTGTGATTTAACGGTTAATTTAAGCGTTAAATTAGATGCGACAAAAGCCTATATCGACGTAAACAACTGCGATATGCAACTTATACGTTATCTGGAAGAAAACGGCTTTATAGAATTTGCAAAAGATTTCAGACCTTCGGGATATGTTACATACCCTTTATATACGCTCAACCTTGAAAAAATAAACGAATATACAGGAGATTTTAACTAATGGAATACTCACAGGAAAACAACAAAAGAATATGTAAAAGCTATGCGGAAAAAATCGAGCGTTGCGTAGGCAATAGGCGTAAAACAATTTATGACTTTTTTGACGATAACGACTATTACGATATTGAATACCGTATAGACCAGAAAGGCGAATATAAAAGCGTTGAAGTTGCTATCGGATTAGGCGGCCCGAATGTCTATATAGATACCCGACACAAAGCTGTACGCTTGTTTTGGAGTAATGATTATGCCGAACATTATCTTTCGGATTCCGCCTGCAATGCGGTAGATGACTACTTTGAAGAAAAATATAATGCGGAGATTGCGTGAAATGGCAAAACTTGAAGATTTACAGAATTATTTAGATTATCAGTTCAGTTCGGGTTGTTACACCGGCGAAGATTATAAAACATTCCAAACAAAATACATAAATTATCTTCGTACTCTTTGCAAACAAAACGAATGGCAGCTCGTAAATATCGGACGTAATCATTATTGCTTTACGGTTTATATCACCAATGGCAAAAACAAATATGTTTACTTATCCGTAGGCGACGTTCGGGGCGGAAGCAATGAATGGTATTATCACATACTTGTACGAACGGCAGCAAACGAAAAAGACTATAGCGGCGGACGAAATAACTATTGCAGTTTACCCTATTTGCCGATTAAAGTCTTTGAATTATTAAATACCGAACATAGGAGATTTTTATAATGGAACGAATTGCACTTAACCCTTATACTACACAGGCTTTTATACAATCGCTTAACACGGGTAAAATGCAAAGCACCGAAACGGACGAGATAACCGTTCTTGAAAAAATAACCGGTGATATGCGTGGTACTTATTATATCGTAGATTATAAAGGCTTGAAATGCACGGCTATCTTCAATCCTTTTACTTGTTGCTATTATGCGGACGACGTTTACGGGAGACTTACAAATGAAAGCTAAATTATATAAATGTGCAACGGAAGAAACAAAAGAAATAGATACTCAATTTTTAACGCTTCGTCAATGGATAGAGATAAACTTTTCCTTTTGGTTCTTTTGGCAAGTTAAAAAGACAGGCAAAAACAGTTACGAAATAATCAATAAATCAACGGGTAAAACCGAATATAAAATCAATTAAAGGAGATTAAAAAAATGGAAACTTACGTACAACTCAAAGCCAGACACGAAAAAGAAATAAACGCCTTTCCGCTCGGCGCTTGTTTCAGTAAGCAACAGTTTGAAGAAATGATGACGAAATGGGGCTTGACCGTAAACGATACGGACAAGATACTGTCTATCGGTTACGGCTGCTATATCCGCAAGAGCGACAAAGAAGCATTCAACGAACTGAACGCACGCCACAAAAAAGAACGTGCGGACGCCATAGCCGCAGATAAAACAGGCGCGGGCTATATTTATCAAATGTTTATGTATGAGCTTGCAAATCACGAATACTGCATTACGTTTGATTTAGAGCCGACGCTGGATGCACTCGGACTAACTTATGAAGAAGTTGAAAAAGACGCTCGGTTAAAGCGTGGTTTGAATAAAGCGAAAAAGGAATACTTGAAAAATTATGAATGGTAAATACGGCTATAAAGTCTGTTATCGAACGCAAGGCTCGAACAGATTAAAAGTTTACCTTGTAACGAATACATACGACGGTGCGATATGGAATGTGCGCTGGTACGAAAACCACTCTCCGCCGGACAGAAAGACCAATAAGCCGATAGAAAATGTAATTTGGCTTGTAATACCCATCAATACCTATATTGAGTTCCGCTACCGTTGGCGTGGTTGCCCGTTCTGACAGTGAACGGATTTTTTTATTTATAAACAAAAAATTAAAGGAGAATAAAAAATGATTGAATTAAATTTAATAGCCACAAACAGCGACCAAGAATTAGTAAAAACCCACCTTCAAGAAATGGTGAGCGAAGTTCTTGCCGAAAAAATCAATAACGGCGTGTATATCGAAAAAGACGGTAAACGCCTGTTGAACAAAAAAGACCTTAACGGCTTTGTTGAATACGCTTATAACGAAGCTCAAAAGTTATTGCAGAAAGGCGAAAAGAAAATCGCCATTAACGGCGACAAAATTATGAGCTGGTGTATCCACTACTTTGAAGAAGATGATATTATCGGCACGCTTTATAACGAAGACGGTACGGAATATAAACCCAAAACAGAAGTTAAACCTATCATTAAACCTATCGTATCCACTACACCGCCGAAGCCCCAGCAACAACAAACATCTTTCTTTGAATTGCTTAATGCGACGCCACCCGTTAAAGCAGAACCTGTTGCCGAGCTTGCCGCCGAAGATGACGACGAACCCGACGAAGAAGAAATCCGTGAAGCGTTAGCGGCTGAAACGGACGAAACGGAATCGCCCGTAGAATTGCCGAAACCCAAACCCATTAAAACCTATACGCCTACGCCTATGTATCAATCTTATACGGCGATAAAAAAACAGTATGCGGATTGCTTACTGTTATACAGGTTAGGAGATTTTTACGAAGCCTTATCCAATGATGCAGTAAAAGTTGCAGAGCTTCTCAATCTTACTTTAACAAGCAGAGATTGCGGACTTGAAAGCCGTGTGCCTATGTGTGGTATTCCTTATCACGCTGTTGACGCTTATATATCGAAGCTCGTTGAAAAGGGCTATAAAGTTGCGCTTGCAGAAGATTTGAGCGGAACAAAAACCGTGCGTGTAAAACAACCCGAAGAACCTGAACCCGAAGTTGACGAAGAAACGGGCGAAATCTTATCTGAAAGCGAAATGCGTCTGTTTGACGGACAATTCAGCGAACCGCCTGAAATCGACGAACCAGAAACGGACGAGCTGGCAGACGAAAAAGAATTTATAAAAGCGTTTGACAGCGAAACTATTGCTATTCTCTCCGAACTGTTTGACGGTGAAATAAATATCGCATAAGGAGTAAACAAATGAAAAAAGAAAAAATCAAGCCTATTCCCAAATATATGATAGAGCTTATCCGCAAGGAAGATATTAAAAGCTATCCTGCGCAAGATGGTAAAAACCGTTATTATGCCTATCTTACGAAGAACGACGGCGAGCTTGTAAAAGTTACGGTCGCCGTAAAATGCCGTTATAAAAAATGGTATTGTAAACAGGTTATCGTACACGGACTGCATAGCAAGGACTGTTTCATAAAGGATATTGCTTTCTACTATTTAGGCGGTTATATAACGGGCTGGTTCGCGGAGGGCTTTACAAAATATCCTAAATGGTACGAAGATAATATTTGGGACAAACAATACGACAGACTTTTCGACCCGTATGCGCCTGTTGTGAATATAGATTATCTGCAACGGTTTCCCGAATATAAATATAGCCAGATAGAAAACTATCACGGCGTTGACATCCTTCAATACCTGCGTCTTTACGAGCAATATCCGCAAATGGAATATATGATGAAACTCGGACTTTCAGCCTTCGTTATGAAAAAGACCATTTTACGGAAATTGAGTAAAAGCAAAGATTTTACGAAATGGCTTATACGGCATAAAACCGAAATTACAAAGACCTGCTACGCGGAAACGGTTTTGACGGCTTATAAACGAAACAAATCAATAACCGAAACGCAAAAACGGCTTACAATGAAAAAGCATATATTGCGCAGCTACGGTTTTGATAGCGTCAGAAAGTTGTTTAAGGGCAATCTTGAACGGCTTTTATCTTATATCGAACGCCAAAATATAGACGAAAACAGTTACAGGGACTATATCTACGCTTGCAATTATCTACAAATAGATTTAGCTGATACTAAAAATCTTTTACCGATTGATTTTAAGCGTTGGCACGACGAGCGCATAGGTCAAATGCGAATTTTAAGGGAAGAAGCACGCCGTAAATATCAAGCCGAATATGAACGCATACAGGCGCAGAAAGAACGTAATTTCCCGAAAATCGTTAAAAAATATCTTGCACTACAAAATTGCAGTTGTGAAAGTTACGTCATCTTTATCGCCCATTCTCCCGCCGAGCTAATACAGGAAGGACAAGCAATGAGCCATTGCGTTGGCGGCGAAAATTACAGAGAACGAATGAGTAAGGGTGATAGTCTTATCTTCTTTTTGCGCAGAGCCGAAGAACCCGACAAATCTTTCGTAACATTAGAATATTCACCGACAAGAAAAACCGTATTGCAATGTTACGCTTACGACAACACCAAACCCGAACAGCCTGCGCTTGACTTTGTAAATCAAATCTGGTTGCCGTATGCCAATGCAACGGTAAATAAAATGCAACGGCGCAAGAAAGCCGTATAAGGAGTATATATGAACACTAACAATTATTTCAGAATTACAGGCTATTACCCGAAAGCCGACGTCTGCTTTATTGCGGATATAAACGGTAAATTTAATGCGTTATGGGAGTTTTCATCCTATCTTGTAAAAAGGGGCGTAAAGGTTATCGCCGTAGGAAAAGCGGATAAATTCATTGACGGAAATATACCGAAAGCCGAACCCGATAAAACCTGCCTTATTATCCGTGCCTGCGATAAAGGCAAACCGATTGTAAACGGTAATTCAATAACAATAAGATGTAAAACGTATATCACGGGGGATAATTGATATGCCGCCGTTTTTATTTGACTTTACACTTAAAAAACCGAATATGACCTATGTTCCCGAACAGGAAAAAAGCGTTGCCCGTATTAAACCCGATACGGGCAATTCTTGTCCTTATTCCATACCGAAGCTGGACGAAATATTCAAGCTCATAGAAAGGGCTTATACCGTAAGCAAAGATAAACTACTTTCGGACACATTTGAATGCGGCGCAATCGCTATATCGAATAAGGTTGATTTTACCCAGAGCGACGAGCGAGAGAAACGCTATCTGCAAATCATAAACCACTACAAACCCGACGAGCAAAAACTCATACAGGATATTTTTACAAAGGTCTATGCGTTGCTTTCTTCCGTAGTGTATGACAACGGCGTATTTGCCGATTATTTGGGCGAACTGTTTATGCGCTCAAACGTCGGCAACAAAACCGCAGGACAGTTTTTCACGCCTTTTCATATCTCGTCTTTTATGGCGAAATGTGCGCTGGACGAAAGCCAAGTCAAAGCCATTGCCGACAAGGACGAAATCATAACCATAAACGACCCGTGCTGCGGTTCAGGCGGAATGATGCTTGCCGCTGCTGACGTTCTGCAAAACGATTATCATATCAACTATGCCCGTAACTGCTTTATAGAGTGCGCCGATATTGATATTCGTTGCGTTCACATGGCGTACTTGCAATTATCGCTTGCCGGTATTCCAGCGGTTATATTGCACCGTGATAGCTTAACAATGAAAACGTGGTCGGTATGGAAAACGCCGGCGTTCATCTTTCAATACCACCGCTTTGCAAAATACGATATTTATAGGAGAACCGTATAATGAAAA
The DNA here is from genome assembly GCA_910579585.1 of uncultured Christensenella sp. GTDB lineage: Bacteria > Bacillota > Clostridia > Christensenellales > Borkfalkiaceae > Coproplasma. Next base: position 75,801 of record CAJTVA010000002.1, read on the forward strand.
CTTATTTATGCGAAGGCTTTACCTTTTACAACGGAACAGTTGAATATAAAGTCTTGAAATTCACTAACGGCAAACTTGAAAATCTTGCGCTTTTAGAGCGTGGCACTTATTGCCCTTACGTTGTTGCAAGGGATATAACCCCGAACGATAACGGCACTTTTACGTGGGCGTGGGGACATTATTTCAATCACCTTGAAAACGCACAAGCCGACTTTGAAGAACGGCAAAAAACACTATTATAAGGAGTATTCAAATGAAAATAGGAACTACTATTCAAAATAACGATATGACACTTACGCTCGTTGCATATTACGGCACGAAAGATAAAAACGTAGTTTTGCTCGTAAGCGAAAACGGTTGTGGCGGTTGCCATTATGTTACCGCTCGTGATTTAACCCGTGAGAAAAACGGCAATTACTTTTGGTATTACGGCTATTATACGAACGACTTTGACGACGCTGTTAAAAGCCTGAAAGAACGCTGCCAAATTCTTTAATATTCAAACTACATATTTCCATTTAAGCCGAGCTGTTCAGTTCGGCTTTTTTTATGCCTGCAAAGTCGGCTTTTCTCTTGAAATTATTTATCGGTTGTGTTATAATGTCCTTGCGACGATAATTAAACATATATAAACTTTACCCGAATACCCTGCGAAGGGTATATTTTGCGTTGTTTTAGAAACAATAATAGTCATGTCAATATCGGTAGTCATACGCCGAACGCCATGACTGTTATCTTCGGGTAAAGTTTAATTAGCGTCGCAACTAATTGCGTGAAGTGTATGCTATATGTCGCTTCCGCAAGGGGGCGACATTATTTTTACCGAAAACACCATTCAGAAAACTTGTTGTCTTACAGGACATAGACCTATGGGCTTCCTTTGGGATTATTCAGATAAAGACAACAAACACCACAAACAATATTTGCAGACGCTTCGGAATATCGTTCTATCGCTAATCAACGACGGATACAGACATTTTATTTCGGGCGGTGCAATCGGCGCAGACCAAGACTTTGCAGAAATAGTTATAGAGCTGAAACAAACTCTATATCCCGACATACAGCTTGAAATCGCTATACCTTGCCCGAACCAAGACCTAAAATGGAATTATGCGGATAAAAAGCGATACGAACGCATATTGTCAAACGCCGATATTAAGAGCTTGATTTGCCCGTCGTACACCCGTTTTTGTATGCAGAAGCGCAACGAATATATGATAAATAATTCTTCGTTCGTTATTGCCGTATGGAACGGTGAAAATAAAGGCGGCACATACAATACGCTTTGTTACGCTCGGCAAAAGCACAAAGATTTAGTTATAATTCCGCTTGATAAAATTTATTCAACCGCTTAAATTACAGGGATGCTTCGGCATCCTTTTTTTATGCCATCAAAGCTCGGCAATGTATCCTAAATGTTCCCTAATGTTCGGTAGTGAGATATTTGCGTGTGCTTGTCTTGAACAAGCGCGCGGCTGCGCCGCGCGGACAAGCACACGCAAAACAAACTCCCAAAACAAGACTACCAAACGGAAAAGCGGAGTGATAACGGGCAGGGCGTCGCCGCTGAACCGCTTGCGAACGCCCTGGCTGAAACCGTTTCACATTTTCCGTTTTTTAAGCCGTTACGGTTACGCTTTTGCTTTTTGTCAGTTAGATTTACGCATTTGCTTGATAACGCTGTCGCTTACGTTCCCGACAAGGCAACCTTCATCCCAGCATCTGAAATCGTCATATAAAAGTAGCTTTTTATCTTCTAATCCCGTAGGGCAGATTATATCTTCGTCCATAATATCGGATATGAAATACTGCGGCAGACCTTTTGAACAGACGATACGCTCGCCCGATTTTTCTATGTATTTCACGATATAACTAATTGCGCCGCCTATCTGGTGTTTGTCGGTTATTTCTTCAAAGTCGGAACGTCCGAACTTTTCATTGAAATAAGTATTTTGCATTGTAATCTGTCGTCTGTGCGTATTGAAATTGTAGTCGTTCTTTTCTATCATAACGCCCGGCATTGTGTTTTCGGGTATATTAAACAAGCCGTGAAAATGCAGGCGTTGTTTTTCGGGCGAGCGTTCCCATACGCCGATATATTTCCAATCTTTCCGCATACCGAAATTCCGAAGGCACGTTTTAATTCCTTTTCGGAAACTTTCTTCGGTATGTTTTGCGCTGTCATAGGTAAAGGTAACGAAATAGTTAAATTCCTGCAAATTCACTTTTCTTGTCAACCTTACCCGACGAGCAATGAGATTACGACGCTTTCTATCTAAATTTTCCTGCACATACGAAACCGCCGCTTGTTTGGTCTTAAACAGCGGTTGTATATCGCTCAATATGGCTTTTTTCTTCTGCGAGTACGGAAGCTGATTATATTTTACATATAAGTCCTCGAATACCTGCTTTCTTGTTGTAGTCCGCTTTGGCGGCTCGTCAGGCGGCTTGTCGTGCTTCTTTTGTGCTTCTGCGATAACTTCTTCAAACGATACCTGAACGGGGCTTACAGGCTCGTTTTCGTCGTCATCTTCAATTAGCTTTACGGACGGTGTTTTTTCTAATTTTAACTTACCGTCTTTTTCGGAAACGGTAATAGCTTCGTGCTTGTGTTTTCTGCGCCGCTTTTTGTTTTCCGTGTGCGGTATGGCGATATAATGAGAACCGTCCGAATAGACCTTACATTCGCCGTAGGGCATTGTCAGTTACCCCCGTAAAGGGAATTGACGAAATAGCTATTCTGGGCTTTCAGTTCGTCAACGCTCGCTTTTTCCGTAACGTATTCCAGATAATCTTTCAACCCGACTTTCGTGCCTTTTGCCATATCGTTGAAATAGTCCGAAAAGCAATCCGTTGCGAACCTGCGGCGGTAAATTTTAGCGTTACAGAGATAGTATTTCTTTTTATCTGCCTTACCGTCCATAGTGCCACGTTCCTTTTCAATTTTCAGCATTGAATAGGCATAGCGGTTGAATATCCGCAGATTCCGCCGCCAGAGCCACGTTGTAACGCTTTTGAGAATATGCACAAGCAAGGTGTTGTCGCCACGTCTGAAACGGAAATCGTAATAAAGATTTATGAACTTATTAAACGCAATTTCGGAGAGCATATCTTCTATTGTGTAAAACGGTAGAGCAAGTTTTGTATCCGAGCTGGAAACGATATTTACAATATCGCACAAATCCCTTGCGTCTGCACCCCAGCTTTCAGGACGTTGTTCGTCCGTAAAGACTTTGATAAAAGGGAAGTTATCAACCGTTGCGCTATGCCTGCACATTTTAAGCCAAGAATTGAAAAGGTCGTTTTTCTGGTTAGCTTCGTTATCGTTCTTTTTAATCTCTTTCAGCTCTAAATTATTACCCCGTTCTTTGCCTATTTCCGTAATCGCTACAACGCCGAACTCGAAGCTGCCTGCGTTCGGATTATTCTCTACAACCTTTTTACCGAGCCTTAAAATATCGAAATCCAAAACTTTTGAATGACGACTTTTCTTTCTAAACTTTTTAGGGAAAAAGTCTGTAAGCCATATCGGGAAATTGCCGCTATCCATCAGCCGGTTATCCGTTCGCACGGAGTAGTTCGCAACGATTAAACTGCTTTCGATTATGTAAATGAAGTAGGCTTGTGCGTAGATTTCCAGAACGTCGAAAATATCTTCCGTCTTTAATCCGTCATTGAACTTTAACCCGTAACGGTTAAAATCATATCCGAACAGCACCGAAAAATCTTTATCGTTTATGAGCTTATTCCGAAGCCCTTGCACCCAGCTTTTTGCCGTTGCGAGATTGTATATTACACCGTCGTTCATAAGAGCCTGAATTTGTTTCTCAAAGCATATCCACGAAAAGTAAGGAAACTTCATATCACACTTTTGCAGAATAGAATATGCCTTTTGTCGGAACATAACTTCTTGCGATAAAACCATATCCGTAATGGCGGTAGTTTTCTTTTTACCCATAGAACCGCAAGTAATCGAAACAATAGGCAGCTCGTTCACGAACCCACAATTACGGGCTTCAAAATGGCGTAGCCTTGCGTTTGCGATTTTCTTTCTGAACCTGTCGAACAGTATCGCCGCAATAGGTATCAGCGTTACATACGGGAAATAGATAAACGGTGTTTTCAAATCTGCCAGCAGCTTTACTACTTGCGTGTAGATTGTAAGGAAATCGTATTCAACCGCAAACCAAAAGTAAAAGGCGAAAAACTCAAATATAATCGTTGCCAAATTAAAGTGGAACGCCCAGACTATCGCCCAGCAAATCGTTATCCATCTGTTTTCTTTAATAAACGCCGCATATCCCTGTATGAACTTCTTTAAGGGTTGATAGGTGTACTTCGATAAAAACTTGAAAACACGAAGCGGAACAGTGTCTTTGCCGTGCTTGTTGTTTTCACGCTTATACATAGCTTTTATGGCAAAAAAAAGTATCACAATGCAGGGTAAAACGATAACAAGGATTTTTGCTAAATTGCTTAATACCCCCGATATATGGCTTAACCAACCCATAAAATTATCGCCGCTTATAAGCAATGAAAAATAGCTTACCGAGCTTTCCGTAAAGCCTTCCCAATCCACAGGCAAACTTATTTGCGGCGTGGATATTTCGGGTATCAGATTGACCGTAGGAACAATGTTGTGTTTAATGCCGAAAATCTCGCAGAAATAGTACGCAACCGAAAGTCCGAAATCTTTACAGCCGTATCCGAAACGGATATACGAGCTACGGAACGTAAACACCCCCAAAAGTATGAATCCAATGGAGAGCAGAACGGTAAAAGAAATATTCAGAACCTTTTTACGCATTGACCTGTCCTCCCGTGTAAATTAAATAGCTGATGAGCAGTACGACAACGATAATTGCCGTTACCGCTAATATTCGTTTTAATGTTTTCATAAAAACCTCCTTGAAAAAAAGTGTGATGCGGAAAGGGATAAAGTCTCTTTCCGCATCTGTCGTCAATACTCACGGCTCATTCGCCGCACCCAAATAATCAGTTCTTATAAATCGTCGTAATATTCGTCTGCATATCCGTACAAAATCATTCCTAATTCTTCTTGCACAGTTTGCCATTCTTCGTCGTGGTTAAGAGCGTATTTTTCGGCGTCCGTCAAATCAAGCTCGCTGCGCTTTTCGCCCCAAATATCACGTTTTAGTTTTTCGACGTTGACTTTCTTCGCTTTCCGTTTTAGCTTTTCTTGCTTTTTATCTTCGTTCTTGAACCAATCGTCCATTTGCTTACGGGCTTTCTTTCCACGCTTTTCTTGCTTACGGTTTTCCCGTTCGGCTTTCCGTTCCCGTCGTCGGTTTCCTGTGGATTTGAATAGTGCGCCCAATGCTTTGAAGGGGATTGATATTACCGCACCCAGAGCGCAAATAATCGGCGGCGCAAATTTAATGAGAAGCCATAAGATAATCACCAACGCAATTACGCCTAAAAGTATCTGCCACCAAGCAAGACCTTTTTCGGGTTGCGTGCTTGCGGGGTGGTCGCCATCTGCCGCTATGTCAATGGGCGACATAATAACGGGAATTACGGTTACAACGTCGTCTTTTGTGAACGTCAAATCAATAATATCGAAATCGAGCTGAACCCACATTTGACAGAAATAGGCGTTTGTATCAACGTATTTGTACTTGCCGAAATTACCGCCGAATAAATACCATTCCTTATCCCGTGAATATTCGGTTGCTTCGTTTGCAACATATTCCGTCTGCGTGTAGCGGAACAAATAAACGGTTTCCTTTTTAGCGTTCGCATCACGCACATACTTTGTAAAGTCGTTGTAATCACTTTCAGCAACGTAATAACTGTTGCAGAACGCCGTTTTGTCGGAAAGGTGGTTAATATCGCTTACCGTAACTTTTTGAATTGCCGAAAATGTATAACTGTTTTCGTGTTTGACGGTGTTGCCGAATAACCTATCCCAAACCTTGTCGGAAACGGTGTTGTCGGTGAGCTTGTATTCGTCGTTTGACGCTATATGTGCGTCCGTAAACTTCGTATCAACCTTATCGAACAATGCCTTGCTATATCGGTTATTTATGAGCGTACCGCCGTATTTCTCTGTGTACGTTTCAAACCAACCTTTAACGCCTTTTGCCTTATCGCCTATGAGCTTTTCCGCCGGAAGAACGTAAGTATCCGCATTGCCGTTGTCGGCATAGAACAGATAGCGAAGGTAACTTATAAGGTGGTCGTAACTGTTGACGTATGCGTTATCTCCGTTATAGCAACTGTAATACGGATTGTACGCATAGTATCCGCCATACGGCGCCATATCGACGTCATCTCTTAAACCTTCCGCAGCCTTTGTTGCTACTATTGTGTAATCCAATTTGCGGTTGTTGTAATCTTCCTTTGAATCGCCGCCGACGTACTTGTTGATATGGTTCTGCAACGTGGAATAAATCGTCTGATTTCCCGTTACAAGTATGGGCGCAGTGTAGGCGTTCAGCCAAGTTGCGTGTACGCCCGTCATTTCGCCGTATTCCGCAATAATATCGTTCGGAACGGAGAAATAAACGGAATGTATCGTGTCTTTTGTGTACCCGTCGCTATGCGTGCCTTTTGGTCGCCAATAAGTAGAATGTACGTCCAGCGAAAGGAATTTATCGAACCCGTCAACCTTACACGAGAGCGTATCGCTTTGCGCTAATTCCGAGCCATAACCGAGAGCGTAGCCTTTGTATGTATAAGTCGTAGCGCAGGTATATTCCGTTACATTATTCTTTACGGAAAGCTCAATTCCGCTTATTTTATAAATACGCACATCAGACTTTACAGCCCGTAATATATCTGACTTTTGCGCTTCCGTTAGCTGTACTTTGAATTTGTAAAAACGTCCTTCATAGCCTGCTTCCGTTGAGTAGTTAAGAAACTCTAAAACATATTTTGAATAGCTCGGATTATCACCGTAAGTAAGCTGTATTTTGTTGCGTTCGGTTGCCATATCCAGCGCTTTATCCTGCGGATTATAGACGTAAACGTAAAGCCCGTAATCGTCTTGTTTTTCCGCATAGTACGAATAACAGAACTCCACGAAAGATATAATCTGCGGCTTGCCGTTCGAGTTGTGCGGATAATCCTTTAAGTCAAATTCCTTACCGCCGATTGTCGAGCCTTTGAGATTGTCTAATACGTTCGTCTGCTCGTAAGCCGCTTGTACGCTATCGTCTGTTGCCGCAAATGCAGAGAGCTTGTATGTATCGAAAAACCATACGATTAAAAGCAAACCGCAAAGGGCAATAAACGCAATGCCTTTTGCAATTATTTTTAGTGCTTTCTTCATAGGCAACCTCACATATCGAGCGGCACGACGTAGAACATAAACGAAACATTTTGCGCCGGCATAGTGAAGGTCAATTTACCGTCCGTCAGTTCGTAATCGGCTATTTCTTCGCCATCCCAATCTTGCATTATGACGTGCGATATTCTGTTTTCAGGTTCGCTTGCGCTTGCAATAAGCGTTACGGTTTCGCCTTCCCGTGCTTTTGCAGGACAGGTAACATTTGCGCCACCCCAGCCCAGAGTATCGTACTCAATCAGATAAAATTCGCCTTGTTCTACAAGCTCAAAAGTAATCCAAATCGTTATGTTATAGTTAGGCATAGTAAAATAATAACCGTCGGCGTCTTGCTCAATCGTTACCGTTTCATTTGAGTTCCAAACCGTAACACGCATACCCGTTATTTCGTATTCGTCAGCGTTGTATTCAACCTTGAAATGTACGGTAGTATCTTTGACAGCTCTTTTATCGCCCGTAACCCTTATGCCGGATAAATCGGTTGCGTCGCCCGTAGATAAATATTCTATTGAATGTTCACTTACAGTAGGTGTTGTAGGCTGTTCGGGGTTATCTGGAATTTCGGGCGTTTGCGGTTGGTCGGGTTCGCTCGGCGTATCGGGGTTTATAGGGAACACGATATTCGGCTTATCCAATTCTATATCCGTAACCGTTATTTCTCTTACTTCCAAATCAATGTTGTAAACGACTTTCTCGTTATAGGACGAAACTACAAGTCTGAACGGACGGGGATTGCTTTCTTCTGCCTGTTCGGGAACAATAACCGTCTTTCCTGTATGCAAGATAGATAATGCCTTTTGTATATTCAGCTTATCGGGAATATTGAGCGTAAAGCTCGTTTGTTCCTTTTTCAAATCGAACGCAGGCGTTAAGTCGGTAACTTTCGAGAAAATATAGCGTTCACCGTCAACCGTATAATCGAAATCCTTTGTAATGTGCGGTACGATTTTTACGTTATATTCTTTCGGTTCGGCATCTTCTTTATCAAAAGTGTATTTGACTTTGAACGTATGCGCCGAGTTCATTTCCAAATCGAGCTTGCTTCCGGCAGTTAAAATCTGCTTTCCGTCATATTCGACGTAAAAGGTTTTGAAATCTTCGTTGAAGCCGTTGGTAAACTTGTAAATAAGACCGATAACCGTAACCAGAACAAGAGCTACCAAAACATAAGCGATTATCTTTGCTACTGTTTTTCCCATAGGCACACCCCCTAAAATTTCAAAGTGGAATTATCCACAGTTAAATTCGTTACCTTCAAAGGTAATGTGCTGCGTTTTGCTTTAACCTTAAACGTGCTTACAAAATCGTTGTTATCGCCGTTGATTTTAATTGTTACAGACATAAAGCACATATCGGGGTTATCGCACAATACACGCATTGCGTCATAAGAGAGCATCTCCATATAGATAGGATCGCCCAAATTATCCGAAAGCGACGTCATACCCGTCAAAGGGAAATAACACCCAGAACCATAGTTTAGTGGAACGTCTCTTGCTATCGAACCGTTATTTGCCGTAAACGTAACGGGCGCACTTGCATAGCTCGAATCCTTTGCTTTCATTGCCGTTACAAATTCCGGTGTGGGGGTCAGCGTTACTTCCATATCGTGCAAACTTTCAGCTATCGTGCCGGCGGATTTACTTGCCGAGTACGACAGCATAATAGAATTTAAAGAAAGGTCGCCGCCGTTACCCGAAATCTTACCACCCGACGTATAAGACCATTCATTGATTTGTTGAGCGGTATCAAATGCGCCAAGCCCTGTAAAGTCGCCTGTTACCGAATTTATGCGTTCGTAATAATCGCAAACACAATAAGCGGATATACTTGCGTTTTCGTTGCTCTTTGCAATAACCTTAATTTGTTCCCCAAACGCTTGCAAGCACGTTACCGTTGCCGTTGCATTGTTTGTACCCGAAGGCGTGATTTTTATGTATGAGCTTGCGTTTTTTCCGCTCGCCCATGCAGAAGTGGAGTTTACAAATTCCGCCGACCAATCCACGTTTTTATTGACCGCCGTAGAAGGCGAAACAGTTGCTTTTATTGTATAGCTTTCGGACGTGGACGTAGCCGCATAAGTGCTTACCGCCAGCGACATTGTTTTTGTATTGTGTATTTCGTCTATGCCGAAGTTATTGACCTGCGTTTGTTGTTCTTCGTTCTGTTCGGGAACGGCGGTTTTGTCAAACCAACCGAGAATAATTCCCGTGAGCATTACCCCGATAAGTATAAAAGCTAAAAGCGTTAATATCCATTTGACGGTATCACCCGTCTTATGTTTTTGTAATTCTTTATCCATAATTCACCTCCTTAAAAAGTTACCTGATTTTTGTTGATTGAAATAAAATCGTCTGGCATAATAAAATCAAAATACAAATCGAAAATGACTTCGCCACTCGGTGTGTTTGTGATTTTAAGTTGATAAAATGGCTTGTTGTTCGTCATTCCCGCAAGGTCTTCAATTAAACCGTAATCGCCGTTTTCGGCGTGCGCCCAGACAATATCGAAAAAGTTTCCAAAAGTGCCGTTTCCATTGCCCGTATAAGTTGTAAGCCCGTAAGAGTCGAGCATGGCTTCAATTTCTGCCGTAGGTTGAATAATAAAGTTAATATCGTTAGAATCCGCTTTATATTGCGTAGAAGTTTTTGTGTATAGCGTGCTTTTTTCAATAACGGCATAATCCATTGATATGGATTGCGTGAAGTCCATTTTATACTTTGCATTGACAAGCGGAATTTTCTTGCCGTCTGTATATACGGCTACACCGTCCGAACGGAAAGTGTAGTCGCCAAGTTCAATACTGTACACATATCGCTGTTCATAATCGCAGACGCAGGTAACGTATTTATCGGGGCTATTCCTGATACAAGCCTTTACGACGATTTGTTCCATAAACGGTTGCAAGCAACGTAAACGCACAGTATGGGTATCGGTTTCGTCTTGTTCGATAACAATATAATTCGTTACGCTATTACCCGTTGCGTATTGCGTTGTTGTGTCAATGAACGCCGCAGACCAATCTACTGCATTGTTGCCCTTCAAGCTCGATACATTTGCGGTAAGTGTGTAGGTTTCGCCCGTAAAAAACGCCGCCGCTTGTGCGTTTATATCTTCCGTAGCTTCTGTCGCATACAGTTCCGCAGAGAGCGTCATTATGCCGTTTTCTGTGTTTTCGGGAGTTACTACAAAGCAGCCATCCGTTTCAGTTACGGACGTTTTTTTATTTTGTTCCTTTATTACAACGGTTTGCGCTATCCAGCCACCGGCAAGAGCCAAGCAAAGGATAATAGCAACGACCATAATAATGTTTTTGATTTTTGAATTTGTCATATTAAATCTCCTATAAATAAAAGCGGCTTACGAACATTGCCGCAAGCCGCCTGTTGAATTATGCCGTCTGTTTGAGCAACATTTCCAAAAGCGTTCTATCCGAAGAACGGAAGGGCTTGACTTTACATTCGTAAATTTCGCCGTTTTCGTCCACGTTTTTCACGCCGAAGGTTACGCCCTTAACGGTCTTTTTCGTCTTTTCGTCCGTGATTTCGTAAGGGGTTACGGTAAGCTCGGCGCAGGTGTCGTCGTTATAGACGATATCCAGAAGCGTAAATCCGCCGTTGTCCGTAGGGGCTAATGCCGCCTTGACTTCTTTGCCCCTGATTACGCCCTTGACGAGATAATTGTAATAGGTTTTGCCGTTATATTCTCTGGGTTCTCTTTCTACGATAAGTTTCTTTTCTGCCATAATTTAATCCTCCTTTTTCAACAATGCGTCAATCGCATCTTTATACTTTTCGGGCGGGTTAATGCCCTTTGTCTGCGAAAATGTTTTCGCTTCCGACTTGCTCATACCGACTTTACGGGCGATACTGTATTTGAACACGCCCGAATGGTCGTTCTGACACTGTAAGTACCCCGAACGGATGCCGGCTTCAAAGTCGGTAAGTTCCGTGCCTTCTTTCTTGCCCCATTTATGCACTTTGGCTTTGCGTTCTTCGGCGTAGCCTTTGGCACGTTTGGAAGGGATAGACCAGCGTCTGTCCTTGTATTTTTCGCTTTTATCTTCGGTAGGAGTAGCTGCGGTAGCTTCATTCTTTTTAGGCATAGAATAAATCTCCTTGAATTGAATTTGCGGCGTAGCTTCTTATCCGGTTTAAGCGGAAGGTGTACGCCTATTAAGTTGTGGGTTTGTAACCGAGCGTAGGGCTTTTTTGAAACAACCCGTTTCGTGCGATTGCGGAAGGCGGCCGCCAATCTTGCAAGTTCCGCACAATCGGTTTTGTATTGCCTGCGATTGATTACAAACGCATTGTAAGCTATCCCGAATTTTTTTGCGGTAACATTGAAAGAAACAAAAAGGACATTAGAGAGCGTTAAAAGAACATAACGGAAAATTAGGTTGCATTTACGGAAACAAAGGTAGCGTGAGAAACAAAAAAACAGCCCCGATTTCTCGAAGCTGTTGCCGTTTAATCAACGTAGTGCCGTGCGTACATTGTAGTAGGAAGCCGTTTGCCGTTTATATTTTTTCTGTCGTAATAGTAGGCTTCGTATTCCTTATCACGCTTTTTCGTTCGTCTGAAATAGGTGTCGTGGCTGAACACAACATTGTTTTCTTCCAGACCGTATTTAATGCCTAAACACTGCCGAACGATATAACATTCGGTACGATAGACGTTCGTTGCGTTTTCGCTGAAATGGGGTACTTGATTTTGCATAGATTTACTCCTTATTAAATTCCCTTTGGAAGAACTGACAGAGCTGCCTGTTCAACCGCTTAATATGTTCGGGCGTCCGTTCCCAATCGAGCGCAACATTGAGCTGGGTACTGCCTTGAACATATAATGCCACATACAGATTGTATTGCTGCGCCGACGCTTTTCTGATAGCTTCGTTATAGCGTTCCAGCTTATCGAAAATTGAGCATTTTCCGATAGTTCTAATTGCGCCGGAAAATTCCTGTTCGTGAGCGTAGTAGTAACGGATTTCGTTTAAATCCGCTTTTATTTGTTGAATGGTAAGCATAATTTTACTCCTGATTATGTAAGCTGAATTTCCGCAAAATAGATTTCATAATTTCTGCGGTTTCGCCCTTACAATGGGGCAATATTTTTTTCAATAACTCTGTTTCTTCGTCCGTTAAATACTGCTTGTCCAACTTATAACTTTTTTCTACATAAATACCGCCCCCGTTGCCTTGAACGGTGTAAATCGGATATTCACAGGATAGGGCAATTATATCTCTGTCTATCGTGTTCTTGCTGACGTTGAACTCGAACGCAAGATTTTCTCTTTTGTCGTATCTGCGGACGCACAATACTTCCAATATCGCACGCCGGCGTTCGTTCGCCGTCATACCGATTTTCACCTCCCGCAAGTTTTTTATGGTTGTATTCTAAAATCCAAAGTCATCACTTTTTGGGGAGTTAGAAAAAGTTTTTTAGAAAAATAATTGAAACGCCCGTCAAAAACTCACCTACCCCGTAAAAGAGAATAGGGATATTGTCTTTGACGGGCGTTGCATATCGTAATATTTAACTATTAATAACGCAAAAACCTGTTTCCATATATTATGGAAACAGGTTTTCTTTTGTACTTTCAAATTTTTATTTGTTTTTGTTAAATAAATTCAATGCAATATCAAAAATCCGATAGAACAAAATTTACTCTATCGGATTTCAAATTTATGCTTTATAAATTTTTACAGTTAAATCTTTTGTTTCGGAGAGCGAAGATGGATTAAATGCAGAATAAATAACTAAATAAGGTATTCCCGCTTCCAATTTTTTAGTTAATAAAGGATTCATACCTTCTCCACTATCATCGTTATAATCTTGTCCAGAAACGATTAATTCATTAGAACGTGGGTCTATTACATATATATATGTATCAAAATCACTTGCTATTGTAAACGTATAGTTAGCACTTGAAGGCGGAGTAAAAGTAATTAACCTTGAATAATTTTTTTGTGCATAAGTACCGAAATTAAAAGAAGTATAACCTGTTATAGAATAGATGTCCTCATAATTAGTAATATTTGAACTATTACTATTAGTAGCACCATATGATGAAGTTACTGCTAATTTAGTTGTCCCATATCGAGTAGATGAATAGAATTTTACTCTTAATCTATATGTTGTATTAGCTGTAGTACTGTAGCGAATCAAAGCGTTTGTACTATATCCACCATCATCATTAGAAGCCAATAAAGTTCCTGCATTAGAATACAATTCTAATTTTGTGTCTATACTTCCAAAAGTTTGAAAAATTTTAGTACTGGAAACCGCACTTGTAAACAAATAATCGTAATATTGACCAGCTGCCAATGTAATCTTTTGCTCTAAATATCTAGATGACGATGCCATAGATAAATTTATTTCAGGATTGACTTTTGCGGGTTTAGCGGCTACCAATTGCATAGAATAATATGCGCCAGTAGAAGGATTATCTGTTTGATAAGATACTACTGCGGCTTTTATTTCTGTACCATTAGCACTTAAAATTTGAGCCCATTGCTCGGCCGTTAAAGTTAAATTAGTAGCAGATTGTCTAGCTGTTCTTAAAATTACTGAATTTGAAGAATTATAAAATTCTACTTCAAAACTATTATGCCTACATGATGCAGGGCCTCCTGCCGTCCAAGAAAAAGAAGGGGGAGAAGTATAGGATAGAGTTCCGCTAGTTATTCTAAAATCTTTTGACGACATACCATAATTTGATAAAATAGCCCCTATTTTACCATCATTTGCGCTATAATAATTACTCGTAAAATAA
>CAJTVA010000003.1 GCA_910579585.1 uncultured Christensenella sp.
CACGACCTATAAACTCCGCGAATGGATATTCGCCCGCCAAAGATATTGGGGCGAGCCTCTCCCCGTCGTTCATTTGGAAGACGGCAAAGTTGCGCTTTTAGACGATGAAGAGCTTCCCCTCGTCCTGCCCGAAATGAAAGATTATAAGGCGCACGGCGGTAACGCTCCCCTTGAAAACGCAAAAGATTGGGTTAATATAAAGTATAAAGGTAAAAAAGGCAAACGTGAAACGACGACTATGCCCGGCTCGGCAGGCTCCGCTTGGTACTTTTTAAGATACTGCGACCCGCACAACGACAAGGAATTCGCAAACTACGACTTACTTAAATATTGGATGCCCGTAGATTTCTATATGGGCGGCAAAGAACACCTCGTCGGGCACCTTCTCTATTCCAGATTCTGGAACAACTTCCTGTTCGACAAAGGGCTTGTGCCTTGCAGAGAACCGTTTAAAAAGCTTTACCACCAAGGTCTTATTCTAGGCGAGGACGGCAACAAAATGTCGAAGTCGCTCGGCAACGTAATCAACCCTGACGACGTTGTAAAAGATTACGGCGCGGACGCACTCAGAATGTACGAAATGTTTATGGGTCCCGTTGCCGACAGCAAACCGTGGTCGACTTCGAATATCGAGGGTGTGAAAAAGTTTTTAGACAGAATTTACAGGTTATACTGCGAACTCAGCGTTATTACCCCCGCCCCCAATAAAAATCTGGAAAAAATTTATAACCAGACCGTTAAAAAGGTCACGGATGACTACGAAAATGTAAAAATCAATACCGCTATTTCGCAAATGATGATTTTCGTCAATGCTGTTTATAAAGAAATTTCGGACGGTAACGGCTTCCCCAAAGAATACGCCGAGGGTCTAATTAAGCTTTTAAACCCTATCGTTCCCTTTATAACCGAAGAAATCTGGAATACGGTTTTGGGGCACAACGCCACTGTCGCTTACGAAAAGTGGCCTGCCTACGACCCCGCTAAATGCGGCGAAGATACGATTGAATACGCAGTTCAGGTCAACAGCAGAATAAAAACCAAAATCACCGTGACTGCCGATACTTCCGCCGAAGAAATTGAAAAACTTGTAAAAGCCAATTCGGAAATCGCTCCGCTTATCGACGGCAAACAGATAAAGAAGTTTATCTTGGTTCCCAAGAGATTAATAAATATTATCGTTTAAAACAGAAGTACCGCTAAATTAGCGGTACTTCTGTTTTGTAAAAATTGTGTATTAAGCAGCGTTCTCGAAGAACGTACTTCTCGCCTGTTGTTTGATTTCTTTCGAAGCCGAGAAAGGAATTCTAGTCGTATAGCCTTGCTTTGCGGCAACAATCATTTTTACGGGCCAGATATTAATATCCCTGTTCCAGTGGTTTATCGTATCGTTATAAATCTCACGCGCGGCCGTAATTTCCCTTTGAAGATACGAGTTCTGCCGCATAGCCTCTTTGATTTCGTCGTGTGCTTTCAGTTCGGGATAGTTCTCCATTGCAATGTTGAACTGTGCATACATATTGTCGATTTTCGAACTCATCTCGTTTCTTTTCGCGTCGGTACTTTTTCCACCGCGATAAGCCGCAATTTCGGTAAGCGTGGTTTTATCGAGCTCAATCGCTTTTTCCATAATCTGCGCCGTGTTCTGAAGAATCATAACGCGCTGTTCGAGGTAATTGTCGATTTGCGATGCGTCGTGTTGGATACGCTGTTCAAGCTTGCGGAAGTATTCTGCCGCCTTAATCTTCTTAATCAGGAAAACGAGCCCGGGGATAATACCCAAAACCCATAAAACAACTTCAAAGATAATCGAGCCTACGCCAACTTTAACTGGTAATTGCTTTTCAATAACGTTTGCGTCCCTTCCGCTCTCGTTTACGGGTCCCGTGACTTCGTCTAACATATTAGCCATAACTTATCTCTCCTTTTTTATATTTAAAGCAAGTTTGCTTTAAGTCCGTTTACAAAAATTTTTCTGTTACTGCCCTCTTGCGATTTTATAAAATCTTCTCTGGTAATATCGGCAGCTTCAACTTGCATAGTCGTTACGGTATGTATAGGGATATAATCAATCCAAGGCACGGCAACGTTATAATAATTTCCGTTTTTACATTTTACCGAAACGTAATCGACCATTTGAACCGCCCTGAACGAATGCCCCGTAACCTCCGTAACACAACCGTTTTCAGTGTTTTGCACAGCTCTTGCCTTGACTATCGTATCGGTCGCCGTATCGGGTGCCGACACTAAGTCGCTATCGAAAAAGTTGGCAAGCGATTCAAGTTCCCACTCGCCTATTTGACCGCGGCGGTCACATTCGCCGTACTCTTCTTTGGGTTTGTCCTGCATATATGCGGGAATAGCGAATAAAGGCGCAAAATCGAAATAAATCGATTTAAAATAGACTTTGTTGAAGTTAATGAATTTGTTTTTTATCGCCGTAAAATCGTATCCTGTAAAGAATTCGGGGTTACAGTCTATATCCAGCAAACCGCCGTGTAAAGAATGTATAAGATTAATTTTACCGTTCTTTATAAACGAAAAATCGTCACCGTAAGAGCTTTTACGGATAAGCTTAACCTCGTTTTGCTGGGCAAGCGGCGTAAAAATCAACCTGAACTGCATTTCGTTGTTTCTGTCGTCCGCACCGAAAAGCACCTCGAATTCACTGTTTGCAAGTTTATTGAACTGTTCACCCGTTTTAACGGCAGTTCTGACTTTCTTTTCCAGTTTCTTTTCACCGCTTTTAATTATCGATTGAATTTTATTTTCGTCTGCGCCCGCAGGAACTACCGGCGAGCGGGAAAACCTCAAATCTGGCGCGGCGTCGTTCGCATAATACAAAACGGTAAGAAAGTCATAAGTAGGTTTGGGTTTATAAACGGACGCACATAACTTTTCCGACCTTTTGACATAAGTCGTCGAACCGTTCAGTCCCGGCAATTCTTCAGTCCATTCAACCGTCAGATACCCGTCGTAACGTTGCTCGGTAAAACTTTGGTTAAAATATCTTACTTGCAAGAACGGGTTGCCGTTAGACGAACCCGACTTCACGCAATAAATCGAACGCGTATCGTCCAAGTCGCCGCACAAATTGAAATTCTCGGCAAAATATTTAAATTTTTTTTGGTCGAAATATTTATCGATTTTAATAAGCGGTAAGGTTTTTGCAACCAATTCGGCAGGCGTATTCCAATCGAATTTGACGTTTAATTCGCACATCTGATTCCAAGCGTCTTGTTTCAATTGTTCTGCTTCCGCATTTAGTCTGTCGGCTAACAGCGAGCCCGAGTTGATTTTTTTGTTGATTTTTACGCAAATAACTACTATTAAACCTATAATTCCGCATAAGCATATTGACGGAATCAGTATGCAAAGGAAGAATAAATCATTGTTCCCACTGAAATACAAGCCGCATACGGCGCCGACTAAAGCCAGAAGAATTATACTTACGATTACCAAAGTGCGAATTCGTCTATACTTTTTTAAGTATTTATTCGTATCTTTAAGCTCTTCTAAAATTTTATTGCGTTTTTGAAGAGTTGCCGCGTTCTCTTCTATGTTCACCCCTGATTTTTCAACCAATTCTTCAAAGTATTCTTCGGTCAGCTTTTCGTGCTTTTTCTCTAATTCGTTTTCAAACGTTTGCAAAGGCTCGAACAATTCGTTTTCCACAACTTTTTCCCCTATTCTCCATATTTTCGACAAAATTCATCGTTTTATTTATTATGCTCTAATTATAATTAGAAGTCAAGTAAAATTTACTAATTATTATTAGAATTTTTAAAATGAAAGAGTATAACAGAAAAATTTTCGGCGAGCGGTTAAAATATTTACGAAGCGAAAAAGGTATCGGGCAAAATCTGCTTGCGAAAGAGTTACAGGTAAGCAACGCTTCTATAAGCTATTGGGAAACGGGCAAACAAGAGCCCTGTGCGGAAGCAATCTTCAAACTTGCCGACTACTTCAACGTTTCCGCCGATTATCTTTTAGGGTTATCGGACGATTAACAAAAAAGCCACCCTCTTTTCGGGTGACTTTTTTAATTAATTATTTCGGTATCAAGCGTTTTTGTCTTTGACGGTTTTAATTATCACGCTCGGAATAAACGTGATAACCGAACCGAACATTGCTACAACCGCAAAGAAAACGGTCGTAACGATAAACACGATAATTGATAACAAGCCGAGGAAAAGTTTCGTTACAATCATCCAGATAATCGAATCAGGCGTAAGCGAGAAAATAAAGCCGGGCAATTTGAACGTAAATCCGCCGCAAGTGAAAATATCTTTTACAACGTTGCCCCACAAAAACTGGCTAACAAAAGTGAAAGATACTACCGCGCCGATACACATAATAATTATAAAATAAAAATTGTCGTTCAGCGTGAAATAGATAATAAGGAATAAAGCTATGTTAACTAAGGTGAATACCGCCGCAATTATCAATGAAAGGTTGCGCGTATATCCATCGGGACCGTCGTCCTTATCCCTTAATTCGTTTATCAAATCGAAAACTGCATGAACCAACGCAAACAGCGCAATCGGACCTATAAGCATCAATGCCCCCAATAAAAATTGGTCGTCGGGCTTACTTAAAAACGTGAATACGGTCAGAGCTACGTACCCCGCCAAAGCGAAAATAAGACTTACGATAAGCTGCGCGTCTATGCCTCTTCCGCGCTGTTCTTTGCGGTTTTGTTCGGCTATATATTCCATTTTCAGTTCAGCATCTTTTGCCAGACGCTCGTTACAGCTTTTGCAAATCAATTTAGGGGAAGCTATATGCTCGTCGTCTTCTTTAAGCATTATCCCGCATACGGTGCACGTTCCTATATAACTTACGGAACTGTTCACAGCTTCGGACTGTGCCTGTTCGGCTTGCGCCTTTTCTCCGTTTTCCTCGAAATAGCTCAATGGCACTTTAAACACCTTAGCTATCTGCGACATCGTCGTAAAATCGGGCAAAGATTCGCCGCGCTCCCACTTGGAAACCGCCTGATATGTAACGTTCAGAATCTTGCCCAAATCTTCCTGAGTCATTCCGTTTGATTTTCTCAGATGTGAAATTTTTTCACCGTACGTCATCTCGTTTTTACCTCTTTGAAATGTATACCTATATTTTAAACAAAATTTTTTTCGACTTCAATAATTTCTTCTCAACCGTTAGTAGAATTTTTGTCTTTCTGATTGAATTACCATATATTTAATATATTTTTGCAAGCATGAAAAAACCGCCCTGTGCGCAAACTGCGCACAGGGCGGTTAAATTTCTATAAATTAAAGAGTTTCCAAAGTTTTAACAACGTCGCCGACGGTTTTAAGGTTCGCAACCTTTTCTTCGGGAATGGTCTTGCCCGTTGCGTCCTCAAGGCTCATTAAAAGCTCAACGACGTCCAAAGAGTCAGCGCCTAAATCTTTAATGATTTCGCTCTCCTCGGTAATTTTGTTGACGTCTATATTAAGCTGTTCCGCAAGCAATTTAGCTACTTCTTCAAACATTTTAATATCCTCCTGAAAATATATAAAGATTTTACTATAAATATCCGTGCGTGTCAAGCGTCAGCCGATATTTTTATTGGCGCCCGCCTGCTTTAAAGAAAGCCCTATGCGTTGCTTCTTTTTATCGAGCGTAATAATAACCGCCTTAACCTGTTGCCCTACTTTGAGAACGTCCGACGGGTGCTTGATGAACCTGTCTGTAATCTCGGAAATATGCACAAGACCGTCCTGATGTACGCCGATATCCACGAACGCGCCGAAGTCGATAACGTTCCTGACCGTGCCGTCAACAATCATACCGACCTCTAAGTCGTCAATGCTCATAATATCTTTTCTGAGCTGTCTTTGGGGCAAGCTGTCGCGTATGTCCCTGCCGGGTTTTACAAGCTCGGAAATGACGTCGTTCATAGTCGCTTTGTCCAGTCCGCAGTATTCCGCCGCCTTATCATCGCCGTATTCCTTGACTTTTTTGGGCAGTTCTGCAAGCTTCCTTTCTCTGACGTCCTCGTCGGTGTAACCGAAAAGCGACAAAAGTTTTTCGGCTTTCTCGTACGACTCGGGGTGAACCGCAGTATTGTCCATTATGTTTTTTCCGTCGGGGATACGCAGGAAGCCCGCGCACTGCTCGTACGCTTTCGCGCCGAGTTTGGATACTTTAAGAAGCTGTGAACGCGAAGTGAATTTACCGTTCTCCTCGCGGTAGTTTACTATATTTTTCGCTATGCCCGAGTTTAGCCCCGCAACGTATTTTAAAAGCGAAACGCTCGCCGTATTCAAATCAACGCCGACGCTGTTTACGCAGTCCTCCAAAACGCCGCCTAAAACGCTGTCAAGCCGCTTTTTATCCATATCGTGCTGATACTGCCCCACGCCAATCGACTTGGGGTCGATTTTAATAAGTTCGGCAAGCGGGTCTTGAAGCCGCCTTGCAATGGAAATCGCCGAACGGCGCGTCAGGTCGTAATCGGGGAATTCTTCAACCGCCAGGGGGCTAGCCGAATAAACCGACGCACCCGCTTCGCTTACGACGGCGTAAGTCACGCCTTCGACTTCTTTCAAAAGGTCGGCAACGAAAATCTCGGTTTCCTTGCTCGCCGTGCCGTTTCCTATCGAGATAATATCGACTTTATGCTTAGAAATAAGCTCTTTCATCGTCTTTTTAGCACCCTCGATATCGTTTTTCGGGGGCACGGGATAAATAACGCCGGTATCGAGAACCTTGCCCGTCTCGTCTACGACCGCGACTTTACAGCCAGTCCTGTACGCAGGGTCGAGTCCAAGCGTAACCTTGCCCTTTACGGGCGGCTGTAACAACAGCGGACGGAGATTTACTTCGAACATCTTTATAGCCTGCTCGCTCGCCCTGTCTGTCAGAATCGCACGCACCTCGCGCTCGACGGAAGGCTGAATAAGCCTGTCATATCCGTCGTCCGCCGCTTCTTCAATAAGTTTACCGCATTCCGCGTTACCGTTGGGCTTTAAGTATTTAGCCACGCACACGCGTTTTGCAATGTCGGGGTTAAAGAAGATTTTCGCTTTAAGGCACTCTTCCTTTTCGCCCCTGTTGATAGCAAGAATTCTGTGGTTTTTAATTTCGGGGATAATCTCCGAATAGTCCGCGTACATCGCGTACGTGCCCTTTTCGTCATCCTTGACCATCTTAACCTGCATCTCGCCGTGGTTTTCGAGAAGCGAACGAAGCTTCTTTCTCAGCTCCGCATTGTCGGAAATAACTTCGGCGATAATATCTTTCGCTCCTGCGATAGCGTCCGCAACGGTCGCAACTCCCTTTTCCTCGTCTATGTACTTTTCTGCTTCCTTGTAAGGGTCGCCCTCCTGCGCGAGAATAAACTCCGCAAGCGGCTGTAAGCCCTTTTCGATAGCGACCGACGCCCTCGTCTTTTTCTTCTGCTTGAACGGGCGGTAAATATCCTCGACTTCGGTCATAGTCTGCGCGGCGTCGATGGCGGCTTGAATTTCGTCCGTCATCTTGCCTTGCTCCGTAATGGAATTGGCAACTTCCTGCTTGCGCTTTTCAAGGTTTTTAAGGTATTCGTACCTGTCGTTGAAAGCGCGCAAAACCTGGTCGTCAATCGCGCCGGTCATCTCTTTACGGTACCGCGCGATAAACGGAATAGTGTTCCCCTCGTCCAAAAGCTGCAAAATGTTCCGAACGTGGTCGGGGCGCAATTTAAATTCTTCGGTCAACTGCTGTGAAATTTCCATTATAATTTTAACCCTTTTAAATATGTTTTTTGTTCGGCGGTGAGTCTGAAACTCTCACACGCCTTTTGAATTGCCTTGTTATGTGTCTTTTTATCTACTTCCAGACCTTTGCGAGACGCTTCGATAGTAGCCTTCAAAAACTCAACGGTCTGGTCGTAAAATTTGATAATAAGTTCCGCAAGCAACCACGCCGCCGCCATATGTACGTAATAGTATTCATCGGTTTCGGCTTCGGTTATAAGTTGAAGTATCTTATCGTAATACTTTTCTTCAACGTAAAAGTGCAACAGCGTCGTAAGCGCAAAACGTTGATAAAACTCCTGCTCTTCCGCAAAAAAAGTATATATATACGGTAAAAACTCTTCCTTGTGCTTTTCGATACACTTCGGCGCAAAGCAGTCGCACGTCGCCCAGTTATCTATAAGCGGAACGCATCTACTAACGTATTTTATAAACTCTTCCCACTTCAAAAGCGATACCGCGGTCAGCTTGATAAACGTTACTTCGTAATACTCGTCGGGGAAACTTAAAAGCTCGTCTACGTTGCCGACTAATCGCTTCGCGATTTTCCTAAGTTGCGGTACGCGCACGCCCAAAACGCGGATATTCTCGTTTTTCAAAAGCCGTTTATGAAAATCGCGATATCCATCGTCCGCAAAAGATTCAAGCTCGGCTAAAAGCTCTTTGTAAAGCACAGCGCCACCTCTCGGCGTCGAATCCCGTATTCGCAGGGCTTGTCGACGGCAACTTTTCGTAAGGCACGGAAATACCCGTAAAATTCTTTTCGAAAATCTCCGCCGCCTTACCGCCGTTTAATATTATATAATTAATTTTTGAGATTTGCAATAACTTTTTGATATCCGCAACCTTGAAATTTTTTATCTTGCTGTCCTGCGACCCGACGATTTCGCACTCTGTAACCATATCCCACAGCGCGATATTCCGCCTCTTAAGAAATCCTTTCTTCCCAGCAACGTCAAAAGGCGCTTCCTCGCCGAAATATCCGCAGACCGTTTTCCAGAACCGGTTTTGCCTGTTTCCGTAATAAAACTCGACCTGCCTGCTCTTGACCGACGGAAAGCTTCCCAGTATCAGAACAACGCTGTTTTCGTCAAAAAAGGGCTCGAACCCGTACTTTATATCCATATCAAAGCGGCTTGTCCACTGCGCCGACAACCGAAGTCGCCTTGAACTTCTCGTCGAAATTCCTATCCACCGCCGCCAGCACGTCGTCAAGCGTGACGGCGTTCAGCTTGTTTATTCTGTCCTCGAAATCGTAAACCCTGCCGCTGTATAAAAGCTCTTTCCCGAACAAAAGCATCTGCGAGCTCGTGCTCTCCTGCGAGAATATCGAAGAAGAAACAAGTTGCTCTTTTCCGCGCAAAAACTCTTCTTTGGAGATATTTTTCTTCCTTAAATCGTCTATGCACCTGTAAATCGCGTCGACGGAACTCAAATATTTTTCGGTATTCACGCCCGCATACACCGACAGCGCACCCGCCTCGGCGTAGGTCGAAACGTAAGAATAAACTGTATACGCAAGCCCAAGCTCCTCTCTCACCGTCTGAAACAGACGTGAAGAAACCCCGCCGCCTAAAATAACGTTCATAATCTGCGTTGCGTCGTACGCCTCGTCGTAACGCTTCACCGACGGAAAGGCAATGCCGATATGCACCTGCTCGATGTCCTTATGCTTGAAAAGCGACTTGCCTTGAAGCTCGATTTTGACCTCCCCGCCGCCCGAACGCTTTCCTTTAAGTCCTGAAAAATATTTTAATACAAGCTCTTCCGCAAGCTTTATATCTATATTTCCCGCCATAGAGATAACGATATTTTCGGGCACGTAGTGCTTGTCCGTGTACGCGGCGACGTCGGCTTTCGTAAAGCCCGAAACGTTCTTTTTCGGGCCCAAAATATTTCTGCCGTAACCGCGCTTACCGAAGTATGCATTTGAAAGCAGGTCAAGACATAAATCGTCGGGGGTGTCCTCGTTCATATTAATCTCTTCTATGATTACGCCTTTTTCCTTGACCATTTCTTCCTCGGGGAAAGTGCTTTCAAGGAAGATGTCGGCAAGAATTTCGAACGCTTCCGCGGCGTGCCCCGTCGTGGACTTAGCGTAATAACAGGTCATATCCTTACCTGTAAACGCGTTCATTTGCGCACCTATCCTGTCCATTTCATCCGAAATCTGAAAAGAAGTGCGTTTTTTCGTGCCCTTGAACGTCATATGTTCGATGAAATGGGAAATTCCGTCCTCACTGTCGTTCTCCTGCGCCGCGCCCGTGTGCACGAGAATTCCCATCGTCACCGACAAAAGTCCGTCCATTTTGTTAACAATAAGTTTCAGTCCGTTGTCAAGTTGTTTAAAATGTACCATTATTCTCCTAATATCCGAGAAACCGTTTCGGCTTTGAAGCCGTTTTCTCTTATGTAATTTAAAATTTTCGGCAGAGTTTTCACCGTCACGTCTTTGGGGTGCATCAAAATGAACTCTCCCGCTTTCAATTCGTCCGTAGCGCGCGAATATACGAGATTTTCGTCGTTATCGCGCCAATCTATTGTATCCCTCGACCACATTATAACTTTCATTTCAAGACTGGCGCAAGCGGAAAGCGTATTTTCCGAAAAAGCTCCCGACGGCGGCGCAAAAAGCTCAATCTTCTTACCGCAAATCATTTCCAAAAGTTTTACGCTCGGCCGTATTTCTTCAAGATTCGCCTCATACGTCATTTTGGAATGGTCCTTATGAAAGTATCCGTGACTTCCCAGCTCGTGCCCGCGGTTATATATTTCGCGCACACAGTCCACGTTGTCGTCCGCCCAGCTTCCGCCTATAAAGAATGTCGCTTTTGCCTCGTTTTCGTCCAGAATATCGAGAATTTTTAAAACGTTTTCCGTACTCTCGTAAACGTTTACGGTCAGCCCGACCGCGCCGCTCTCTTCGCTTCCGCCGTAATAGAGGTTGGTGTTTTCGTAAATAACGGCTTTTGCGTTGCCGCTGAAATAACCTATAACAGATACGCTCGTAATAACAAGCAACAAAGTAAGATTAGTTAAAATGGTAAATAACTTGCCTTTCAATAGTTTACCTCAATAAGAACATATTTAGTCAATTATATAATATTCCTTTCAAGGTTCGCGTATGCGATAGTACAAGCCTATTTCAGCTTAATAAACGTAACCCCCGTTTCGCCCTCGCCGTATTTGCCGGGTCGGAAGCTTTCAACGTTTTTATGCCTTTTCAAATGCGCAGAAATTGCGCTTTTCAGCTTACCCGTGCCAACGCCGTGAATAACTTTTACCTCTTCGAGGTTGTCTGTGACGGCACGGTCTATAAAATTATCCACCTCGTACAAAGCTTCGCCCACCGTCATTCCCACAACGTTTATTTCAAGGATAGGTTTATCCTTCGGCAGTTTTTTAACCACTTTAACCGTTTTCGGGTTTTCCTTTTCCTCACCGATAATCAGTAAATCTTTCAGCTTTAAGTGCATTTTAAGACTGCCGCACACAACTTCCGCTTCGCCTTTTGCCGCGTTGAAAGCGGCAACTTGCCCCTTGCAGTCCATAGGTTTAACAAAAACCGAAATTCCCGCCCTCACGTTAACGGCGGTCGCAGGCGCAAAGTCCGTAACCCGCTTTATCTCTTCCTCATCGTCGAAAGCACCGTCTATTATCTTGTTTTTCAGGGTCCGCGCGGCAATCAAATCGGCTTCGGATAACTCTTCCTTGTTGAAAATTTCCTCAATTGCCGCAAGCAGCTCCTCGGCTTCTTCGGTTCGCTCAGAAATAATTCGGCGGCTTTCGGCGCGTGCCGAGCGGGTAATCTTTTCCTTTTCGCGGTTCACGTCGGCAATCTGCGCGTTGACTTTTTCAAGCTTTTCCTGCCACTCGAGCTTTAAAACGGAAATTTCCGCAAGCTTTTTTTCCGCCTCGATTCTGCTTTCTTCGGCGCGGCGGACAACGTTTTCAAAGCTTCTCGCCCCCTCCGAAAGATAACTTTCGGCAAGGCTCAATATTTCCGCGCTCATTCCCAGCCGCCGTGAAATCGCCAAAGCGTTGCTTGCCCCGGGCAAACCGATTTTTATGCTGTACAGCGGCTTTAACGTGTCGGTATCGAATTCCATACTCGCATTTTCTATCCCGCCGACGGTATAGGCGAATTCCTTTAAAGGAGTATAGTGCGTGGTCACGATTCCCGTCGCGCCGCAATCTAAAAAGTGTTTTACAACGGCTTTCGCGAGCGCCTGTCCCTCGTCTGGGTTAGTTCCGCCGCCCAGCTCGTCGATAAGCACAAGGCTATCTCCGTCTGCCGAGTTGCAGATTTCTATGATGTTAGTAATATGTGAAGAGAACGTCGAAAGACTTTCCTCTATACTCTGACTGTCGCCTATATCCGAAAACACGTTGGAGAATACGCCGACCTCGCTCCCCTCGCACGCCGGCAGAAACAGCCCGCAAGCCGCCATAAGGCAGAACAGTCCGCACATCTTCAAAGTGACGGTTTTGCCGCCCGTATTTGCACCGCTTAAAAGCAAAAACCTGTACTCGCCGCCAAGCGTAAGGGAAACGGGCACAACCTTTTCCTTATCAATAAGCGGGTGACGCCCCTTGACTATATTTATATATCCCCTGCCGTTGACTTTCGGCTTCGTGCATTTTTTCGAGAAACAGTATTCGGCAACCGAATACCGCAAGTCCAGCTCCGCAAGTATTTCCGCGTCGGCTGAAAGTTGTTCCGCCATATCCCCGACGCGGCGCGACAAAGCTTTTAAAATAGCCTCAATTTCTTCCCGCTCGTCAATGGTTAAAGCTATAAGTTCGTTGTTTAGCTCTAAAACGTATTCTGGCTCAATAAAAAAAGTTGAACCCGTCTTAGAGCGGTCGTGAATAAAGCCTTTTACGTGGCTCTTGTGCTCGGCTTTTACGGGCACTACATACCTGTCGTTTCTTATCGTGACGATACCGTCCTGCAAGTATTCCGAGTGTTTGCCCGAAGCGTACTCAGCAAGTTTTTCGCGTATACGTGCGTTAAGATTTTTTATCTTACTCCGAATGGAATACAGTCTGTCGCTTGCCGTATCGCTGATTGCGTCCACCGAAATGATTTTTTCGGAAATATCGTCCTCCAAATTCCTATCGAAGTATAAATTTTTTGTAAGCGACTTCGTATGCGGCAATGCGTCGTCGATTTTTTCAACGCTGCAATACGCCGCCCTTGCCGCCCGCAGAAGTTGCCCGCAGTCCAGAAGTTCTTTAAAAGACAGCGTCGAGCCCTTCATTGCCCGCCCAAGCACTTCTTCCATGTCGGGGAACGCTTCGACTTTCCCCGCGCCGTAAACATATAAAAGTTTGTCGCACTCCTCGGTTATGTCGAGCCTGCGCCTGACCTCCGCCAAATCGGTCGAAGGTTCGCGCGCCAAAATCAGCGCCTTGCTTTTTTCAAGCGCCGCATACTCCGCAACCGAAGACAAAATTTTATTAAGTTCCAGCTTAAATAAACTTTTTTTATCCATATTTAAAAAACAGATTGTTCTGAATGCCCGCGAGTGTAATTTTTAATGTATTCCCGAAGCGCCTTTCCGTCCTTGAAAACCCCGATAAGCGCGTTCGGGTCGCCGTTTAGCGTGCAGTCCAAAAGCGCGCCCGTTGGCGTTGCCGCAGCTAAGCTTGCGCAGTTGTACAGTTCGAACCTGCACGCACCCATCACGTACCGTCTTAACGGAAACTCTCTGCCATTCTCGTCCGTCAGCGTGTACGCCCCGCGCCTGTCGCAGTTTGCACATCGCTTTTCGAACGGGCAGTATACCAGGTCCATCACCTTCAAATCACCCGCGGCAAGATAAAACGAATTTTCCGCGCAAACACTCCGCGCTTCCGCCACCGTCAATTCTTTTGAAACCGCAAAATATTTCGCCTTGCAGATTTCCACGTCCGCGCGGTTCGATATGTTGAACCCAGTTCCCGCAAACAGCGGCTTGCTGAGTTCCTCCGCAAGCTTTATTCCGTAAATACCGTCGCAGTAAATTCCGTCGAACTGCGCCGCCGTTGACTTGATTTTTTGGGTTTCCCGCCCAGTCAAAAACGGCGGCAGATACAAAAATTTTTCGCCTTTGAAATTTTTTGTCAGCGCTTCTGCGTACGAATTGAAATCTGCAAGTTTAAGTATGCCTATATCCGCGCTTAAATTGCGAAAATCGGTACAAATTGCTGCAATTTTATCGTTTTTTATGTCGTTTTTCTGTGACGGTTTGGTGAAATTAACCGTGGTTTTGCGTTCAACCGACGTGATTTTTTCATAGTATCCCGCATATGCGTTCCGCCTTAAAGCGTTCAACTCGGAAGCGGAAATAAACACGTTATCCGTATCAATATTACCGAAAATCACCTCAAACGGGTATTTATCTACCTTATTGAACGTTTTTTTAATGTTTTCGACCGAAACAGGACTGTTTTGCGCCGCTTCAAGAGGCTTTTCCCCCTTAAAAACCGCTCCGTTTATTGAAATTTCGGCAATTTTACCCGCAACTAGCCTTACTTCAACCTTTACAGGAATACTCCTTTTCATCGAAAGCAAGCGGGAATTCAGCCTCGTATCCGTTGTTACAAACGCCTTGTCGCCGTTTTTCAAACGCGATTTCGAAGAAAGGCAGAACCCACCCTTTACATCACTGCAAAAAGTCGCTCCGCCAACCTCTTTCCCGTCCCTTAAAATCTTAAAACAGTCGCCTTTTACGAATTTCTGCCGCGTTTGGCACAAAAATTTGCCGTTTTCGACCCGAATTACACCCACAAACTCGCCTATGTGCCCCTGAACCGAGGAGGAAATAAACGACTTATCCTGCCCGAAAGCAAGCCCTTTTGTGTAATTTCCACGGTTAAAAGTGCGTTTTAAATCGCTTAAATCGTTTAAATTAATCGAATTTTCACAATTATCAATTAAATTTCTGTAATATTTCACCGCCGCTGCAACGTATTCTGGGCGCCGCATTCTTCCCTCTATTTTAAACGAAGCCACGCCCGCTTCAATCAGCTTGTTTACGTTTTCGCCCGCGCACAAATCGGAAAGCGAAAGCCTGTAAGCGCGTTCTTCGAACCCCGCGCGGTCAATTGAATATTTTTTTCTGCACGGCTGTTTACACTTGCCCCTGTTTCCGCTGTTCCAGCCCGCAAACGACGAAAGATAGCACTGTCCCGAAAAGCAGGTACAAAGCGCGCCCTGGACGAAAACTTCGGTTTCAATTATCTTAGCAATCTCTTCAATGTCATCAAAAGCCGTTTCGCGCGCCAAAATAACGCGGTCGAAACCGTATTCTTTTGCAAGCTTTGCGCCGTAAGTGTTGCAAACTCCCGCCTGTGTCGAAAGGTGCAAAACAATTTCAGGACAGTTATTTTTAATGTATTTGCCCAAAAATACGTCCGAAATAATAATTGCGTCGGCGCCCTTATTCCATACCTTTACGACGCAAGTCAAAAAATCTTCGAGCTCGCCGTCCTTTACAATCGTATTCATTGCAACGTAAACTTTTACGCCGAAAGCGCGGCAGTATTTCGCAATTTCCTCAAAATTTTCGTAATCAAAATTCTCCGCTGAGCTTCTTGCGGAGTATTCTTTCATTCCAAGGTATATCGCGTTAGCGCCTGCATTAACCGCCGCAAAAACGCTGTTTTTATCCCCTGCAGGGGCTAGTATTTCAGACATAGTACTATGCAAAACCGAATTTTTCTATTATTTGGGCTATTGCGCCCTCATTATTGGTCTCCGAAACGAAGTCTGCGGCTTCTTTTAAAGCGTCAACAGCGTTGCCGACCGCTACGCCCATACCAGCAGCCTTAATCATTGAAAGGTCGTTTAAATTGTCGCCTACGGCAACAGTTTTTTCAATGGGAATTCCGAACTTTTCAGCAAGGAATTTAAGTCCAGTACCCTTATTGTCGTTCAGGGGCGAAACCTCGACCAGTACCGTCGCGCTACAGGTAACGTCGTATTTGCCCTGCAATCTTTTTTTAAGTTCTTCGTACAGCTCCGCCTGCTTTTCGGGCGCAACTAAAATTGCGACTTTCTGACAAAAAGGCTTATTTTTCAGTACGAAGCCGACGATATCGCCGCCTATATATTTTGCGTCGATACCCACTACGCGCTCGTACATCTGTAAAAACTTATTGTCTTTGGGAATATCCGTGTACAAATCGTCGTCACAATACACGTTCACTGGGTGCCCCAATTCCTTAATATTGCGGCAAATCTCCGCAACTCCCGAGTAATCCATACCGCCGTTTTTAATAATTTTTCCGCTTTCGATATCCGC
Organism: uncultured Christensenella sp.; assembly: GCA_910579585.1. Lineage (GTDB taxonomy): Bacteria > Bacillota > Clostridia > Christensenellales > Borkfalkiaceae > Coproplasma. The sequence goes on from CAJTVA010000003.1 coordinate 16,037, forward strand.
TATAACGGTGCCCTGACTCGCTACGACGAAACCTTTAAGCCCAAGCTCGCGTACACGCGGCAATATGCAATACAGTATTCGTCCTGTACAGACTGCAAAAACTCCCCCGTTTGCGATATATTCATCGATTGCCGCTTTAACCTTTGAGGGAACCTGTTGGTTGCCGTCGATTAGCGTTCCGTCGAAGTCGGATACGATAAGTTTATAATTTAAATTTTTCATAAGTTTTCTTTTAAATAGTCGTAAATTTTTTGCGCCAAAGCTAAGGAAATTCCGTCCACAGAGGACAGTTCCTCAACGCTTGCGTTCATAATTTTATCAAGCGTACCGAATTTGTCAAGAAGGGCAATCCGTTTCACCTTGCCTACCCCGTCTATTTCGGTGAGAACGCTTTGCAGATTCCGTTTTGAGTGCAAGTTTCTGAAATAGGTTATTGCAAATCTGTGCGCTTCGTCACGGATTCTTTGCAACATTTTAAGCGAATAGTCGCAGTGCGGAATTTTGACGCTTTCTTCGGAATACAGAGTAAACACCTCTTCTTCGCGTTTGGCAAGCGAAATAAGCTCTATACCCTCTATATTTTTTCCGTCGAAAATTTCCTTAACCGCAGACAACTGACCCTTGCCGCCGTCGATTATTATTAGGTCGGGCTTGGGGAACTTTTCCTCTTCGTCAGTTCCCATTTTATCCAGACGGCGGGTCAGAACCTCCTGCAAGGACGCGAAGTCGTTCGCGCCCTCAACGGTCTTGATTTTAAAGCGGCGGTAACTGTTTCTGTCCGCTTCGCCGTCGATAAACACGACCATTGACCCAACCTTATCCACTCCGCTGATGTTGGAAATATCGTAACACTCCATTCGGCGGGGATAATTTTTCAAAGACAGCAATTCCTGCAAATGCCTGCAAGCGTTCACCGTCATATCGTCCTTGTGCTTAATCTTGTCGACCGATTTTTCAAGGTATTCGGAGGCATTTCTTTTAGCCATTTGCAGAAGTCGGGCTTTATCGCCCTGTTTTGCCAAGGTTATTTCAACGCTTTTTTCAAACTTTTCCTTAAAATAATTTTGCAAAAGCTCCTTTTCGCAGAACTCCTCGCAGATAATTTCGGACGGTACTTCGTGGTTCTGATAATACTGAACGATAAAGCCCGTCAGAGCTTCGCCGTCGGTCAGGTGCGCTTCGTCCAAGGCGAAAGAACTTCCGCCCTGCATAATGCCCTTGCGCGTAACCAAGACGTTTACAGCCGAATACAGACCGTTGCTTGCATAAGCGATAATATCGGCGTCTACGTAACGGTTTAAGGTAGTTAAGCGCTTCGCCTCGAGCTTAGAAAGCATTTCTATTTTGTTTTTATAGTCAAGCGCAAGCTCGAAATTCTCGTTCTCGGCGGCGGAAACCATTTTATTTTTTAAAAGAATTTCCGCATCTTTGTAGTTGCCGTCAAGGAAGTTCAAAGCGTTCTTAACCCGCACAGAGTATTCTTCTTTGCTGACTTTACCTGCGCAAGGAGCCGGGCACCTGCCGATGTGGTAATTCAGACATTCCCGCTTTTTACCCGTAGTTGCGGTATGACACAGGCGCACGCAAAACGTGAGCTGAAGCGTATCTAAAATTTCTTTACAGCTTATTCCGCCCATAAACGGACCGAAGTATCTGCAACCGTCTTTTTTAATCTTACGTGTTATTGAAAAGTTCGGGAATTCTTCCTTTAAATTTGCTTTAATATAGGGGTAAGTTTTATCGTCCTTTAAAAGAATGTTGTACTTGGGCTTGTATTTTTTTATGAGGGTGTTTTCGAGGGCAAGCGCGTCGATTTCGGTATTTGTAATGATGTAGTTGAAATCGGCTATGTTTTGCACCATTTTCGTAACTTTTTCCGGCTTTTCCGAGCTATGAAAATATTGCCGAACTCTGTTTTTGAGAACGCGCGCCTTGCCGACGTAGATTACGTTCTTGTAACCGTCGAGCATAATATAAACCCCCGGACTGTCCGGAAGAAGTTTCAGTTTTTCGCGAATTACGTCCATAATACCCTGTTTAAAATTATAGCATATCCGTATAAGTTTTGCAATATAAAAAATCTTGCCAATCGGCAAGATTTTTTATACTTATTTTCTAATTTTTGTGTACGCCTGCATAAGCTTTTACTATGTTGGGTACGTTTGCCGTTTCGTCCAGTTGAGTAACTTTTGATTTCTTAGCCGAGCTGTCATAGTAGAACGCAGAAGAATTAGTGTCAAAGTTCTGGCTGTAGATATTATCGTTTTGAATTGTTGTAGTCCTATTTGTTACTTGGGTAATATTATACTTTGAAGTGTCTAATTTATATTTATCATCTAACTGTGTTTCAATAAACGTACAATTATAAACCTTTACATAACCATCCAATTTAACGCTTTGATTATTGAGGGTTATCGATTTAGTGCCGAGTTGGGTCTGAATAGGATTTTTCGCATTTTCAAAATAACAATTTTCAATGAACGCATACCCGCCCGAACGAATTGACATATTCGTACCTGACGATTTGTAATAATAATTGTTATACATATGCATATTTGCCTGTCTTGCAAGCGGCAAGCGGCTATTGCACTGGTCATAGAAATTGTGATGGAACGTTACGTTCGCGGTAAAAACGTTGTCATCCGAACCGATTAAACCTGTTTTATGGTTATTATAATAATGGTTGTACGAAATCGAGACATACGCACATCTTTTGAAGTCGGTAGCACCATCACCCTCTCGCTTATCCTGCTCTGCACAGACATCCCAATAATTCATACCCTCGTTGAAAGTATTATTGTGAACCCAAAGCCTGTTAGAATTGAATTTATCAACCGACAAACCGGTATATTTGGAAGTGTCAGTTGAGCCTTCAAAGCTACAAGCGTCCTCAGTGTAATCGTCGAAAGTGATATTTCTTACTTCGATAGAATTGCACTTCTTCCAGGTAAGCCCCCATTGGAAAATCATAGCATCCGTGCCGATACCTTCTACCGTCACATTTTCTGCTTCTGAAATTTCACAGTTGTTCCAATAGGAATCGTATCCGCTTGTACTGCCAGCTGAATAAGTCGCTTTACTGACTAAACCGTTTAATACGGTAATATCTGTTTGAAGCTTATTATAGCCTCCTGAAATTAATTTTTCTTGTGTTAAACTAGTGCTGCTTGTAGGAAGCTGTGTGTTGTTTATACCTACGATTGAAGAATCGTTTATAATTTTTCCGCTATCATTTTTATCGGCGCTATCATACTTAGCTTGAAGGGTTTTCCAGTTATTTTTATCCCACGTTGCGGCAGCAATTCTGCCTATTATGCGGACTATTACAGGTTTCCCTGCGTTTTTGGAATCGCCTAAAATGGCGACTATACCTTTAATACTGCTATCCCAAGGAGCGACAACGTCATTTTTATTCTGCTCGTTAACGTAGATTATTTCCGCGCCGGATTTGGGGGTGCCGTCGTTATTGTAGGCACCGACGCCCGAAGTTGCGCCGAAGTGCGCGTAACCTGAACGGTCGTATGCGGTAACCGTTACGTCTTTTTCCGAGGTTTTCGTGCCTGCGGTTACTTTTATCGTATAATCGCCCGCCTTTAAGCCGACGATATCTGCACGTACGGTGTTACCGTAAGTACGGATAAGCTCGCTATCGATATTCGTATAAGACGAAGCGCCCTCGGCTTTATAGGAAACCTGATATTGGTTTACTCCGCTTACTGCGTTGAATTCAATATATGCGCCCTCTTCATAGCCGCCAAAAGCCGTTACCGTCACTTCGTTTTCAGAAGGCTTAGGAACGTCGGGAACATCGGGGTTGTCGGGAGTTTCCCCGTCTAGCCATTCGCCGTAGAAAGTCTTATTGCCGTATTCGCCAGCTGAAATTGTTTTTACCGCAGTGCCGTTTAAATCAGAATTTATATACCAACCGTTAAAAGTCGAGCCTGATTTTTCGGGTTTGGGTAAGGTCACGTTCACGCCGTAGGAATAAGAGTTCATTGTGCTTTGGTAATTGTCGCCGACGATATTAAAAGTCAAAGTATAACTATCGGGTATCCATTTTGCCCAATACTCTTTATCGCCCGTTGCGGTAGCGGAAATTTTAGGAACCGCTTTGCCCGAGAAATCGCTTGAAACATACCAACCGTCGAAAGTATAATGCTCTTTCGTGCCGTTTGCGGGCAGATATGTGACCGTGCCAGAAGTATATTCGGTGAGGTCGGTAGTGAACGTGCCGCCGTTTGCGTTTAATGTTACGGTGTATACATTACCGTCGCCCTGCTTGTTACCGAAAATACCGTCTAGCATATCGCAGGCGGTTAAGGTGGTCAAAGTCATAGCCAAAATTACTGCTATTATAATTTTTGAAAATGATTTTATTGCTTTCACGCTAAATCTCCAAAAAATTCGCTGATTATATTCTACCACAAAAATTGAAATATTACAACACTTTAAGATAGATAATTACAAAATATTTAAAAGCGGTAACAAAAAGTTACCGCTTTTTCAACAACCCAAAAATTCTACGCCTTTAAGCATAACGTCGTTGACCGTATCGTTGACAAGGCTGTAAAATATGATTTTACCCGAACGCTCGCTTTTGACTATACCCAGATTTTTCAGTAGCCGAAGCTGGTGCGATACCGTGGTCTGATTTATTTCCAGAACCCGTGAAAGGTCGGTTACGCACATTTCTGATATTGCCAGAGCGGACAACATTCGTACCCGTGTCGGGTCGGCAAAAATCGAGAAAAAGCATACTATACTGTCAAGAACGTCGCCCGTCGGCACGTATTCTTTCACCAAATCTTTTGTACGCCTGTCCAATAACATCATATCCTGCATAACTCAGCCTCCATACCTAAATTATACAGCCGCGTATGCATAAGTGTCAAAATATTACAGTGACGGATACTGTCACAAATTAGCTTAGTTTGGTTGAGTTTGTCACTTGCTTTCGATTGATAAAACTTTATATCCCGCGTCGGTTACAAGCGCGGTGATTTCCGTGTCGTCAACTTTTTCGCGACTGCGGATAACGGCAAGCTTCTTCTTTAACTTGACGTCAACCGAAACTACGTTTTTTGCGGTAGAAAGCTTTTCCTCCACTCTTTTTGCGCAGTGCTCGCAGCACATTCCGTCGATATTAACAATTGTTTTCATAAAACCTTCCTTTTTTAATTTTTTATTTTTATAAAGCAACAGTCGCAATGCGTTGCCCACTACGAAAAGCGAGCTTAAACTCATACAGGCTGCCGCAATCATAGGATTGAAAGTAAACCCAAGTGCCGAAAAAGCGCCTGCCGCGACGGGTATCATTACCACGTTGTAGAAAAACGCCCAGAAGAGATTTTCCTTTATATTTCGTACGGTTGCGCGGCTTAAATCGAAAAGGGTATCCAAAGTTCTTAAATCTTCGCTAACGAGGACAATATCCGCAGAATCGATAGCAACGTCAGTGCCGTTACCCATCGCAATACCGATATCGGCTTGTTTGAGCGCGGGAGAATCGTTTATTCCGTCGCCGACCATTGCAACCACTCCGCCCACCGTCTGCACGTTTTGCACTGCTTTAAGCTTATCTTCGGGCAGAACCTCGGCGACGAATTCCTCTATATTTACGCCGGAAGCAACTGCCTTGGCGGTGTTTTCCTCGTCGCCCGTAAGCATTGCTATTCGCATATTTCGGGCTTTTAATAGCGAAACCGCCTCTGCGCTGCCCTCTTTGACCGTATCGGCAACGGCAATAAGCGCCAGTACCGATTTATTGTCGGACAGGAATATGACCGTGTTGCCGAGTCTGGAAAGCGAAGTCGCCTTTTCCGTGACCTCTTTCGAAATCTTGCAAGGCAGAAGATTTTTATTGCCGAGGAAGTACTTTTTACCGTCGTATTCGGATGTTGCGCCTTTACCTGTAATATACTCAAAATTTCCGACTTCGAAGCCTTCTTTTGCGTAATCTACCACGCACTTTGCGAGCGGGTGGTTGGAATTTTTCTCTATACCGCAGGCAAGTTTTAAGGCAAAATCGTTTTTGCAACCGAACGTGATAACTTCCGTAACTCTTGGTTTGCCCTCGGTTATTGTTGCGGTTTTATCTAATAAAACTGTATTTATATTGCACGTTTTTTGCAGGCTTTCCGCATCTTTATAGAGAATACCTAATGACGCGCCCTTGCCCGTTGCCGTCATTATCGCGACGGGCGTTGCCAGCCCCAAGGCGCACGGGCATGAAACGACGAGAACGCTGATTGCGTAGGTTACGCAGTGTTCTGCGACGAAGCCGCCGTCGATAAGAAGCCAAACGAGGAACGTAACCAAGGCAAGAATTACCACCACAGGCACGAATACGCCGGCGACTTTGTCGGCGAATTTCTGAATCGGGGCTTTACTTGCGCCCGCTTCTTTGACCATTTTTATTATTTTGGAAAGAGTTGTGTCGGCGCCGACTTTTTCGGCACGCATTTTTATGACTCCGCTTTTAACGAGCGCCGCCGACGTGACGCCGTCGCCTGCGGTTACTTCCACAGGCAGGCTTTCACCCGTAATTGCACATTTGTCCACAAACGAACTTCCGCTTACGACGGTGCCGTCAACGGGGATATACTCGCCCTGTTTGACTATTAATATATCACCCTTTTTGACGTCTTTTACTGATACCGTCTTTTGCTGACCGTCAACCTCTACCGTGACTGAATCGGGGGCAAGCTTTAAAAGCTTTTCTATCTCTCCGCCCGTTTTTTTCTTGGACTTTTCTTCAAGCCATTTGCCGACTGTGACTAAGGTTAAAATCATTGCCGCCGACTCGAAGTGCAAATTCATAGCGTTGTGCATTGCATCCATATCAAGAAAAATGAACGCCGTCAGCACAACCGAATATATGAACGAAACTCCAGAGCCCAGGGCGACGAGTGTGTCCATATTTGGCACTTTTTTGAAGATTGCGACTACGCCGTTTTTGAAAAATGCGTAGTTTACGCAGATTATAACCGCCGAAAGCAACGCCTGATACAGCGCAAACCAATTTGAATAGCCCTCTTGCGGGTCTAAAAAGAATGGTAACGGCGCACCGAACATATGCCCCATTGAAACGTACATCAACGGCACGAGCAGGCAGAGTGATATTATAAAGCGGACGAAAAGGTTTCTATCTCGGCTTTTTTCCTTTGTTACCGGCTCCTCTCCTTCATTATATACGCCGTAGCCGAGTGATTTTACGGCGAAAAAAATCTCTTCTTCCGTTACTACGCTTTCGTCAAAGTCGACTTTCATAGACTTGCCCATCAGGCTGACTTCGCAAAGCGTAACACCTTTTAAGTTTTTAACCGTTCGTTCTATGCCCGACGAACAAGCCGAGCAAGTCATACCGGTTACAACGTAACTTTTTATCAATTTGAACTCCCGATAGATTTTTGACGGTATTAAAGATATTTAACCGTTTCTTCAAGCGGTTTGCGCGAAAAGTGCCCAAGCGCGGGCTTTGCGTTGTCCGCAGGATAGCCGAGGGGAAGAATTGCCACAATTTGCTCGGTTTTGGGGATTGAAAAGGCTTTTCTTACCTTTTCGGGGTCGAAATAGCCGACCCAACACGAGCCTATCCCCAGCTCCCAAGCTTGCAACATCGCCTGCGTGCAGACTATAGATACGTCGATTTCGCCCGTATGATAATCTTTGGTGAAAGGGTTCTTCCACTCTTCTTCCTTAACACTAGTAAAAATAACGACGGTTTTTGCCCCGAAAACGAACTTTGTAACGCTTTCAAGCGTCTTAATAGCTTCGTCCGACTTCAAGACGTAAAGTCTTTGCGGCTGATTGTTGCAAGCAGTGGGCGCAACCCTTGCCGCTTCTAATATAGTTCGCAATTTGTCGTCCTCGATTTTCTTGTCCGAGAACGCGCGCATCGAATAGCGCGATTTTGCAAGTTCTGAAAAATCCATAGAATCTCCTTAAAATTATTGACAAAAGCTTTTGTATGAAATTATAATATCACAAACTTTTCTTTTGTCAAGAACGCACTTTAAAGTGCAATACTTACCTTTCGGAAAGTAAGTTTATTTGAGGAAACTATGGATAAAGAAATATTGAAATCTTGCAGCTGTCCTTTGGACGCGACGCTTGCCGTTATCGGCGGAAAATATAAGATAGATATAGTTTACTACCTGTTTGGCAGGACGCTGAGATACAGCCAGATTGCAAAACTTGTGTCTGCGACGCCTAAGATGCTTGCCGAGCAACTGAAAGAGCTTGAAAGCGACGGGATAATCAATCGCGTTCTGTACCCCGTGGTACCGCCGAAAACCGAATATTCCTTAACCCCGCTGGGTGAAAATCTGTGCGCGGCGGTAATCGAAATGTATAAATTCGGGCAGAAGCTTTACGATTTGCACGAGATGAAGCCGCGTTGCGGGTGTCTTGAAGACTTGCCACGGCTAGAGGAAATTTTAAATAAAATTAACCGCTGTTAATTATAAAGCCCAATTCCTATATTGTCAATAGGAATTGGGCTTTTGTTTAATACAGCTTTTCGAAGAAGTGGTTGGTTTTAAGCTCCTCTTCTATATTTTTGTCCGAACCGAGCGCCAAAAGCACTTTGACCGTAGCCATTTCAAAGCTGATGTCGTAAGCCGTGGTGCAAGCTTCGGTGAGCCCGACTGCACTGCCGTAAGTTCTTGCTCGGCTGTCTACGGGCGCGATTACTACCTCTATGCCGAGGTTTTTACAGTACTTCAAAAAGTTTTTGAAATTGGCTTCTTTGCCCTCAGTGCAGACCGTTCCGCTGTGGTAAAGCTGAACCATAACGGCTTTGGGCTTGACTTCGGTAAAGCGGTAAAAGTCGAAATTCAGAAGCGAATGAGCCTGAATCGTGACCATATCCATACAAAGTTTTTTCGCCGCACAGGGCTTTCTTTTTTCTCTGAGCTGTGCAAACGTGGGGTTAAGCGGGTTTTCATTATAGATAAACTTGCCGCCGCAAACTTTGCCGAATGGCACGTTTAATATACTGTAATATTCACCGCTTATCTCGGTTGCCGCAATAAGGCGGCTTGCAAGGTGAATTTTGCAGTTTTCGCCGTGATTTTCAAAACTGACGAAAATCCCGCCGAAATCTACGCTTTTGATAAACGCTACCGCGTTTGCGAAGTTTTCCACCCCTTTGCTACGGTTATCGTCCAAAGGATAAAGCGCGGATACGAAAACCACGGGAATTTCGATATCGCAGAAAATCTGGCTGAAAAGGTTTGCGGTAAAACACAGCGTGTCTGTGCCGTGGGTAATGATAATTCCGTCGTACCTGGACTTGTCGACTCCGCGTACGCAGTCCGCCATTATTTCGAGGTCGGACGGCTGAATGTTCTCGCTTAAAATATTCAAGGGGCGGAGCTCGTCGAATTCAATGCCCGCAGGGTAGCGCGAATTGTAAAGCTCGATTAAAAAGCTTTTTTCCTCGTGCCGTAAATCGACTTTATCGCCGAGCGCGCGCGAGCCTATCGTACCGCCCGTAAAAATTACGCAAATTCTGTTCTTCATAAGTTAAAATTACAAATTGCCGACTGTACGGGGATAAAGCAAAGTGTCGCGAATGTTCTGAACTCCCGTGATATACATAAGCATACGCTCAAAGCCGAGCCCAAAGCCGCTGTGCGGCACGCTGCCGTATTTGCGGGTGTCGAGGTATTCGGTATAAGATTCGAGGGGCATTCCGCGCTTTGTCATTGCTTCTTTCAACTTGCCGAGGTCTGCCTCTCTTTCACTGCAACCGATAATTTCGCCTATACCGGGCACCAAAAGGTCGGTTGCCGCGACCGTCTTTTTATCGGGGTTCTGCTTCATATAGAAAGCTTTTATGTCGGCGGGGTAATCGGTGACGAACACTGGCTTTTTGAAGTGTTCTTCTGTCAAATATCTCTCGTGCTCGGTCTGCAAATCGCAACCCCACTCAACTGGATATTTGAACTCCTTGCCCGATTTTTTCAGAATTTCGATTGCATCGGTATACTTCAACTTGACAAATTCGCTTTTTATTACGCCGTGAAGTTTATCCAAAAGCCCCTTTTCCGCCCTCTCGTTAAAAAACGCGAGCTCGTCGGGGCAATTTTCTATGACGTCTTTAATGATTGATTTAATGAAGTCCTCGGCAATTTCGATAATATCGTGAAGGTCGCAGAAGCAGACTTCGGGCTCGATTTGCCAGAACTCCGCCGCGTGACGGGTCGTATTGCTGTGCTCTGCGCGGAACGTGGGTCCGAACGTATAAATTTTGCCCAAGCCCATTGCGGCGATTTCGCCCTCTAACTGACCCGAAACGGTCAGCCCTGCCTTTGCGCCGAAGAAGTCGCCCGAATAGTACTCGCCTTCGCTCTTGCAGTCGGTTTTCCAAGGCTGAGTGGTTACGCGGAACATTTCGCCCGCGCCCTCGCAGTCACTTCCTGTGATTATGGGCGTGTGAACGTATTTATAGCCGTGCGAGTGGAAATATTTATGAATTGCGAAAGAAAGCTCGTTTCTGACAGCAAAAACCGCTTCGAAAAACCGTGTTCTGGGACGAAGCTGGGGAATGGTTCTCAGATATTCAAGGGTATGGAATTTTTTCTGTAAGGGATAATCCGCGGGGCATTCGCCGAGGACTTCCATATCCGAAACCAAGATTTCGAAGCCGTTCCTCTCCGACGGGACAAATTTACCCGTGACGTTCAAAGAAGTGCCTACGGCGACTGCAGGGAAAGACTTTTTCGGGTTTTCCTTGTCGATTATAAGCTGAACGTTTCTAAGGCAAGTGCCGTCGTTCAGTTCAATAAACGAGATACTTTTCGAGTCTCTTGCCGTTCTGACCCAGCCGCAGACGGTTACGCTTTTGTCTTTATAGTTTTCGGAATGAGCAAACAGCTCTCTTACGTCGGTATGTTTCATTCTGCCCTCCACTTTTTTATGAATGAAAATACGGACTGCCGAAGCAGTCCGTACGGTTTAATTAGCTTTTTTTTCGTCCTTGGACACCACTTCAACTTTGTCGTAGTAACCGCAATTGCCGCAAACTCTGTGAGCTTCTTTCAAGGAATGACAATGAGGGCACTCTACAAGCGTAGGAGCCGTTGCCTTATAGTTTGCAAATCTTTTATTGGTTCTGCTTTTGGACTGTTTTCCCTTGGGTACTGCCATTTTATTTCACCTCTTTTTTCTTTTTTAGGTAACGTCAATACCTTTACAGTCCTCATTACAAAGTAAAACGTGGGGCTGACTCATAAGTATTGCATCGTCAACGGCGGGGTTCAAGTTTATCTTGTTGCCGTCGTAATAATAATTTTCACCGTCGTTCTGTGGCACGAAAAGAATTTCCGTTAAATAGCTTACCTCTTTCTTAGTTTCCGTAAGGCAATACGAACACTGCCCTTTGATAAGATATTTGACGTTAAGTTTTATTTCCACGCAGTCGTCGTCGAAAATTTCGTACTCGCCGTCTACACATACATTACTTATTTTGCAGAGGGGTATCAACGAAATATCGGCGGGCGGGACGTAGACGAAACTGAAACTTCCCGTGTACTTTCTTTGGGCTAAAAGCCTTTTAACTTCTAATTCCATACCAAAGTTGACTATCAAATTATATTATAAGGGTATTTCTTTGTCAACTTATTTTTTGCGCTGACAATGAAATATTTTTATAAAAGTTCGGCTGTTTCCCTTGCGATAACGAGTTCTTCGTTCGTAGGGATAATGAGAACCTTGACTTTCGAAGATTTAGCAGAAATTTCGCGAATGGAACCGTCGTTTTTAGCCTTGTTTGCCTTGGCGCTGAATTTGACGCCGAGGAACTCGAGCCCTTTGCAGACATCTTCCCTTACGGTGGGGGTATTTTCGCCGACGCCGGCGGTGAATACTATGCAGTTAAGTCCGCCCATTGCAGCGGCGTATGCGCCGACGTATTTTTTTACCTGATATGCGAACATATCGAGGGCGAGCTGGCATCTTGCATTCCCTTTCTTTGCGCCTGCAATGAGGTCTCTGAAATCGCTTGAAACTCCCGAAATACCCGCAACGCCGCTCTTCTTGTTTAGGTAATTTAAAATTTCTTCGTGGCTCATTCCTTTCTTTCTTGCAAGGAACTCTACCGCAGAAGCGTCGATATCGCCCGAGCGGGTGCCCATAAGAACGCCTGCAAGCGGCGTGAAGCCCATAGAAGTATCTACGCATACTCCGCCGTCAACTGCGGATATGGACGAACCGTTGCCGAGGTGGCAGGTTACGATTTTAAGCTCTTCGGGAGTTTTACCGAGGAACTTAGCCGCTTCGCCTGCAACGAACTTGTGGCTGGTGCCGTGTGCGCCGTACTTTCTTACTCCGTACTCTTTGTAGTCGTTATAGTCTATACCGTAAAGATAAGCCTTTTCGGGCATAGTTGCGTGGAACGAGCTGTCGAAAACGAGCGCCATAGGCGTTTTGGGCATAACTTTCATACAAGCGCGAAGTCCCATTGCCGCGGCGGGGTTATGCAAAGGCGCAAGCTCGAAAGTTTTTTCTTCCAAAGTTTTTAAAACTTCGGGGGTGACGAGCGTGGTCTTTTTGAAATATTCACCGCTTGCGACTACCCTGTGACCGACTGCACCTATCTCGTCCATCGATTTGATGACGCCGATACCGTCGTCGCGGAGAGCTTCCAGAACGAGCTGGATAGCGACCTCGTGGCTGGGCATTGCTTCTTTATAAATTCTTTCTTCACCGTTGCCCTTTGCCTTTAAAACCGAGCCGCGGATACCTATTCTTTCACAGTTACCTTTTGCGAGAACCTTTTCGGTTTCCATATCGATAAGCTGATATTTGAGTGACGAACTTCCTGCGTTAACTACTAAGATTTTCATATTTCTTCACCTTTTATATTATTCTGCCTGTAACGCCGTAACGGCAACCGTTGCGACTATATCTTCTACGTTGCAACCGCGCGATAAATCATTTAAAGGTTTTGCGAAGCCCTGACATACGGGACCTATCGCCATATAACCGCCGAAGCGCTGTGCGATTTTATAGCCGATATTGCCTGCGTTGATGTTGGGGAAAACGAAAACGTTTGCGTGACCCGCAACCTTGGAACCGGGAGCTTTAAGCTCGCCGACTTCGGGTGCGACTGCCGCGTCGAACTGGAATTCGCCGTCCAAAGCAAGGTCGGGAGCGTTGGCTTTTGCGATTTCCGTTGCTTTCTGTACCTTGGGCACGGACTGGGTGAACTTATCGTCGTTGCCGCTTCCTTTCGTCGAGAACGAAAGCATTGCGACCTTAGGTTCTATACCAGCGATGTCTTTCGCCGTCTTTGCGGAAGTGATTGCTATATCAGCGAGCTGTTCGGCGGTGGGTTCGATATTTATTGCGCAATCTGCGAACACTGCTACGCCGTCGGGGTTGTAGGGGTTATTCTTGTCGGGCGCAATCATTATGAAACAACTCGAAACGGTGTTGATGCCGGGCGCAGTCTTTACGACCTGCAAGCCGGGGCGAAGCGTGTTCGCCGTAGAGTGGCAAGCGCCCGAAACGTAGCCGTCTACGTCGCCCGCTTTGAGCATAAGCGCGCCGAACATAGTTCTGTCCTTTGCCTGCTCTGCCGCCTGTTCTTCCGTCATTCCCTTTGCCTTTCTCGCTTCGTATAAAATCTTTGCGTATTCCGCAGTCTTGTCCGAGGTGAGCGGGTCGATAAGCGTTATACCCGTAAGGTCAACGTCGGGCGCAACTTTTTTGCACTCCGCTTCGCTGCCGATAAGAACTATTTTAGCGATACCCTCCCGGGTAATCCGGACCGCGGCTTCCACAACGCGCTTGTCCTCCCCCTCGCACAAAACTATCGTCTTGTGACGGGCTGCGGCTTTTTCTTTGATTTCTCTCAAAAGCGATGGCGTGCCGTTCAACGTATCGGCGACCTCCTTGCCTGCTTTCTTGATTTTATCAAGCAAAGACATATCATTTCTCCTTAAATCACTTTATTTTTTCGACTGACAAATGTATAATAATACTGTCGTTCAAACGTTACCATTATATACCAATTTTTTTTGATTGTAAAGGTTAAAATGAAAATTTGCGCAATAATTTGTGAATTTAATCCGTTTCACAACGGTCATAAATACATTTTGGATAAGGCGAGGGAACTTTCGGGCTGTGACGCTTTAATCTGTATTATGAGCGGAAGTTTTACTCAACGCGGGGATATTTGCGTTATCGATAAATTCCTAAGGGCTAAGCACGCAGTTGTCTGCGGGGCGGACTGCATTCTGGAACTGCCGACGGCTTTTTCGGTTGCTCCCGCAGAAATATTTGCGAAAGGCGCGGTTAAAATTCTTTCTTCAGTGCCTGAAATAGATACGCTGGCGTTCGGCTGTGAAAGCGGTTCGGAAGCGGACTTTTTAAGCGCGGCAAAGATACTTTCGGACGAGAGCGGAAATTTCAAGGAAGCTTTGAAGAAATCTTTGGACACCGGCGAAAGCTATGCAAAAAGTTACGCCTCTGCGTTCGAAGTTGCGGGCGGCGCGGCGGGCTTCCTATCCACCCCCAACAATATTTTAGGGGTCGAATATGCAAAGGCGGGTCTAAGTTTGAAGAAAAATATCAGGCTTCTGCCCGTACGGCGCGTGGGTGCGGGGTTTAACGACGTTGAAATTAAGCAAAACTTTTCTTCTGCGACCGCGATAAGAAAAAACCTTTCTTCACCGCTCGTAAAGGACAACGTTCCTGATTTCGTCGCGGGTGATTTGACCGACTTTTCTGCAGAAAACGCGAAGTTTGAAAATTATTTAAGGCTTATTCTTTCGCGCACGACCGCCGAAGCGTTGAAACCTATTTATGGTTGCGGCGACGGGCTTGAAAACGTGCTGAAAGCATTGCAAACTCTTCCGTACGGGGAAATTGTGAGCGGAGCAACTTCTAAAAGGTATCCCTCTGCACGAATAAAGCGAATACTTTTGGCAAACTTCCTCGGGCTGTACCGTGAGGACTGCGAAAAATATTTGAGTTCCGAGCTGTACCTCTCCCCGCTTGCCGTCAAAAAGAAAAGCGCGGACGGAGTTCTGGGAGCGTTGGCGAAATCGTGCTATCCCGTTTTAACCTGCGGCGCGGACGAGCGGAAGATGTGCGTGGCTGCGGCAGACTGCAAGAAAAAGGACGATTTCGCGTACCTGCAATGGTTACAGATAACCGAGAGGACGCCGAATAAAAAAATACTGATTATTTAAGGAAAAGGGCGCGGCGTTAAAGCGCACCCTTTTTATTGTTTAAACAAAAATAAAACCCGCTTCAAGCGGGTTATTTTATATTGAATTGAGATAGGCGACTTCCTGCGGGGTGAGTTTTCTGTACGCGCCCCTGTCCAGTCCCCTCAGCGACAGCTCGCCGATTTTTATGCGCTTTAATAAAGTTACCTCTTTGCCTATTGAGGCAAACATCTTTCTGATTTCACGGTTCTTACCCTCGGTCAAAGTGACGTGTACCTTTGTATAAGCCTTATTGGTTTCAACGATATGGGCTTTACACTTTTTAGTCATATAGCCGTCGATTTCGACGCCGCTTCTTATGGGGTTTAAATCCACTTCGGTCAAGATACCCTCGATTTTGACGAGATAGGTTTTTGGAACCTCGTTGGAAGGGTGCGTAAGCTTTTGAGCAAGCGCGCCGTCCGTGGTCATAATAAGAAGCCCTTCGCTATCGTAATCGAGTCTGCCTACAGGATAAATTCTGCCTACGTTCTGCGGCATAAGGTCCATTACGGTTTTTCTGCCTTTATCATCCGAAACCGAACAGATATAGCCCTTGGGCTTATTCAATATATAATATTCGTTTTTCTTTAAAACGACTTTGTTTCCGTTTACAAAAACTTCGTCGACCTCTTTAACTTCAAGACCTAGCGTAGCCTTAACTCCGTTTACGGTGACTTTACCGTCTGAAATCAGCTTATCGCATTCGCGTCTGGACGCAACCCCTGCCGCGGCAAGATATTTGTTAATTCGCATAGTTATATACTATACAAATTTTCCTTAAAAATCAAGCCGTTTGAGTCGTAAATTTGAAGTTCGGCGACCAAATCACCGGAATTTACTTTTTTGCTTTCAACAAGAGGAATTACCTTAAAATCAAGATTTTCGTCAATTTTTACGACTAAATTGTGTGATTTTGCCAGTTTGCAAAGTACTCTGCCAGACATAAATAGCTTATTTTCGCTTAAACTTAAAAGTTTGAAGTTGTTAAAAGCGTTGTCCAGAAGGGTTTTACTTCTCTCGTACATATCGGGGCAATTCAAAACCACGGTTACGACGTCCATACCGTTTCTTTCTGCGGATGAAACAAGGCACCTGCCCGCCTTTAATGTGTAGCCCGTTTTGACGCCGTTTGCTCCGTCATAGGAGTAAAGCATTTTATTTTTATTCGCGTAGCTTCTGAAGTTCCCTTTATGACTGCGCGTGGATACCACCGTTTTAAAGGTTTCATTTCGCATTGCATAGCAGGCTATATTGCACAGGTCGCGCGCGGTTGTGTAATGCTCGTCGTCGGGCAAGCCGCTGGGGTTTGTGAAGTGCGTGTGCACCGCACCGATATTCGCGGCGCGGGCATTCATTTCTTCGACAAATTTTTCTACGCTGCCGCTATGATGTATAGCAAGCGCCGTGGCGCTGTCATTACCCGAGCGTAGCATTAAGCCGTACAGCAAATCTCTTATATCGATTTCTTCGCCTTTTTTTAAATATATGCTTGAACCTTCTACCCCCACCGCCGCGTCGGGAACGGTTATCACTTCATCCAAATCGCAATCCTCGACGATTATAATAGCGGTCATAATTTTTGTCGTACTTGCCATTGGAAGCTTACAGTCGGCGTTTCCCTCTTCAAGTACGGTACCAGTCGTAAGCTCCATTGCTATTTCAGCGGCGGCGGAAGCGTTTGCGTTTACGGAAGTTACCGAAACGTAGGCGCCGAATACAAGTACGCATATTAAAAACATTATCAGCAAAATTTTGTTACGCATTGTCTGTAAGTTTATGAATTAACTCTCCCGTTTTGTCTATAAGCGTGTCGATGGCGTCGTCGTCCATTTTCATTAATCTGCAACCCGTGCCGTCGTCAACAAGAAAGCCCTTGGGTTTTACGGTTATAACCGTGCCGTTACCGCCCGCAAGTTGAAAGCCATCAGCTTCTTTAAACGTTTTTACGTCGCCGTACTCGCCGCCGCCGCTTAAATTTACTACGGTGACGGACGAAAGAGGAATTACCTCCGTGCCGCTGACGGTTACAATAGATTTACCGACGACGGTGTCGGCACCTGCGACCTTTTCAATCGAAATTGCGGGTGCGTCAAATTCTTTATCTCTGCTTCTTCTAATTTTTGCGTTCATTTATTTTCTCCATAATTATTATTAAAAATATTTTGGCAAGGACAATAACGTTTAATACCGTTACCGCTTTGGCATAGTATCTGATTTCGGAATGTTCGGCGTTTAATACGGTATAATTTCTGAATTTACCGTAGTTACCGTTCATCTGTAAGAATTTATATATAGCCGTCGTAAGTCCGTTCTGGGCAAGCAGAATATATGCGTTAGACATCTTTTGCATACCGTAATCGCCGAGCTGAACGATTTTGTATATACAAAGCTGATTAAAAATTTTATAAAAATTAAGCTTGAAAGTCGATGGGTCTATATTCTTGTTTTTGCCGTTAATCTGCATTTCACGCGGATTATTTTCTACGGTATTCGCGTTAAAAAAGTTGATTTTATATATCCCTGCGTTGAGACTTGCATACTTTGTCGCGGTATTTATATAAAAATAGTTATAGATGTGAATCGGGAAAACCGAGATTAAAAAACCCACCGCCGCCAGCCAAACCAAAACGTCGGTCATATCATTATTATTTGTAACGTAATTTTAAATATACAAAAAAGACGGCTGTCGCCGTCTTTTTGTATTTTCAGTTTATTTTTATAACGTCGTCGTCATCTTCGATGAAGTCGGGTATTTCAAAACCGTTTTCGTCCAGCTTCGGTTTTTGCTCTTCCTTTTTCTCGACGGGCTTGGACGCGGCGTTTTCTTCGACGTATTCGTCCTTTTTATAGAGGTAATTACCGTCGTCCTCATCCTCTAAGAAGTTATTATTGAGCTCGGCTATTTGTGCCATAAGCTCTTCGTAGTCGGGCAATTCGTCAATTGAATTAAGCTTGAAACGCTTCAAAAAGTTATCAGTCGTAGCGTACATTATGGGCTTGCCGACAGCGTCCTTCCTGCCGCAGGGCACTATCATTTCAAGCTCTAACAAGGTATGTATTGCGTAGTCGCAACTGACCTGACGAATCTCTTCCAGCTCGGGTTTTGTGACGGGTTGTTTGTAGGCAATGAGCGCGGCGCACTCCAATATGGTTTTAGTAAATTCCTTTTCCTTAATGGGTATCAGCACTTCGGAAATCTGTTGTTTATACTTTGGGTTGGAAGCGAACTGTAACTTTCCGTTAAAGACGAGAAGCTGTATTCCGCTTTCATCATTGTACTTACCTTTCAGTTCGTCAACGCTTTTATTGACTTCCTTGACGCTGCAACCGAGCTTTTCAACAATAAATTTGACCGGCACCGCTTCGCCCGAAGCAAAGACTATCGCTTCAATTATATTCGTCAAATTGTTCATCAGCCACCTCTTTCATATCCCAATCGGGATTAAGCAATATCGTAATCGGTCCGAACGTGAATTCCTGCCGAACGTTTATAAACTGGTGTTTCAACATCTCTAAAAGCGCCTGAAAAGTCGTTACGACCTCGTTTTGGGAATAGGTTGTGAAAAGATTTTCAAACAGAATTTCCTTTTTTTCAATCAAGGTTTCGCGAATGAACGTGACCTTTTCTTCGACGGTGTAAACATCTTTGGGAATTTCTTTTATATCGTCCTTTTTGCGTTGCATACTCTCGTTTTTGAGCATCATTTTCGCAAAGGCTTCCAAAAGCGCGTTGACGGTAAAATCTTTATAAACGACCCGGACGGTGTTTAAAGACTTATCAGGCTCCTTAAAAATATATCCGACCGTTTCCAAGTCCTTTAATTTGGGAGTTTCGCCCTTTATCAGCTCGTACTCGCGCTGTTTAAGCTGTTCTATCAGGGCGCGCTTTTCCTCTTCGTCATCCCCCATTTCCTCGCCCGCA
The DNA here is from genome assembly GCA_910579585.1 of uncultured Christensenella sp. GTDB lineage: Bacteria > Bacillota > Clostridia > Christensenellales > Borkfalkiaceae > Coproplasma. The sequence goes on from CAJTVA010000003.1 coordinate 35,183, forward strand.
ACCTCGACCACCGGAAGCATACTTTTGGACTTTATGTAAATTATCTGCGCTGCGATTGAAAGATACTCGCTCTCTTTGTCAACGTCGCGGTGCGGTTGGGACTTCATAAACTCGATATAGTCCAGAAACTGCTCCGTAACCTTGGAAACGAACACGTCCTCGATATTTATCTGCGCTATGTTTATAAGGTGCAAAAGTAAATCGAGAGGGCCCTCGAAGTCGTCGAGAACGGTGTTGTAATCTACAACCGATTCAAAATTGTCGTAATTGTTTGCCATAATTATTTCTCTTTATATGAACGGTATCGGTAAACCGAATATCCAGTTCCAAAACGCGGTTATGGGGAAGCCCAGAATATTCTGCGCGAACCAGCCGACCCAACCTAAAATATCAAAGTAACTTGCAAGCGGCAAGCCCGCGTATTTTACGAGCATATCGCAAAGGAAGCTTTCAATTACAAGTACGATAAGAATATACATACCGTAATTTCTTAAAAATCTTCTTACGGGGTTTACTTCGCGAGTGCAGGACTCTACCACCCTGAACCCGTCCAAGGGATACAGCGGCAACAGATTGAAAACCACTATTCCCAAGCCGTAAGCGTAGATATAGAAAAACGCATAATAGATAATTTTAACTATTACGCTAAGCCATTCGTTTGCATAGAAGAAATCAATATTTGCGTAATATAGGTAATTAAAAATTACAAGATACAAAGGGTAAGCGATAAAAGCAATAATATAGTTAGTTACAACTCCCGCGATTGCAGTACAAAAAAGACCCTTGCGGTATTTACGGAAATTGTTCGGGTTAACAGGAACGGGCTTAGCCCAGCCGAAACCTGCAACGGCGCACAGAATAAAACCTGCGGGGTCAAGGTGCTTGACGGGGTTTAACGTCAGCCTGCCCTGCATTTTTGCCGTAGGGTCGCCGCATTTATAGGCAATAAAGCCGTGCGCAAACTCGTGCGGGGCGAAAATGAAGATTACTGCTATAAGGCCTGCTACAATTTCGATTAATTCGCTCATTTTTTCAATCTTTCGGGGATAACGTCGTTTCTTATTAAGTCCTCGTAAGTCTGAGGTTTTACAATATACTCCGCCTTACCGTCGTTGACGAGGACTGCGGCGGGTATGAAGTTTCTGTTGTAGTTGCTTGCCATTGAATAGTTATACGCGCCCGTCGTCAATACGGCGAGAATATTACCGCTTTCGGCTTCGGGAAGAGGCACGTCAACGGCGATTATGTCGCCGCTTTCGCAACACTTGCCCGCAATAGTCACCTTTTCGGTACATTCTTCGCCTGCTCTGTCGGCAAGAAGGACGGTATATTTGGACTGGTAAAGCGCATATCTGGGGTTATCGAACATTCCGCCGTCTATAGCGACGTATTTCTTTATACCTTTTATATCCTTTATCGCGCCGACGGTGTAAAGAGTGATACCCGCTTCGCCGACTATCGAGCGCCCCGGTTCTATAAGAAGATAGGGTTTATTCAGTCCGTGCTCCGCCGCTTTTGTCTTTACGGCGCCGATAAGCGCTTTTAAGTAATCTGCATAGTCTGAAAGCTTGAGTTTGGGGTCTTCATCGGTATACCAGACGCCGAACCCGCCGCCGATGTTCAGGACACAGGCCTCGAAGCCGAGTTTTTGCTTTATTGAGGCGATAAAGTCCATAACCTTTTCCGCCGCAATTATAAACGACTGCTTTTCGAAAATCTGCGACCCGATATGACAATGATAGCCCTTTAAAACGAGATTTTCCTTTGAAAGGACGTGGCGCGTAATATCTTCCGCAGCGCCGTCGCCGATGGAAAAGCCGAACTTGCTGTCAGTGCGCGCCGTTTGCACGAATGCGTGCGTATGCGCTTCAACGCCGGGGTTGGTGCGAATTAATACGTTTTGCTTTATCCCGCGTTTTTTAGCGAGGTCGTTTAAAATATCGGCTTCGCGGTAGCTGTCTATAACTATGTTTCCTATACCGTTATCTAGAGCAAATTCAAGCTCGCGCACAAGCTTATTGTTGCCGTGCATATACGCCTTGTCCGCAGGAAAGCCCGCTTTTAGCGCCGTATAGAACTCGCCGCCGGAAACGACGTCTACCCCTATACCCTCTTCCCGCGCGATTGCATAAACCGCCTCGCAGGAGAAAGCTTTGGAAGCATACAGCACAAGGCCGTTGCCGTCGTACTCTTTTTCAATAGTGGTTTTATAGACGCGCATCATATTGCGGATATGCGCTTCATCAAAAACGTATAGGGGCGTGCCGAACTCCTTTGCCAAATCTACCGTATCCGCGCCGCCTATTTCAAGATGACCAAGGCGGTTGATTTTCAAAGTTTCCCGTTCGTTCATACGTATGCCTCCGTTTACGATTTTACCATTTACGGCAGAATTAGTCAAACGTTTTGCGCAAATAGGAAGCGCACGGCGTGGCCGTGCGCTTCGTTTATTATAACGTTTATAAATTCCAATCGTCTGCGACGCGCAGGAAGTAATCTCCGAAGCTCGCCCTCTCTACCGCCTCAGCCGCTACAACGTTAACGGTGTCAGCGAGAACGCCGTCCTTATACACCTCGATTTTACCGACAACCGTATCGCACGCTACCGGCGCCTTGACGTCGTACGCGATTACGTTATGAGTGATTTCGGGGTTTTTGTCAACTGCGGAAAAGACGTAACTGTTTCTTTCGGGTCTGACGGCGAAGCTGTCCTTCTTGCCGCCTTTAACCGAAAATTCGTCGTTTAACGTAACATCTTTATCGAGCACGACTTTATTCTTGAAGTTTGCAAATCCATATTCGAACATCTTCATTGTGGAATCGAATCTGTCGTCGCTGGACGATGCGCCGAGCACTACGCCGACAAGTCTTAAATCGTTCTTTTTGGCGGTCGAGGCAAGGCAGAAGCCCGCTTCGTTGGTAAAGCCCGTCTTGCCGCCGTCGCAGGAAGAATACTTTCTTAGAAGCTTGTTCGTATTGGTCATTGAAGTCGTTCTGTTGTCGGGGTGTTCGAAGTCCTCAAGCCATATTTTGCTGTATCTGAAATAATCCTCGTTTTTGATTAGGTTTGAAAACATCACTGCTACGTCCTTTGCGCAGGAATACTGGGTTTCTCTGGGAAGTCCTGTGCAGTTTGCAAACAGCGTATCCTTACAGCCGAGTGAGGTCGCTTTTTCGTTCATCTTCGCGACGAAAGCGTCCTCCCCGCCCGCTACTGTTTCAGACAGCGCGACACAGCTGTCGTTGGCAGAGCAAACTATTATGCTTTTGATAAGATTGTCGACTGTGTATTCGCAACCCTTGTCCAAAAACACCTGTGAACCGCCCATACCCGCGGCGTTTTCACTGACGACGACGGTATCGGACAAATTCAGTTCCCCCGCCCGCACTGCGTCGAAAACCAGCGTAAGCGTCATAACTTTACACACGCTTGCTATGGGCATACGCGCGGTTTCGTTCTCTTTATAAAGACATTCGCCCGAGCCGTAATCCATAAGATAAGCCGACTTACAGTTGGAAACGAGTGAAGTTTTAGCGTTATTTTCCAAAGTAAAACCCGTAGTTGCGCCAACCGACGCAACCATACAGGTTGTTAACATTAATGCACATAACTTTTTCATAATCGTAGTATGCGGAAATTTTCGAAAGTTATACTATAAGTATTACCACCCTGAAAACTACGTTCTGCAAAAGCATAAGAATTATTCCGTCGATTAGCGCAAGCGCAAGCGGAACGAAAAATGCGAAGCGCCTGTCGAAACTTTTGCATATTTCCGTTATGATACAACAAAAGGCGAACGAAATCAGGGACGCAGGTACGAACACGAATATTGCGACCAATATTCCGCCGACGGAGTTGACGCAGATTAGAATTACCGCATATATGCCGAAAAACAGACCCTTTATATATAGAAAAACAAGTGTAACGTACTTGAATTTCGTTAAATAGCAAATCAGAAAAAAAATATAGAAATATAGGACGTCGGCAAGGAAGTGCGAAAAAAACAGCGGCGTGCAATCAAAATTGAAAACATTGTACACGTAATCACTTGCGAAGCTGACGAAATATACATTCGTCGTGACGGGCTTATAGAGAACTATTCCGCAAACCACCGAGCACAAAAGAACGATTATGAAAGCAAGTATATACCTTTTATCGCATTTTTTTCCGAAAAACGACAAATTCCTCATATACAATTATATGAGGAACGTCGATTTAATATGAACTCATCATTTTATCAATTCCGATTCCGTAACCGCGCGTGGGGTCGTTTATGAACACGTGGGTTACGGCGCCGATTAATTTTCCGTTCTGGACGATGGGGCTGCCGCTCATTCCCTGAACAATTCCGCCCGTTGTTTCAAGAAGCTTTTTATCTTCTACTTTAATGACGAAATTTCTGTTGTCTTTATTGCTTTTATCGACCTTGACAATTGAAATTTTGTACATTTCGGGCTCTTTGCCGTACACCGTAGAATAGATATACGCCGTGCCTATACTTACGCTATCAATAGATGCTTTGCTGGTCTTTATTAGTCTGGAACAATTATAGTTTTCGGCAAGCTTACCGTAGACGCCGCAGGAGCAGTTTAATTCTGCGTTGCCGATAATGGAGCTTTCAAATGCGCCGCGAAGCTCGCCCGGGGTGCCCCTTACGCCCTTTTTGACGTCGTAAATAAGGCTATTATAGACGGTACCGCCGTAAATTTCGAGTATTTTATTCGAGCCGTCCGTTACGGGATGCCCCAAAGACGCAAATTTGTTGTTGGTTTTGTCAATGTACGTCACCGTACCGATACCGTTCAAGCTGTCTTTGACGAGGACACCTATTCTCTTTCCGCCCGAAAGTTTATCCGAAACGGGGGTTATCGGTAGCGTCAGCCTGTCGCCGCCGCGAAGCACTTCAATTTCGTATTTCTTATATTCTCTTGCAATAATTTCGTTTATATCTGCAGTTTTTCTGACTTCTACGCCGTTTATTCTATCGATAACATCGCCAGCCTGTATGCCCGCTTCGCCTGCGGGGGAGCACGTGCCGTTATCGCTTAAAACTTCGCACAGTCCTACTACCTCGACTTTCGTGGTGCCGAGGACGAAGCCTGCGGGAAAACCGCCGAGATACAGTCCGTCGCCCGAGTCCGCAAATACCGCCGTAGGCGCGCAGACAAGCGCGAGAACGAGCGCCGCAAGAAACAATATTATTGCCTTAAATGATTTCTTTTTGTAAAACATAACGATAATATCTTGCGCAACAAAACGCGAACTATACAAAAAAAGACGGCAAATAAAACCGTCTTTTTATTTTTTGATTTGTTTGATAAGCTCTATCGCGTGCTTTCTTGCGGCTTCTGAATTTACACTACCCGTAAGCCGCACCAATTCATCGATTTTACTGTCGTTATCAAGCGCTTTGACCTTTGTAAGCGTCTTTCCGCCCTCATTCACTTTATAAATAAGGAACTGTCTGTCGCTTGCCGCGCAGACCTGCGGCAGGTGCGAAACTGCAAGAATTTGGGTGCTTTCGGAAATTTTGACAAACTTTTCCGCGACTGTCGTGGCGGTAAAGCCGCTTATTCCCGCATCGATTTCGTCGAAAATATAGGTCGAGATGCCGTTAAAATCTTTAAGCCGCGTCTTTACGGCGAGCATAAACCGCGACATTTCGCCGCCGCTTATTACTTTACTTAACGGTTTTTCGGGTTCGCCCTTATTCGCCGAGAAGTAAAAACTTACGCTATCCGAGCCGTTAACGGACGAAAGATTTGCCGATAACTCGTCGTATTCCGAAAACCGAACTGAAAACTTCGCGTCAGGAATATTCAAGCTTTTAAGCTCCGTCACCACGTCTTTACAGAATTTTTCCGCGGCTTGCTTTCTTAACGCGGTCAGTTTCAAGCATTCAGAATAAATTCTATCGTCTAACTTTTTAAGCTCGTCGTTATACTTTTCAACCGCATTAGCGCTGTCGCTTAAAGCGTCGGCTTTTGCGCGGGCATTATCTAAAAATTCAAGAATTTCCCGCTCGTCCGCGCCGTATTTCTTTTTAAGCGATTTTATAAGCGCAAGCCGCTCTTCAACCTCCTCGGCTTCGCGTCCGTCAAAATACAGTTCTTCCGCCAGGTCGGATATAACTTCGGCAACGTCGGTAACTTCGGCGTAAAGACTCTCAAGCCGTTCTTCTATCTGAGCGTATGTGTCGCTAAGCGCCGAAATCTGGGAAACTGAGTGTCTTGCCGAAGAAATTCCGTCGGCACAGCCACCGTCATCGTTTAAAACTGAACGGGCGGCGCCGAGGGCGGAAAGTATTTTTTCTGTGTTCGCGATAATATTGCGGCGGGCTTGAAGTTCTTCGAACTCGCCCTCTTGCAAATTCGCGCGTTCTATTTCGTTTATTTGATAATTGAATAAATCGAGAAGCCGTTCACGCTCACTCTCGTTCCCGCCAAGCTCGGAAATTTTAGATTTTATCTCACGCTTTTCGGCAATCAACACGGACAAGCCGTCTTTTATCTTCTGCGCGCCGTCGCTCAGAAGCCCGTCTATAACCTTTAACTGATTCTCTTCGTTTAAAAGAAAGAAATGCTCGCTTTGACCGTGTACGTCTACAAGGTGCTGGGTTACGCTTTTAAGCATAGAAGCCGTAACAGCGTTGCCGTTTATCTTTATCAAGCCTTTGCCGTCAACCGAAAGCTTGCGCGAAATGATGATTTCACCGTCGCTTTCCACGTCCAATTCAGAAAGTTTTTTTAATGCTTCCGAACCCTCTTCAACGAAAAATTCGGCGCGCACGGACATCTCACGCTCGCCGTATCTTATCATAGTTTTATCGGCCTTAGAACCTAGAACGAAATTGATTGAGTCAAGAATAACCGACTTACCCGAACCCGTTTCCCCCGATAAAATATTGAGTTTTTCGTCAAACTCGATATCCGCTTCGGGTATGAGCGCGACGTTTTTAACGCAAAGCCTAACTAACATCAGCTTAAATATTCTTTCAGTATTTCCATTACCGCAGGGGTATTTTCGTTGCTGTCGATAACTATAAGAAGCGTATCGTCGCCTGCAACACTACCGATTATTGCGTCGATATTGAGGCTGTCGACAAACACGCCGACGGTAGAGCCGTTACCTCGCATAGTTTTGACGAGAATAAGGTTATTCGCCGCCTTGATGCCGAGAACGCACCCCTTGAAAAGGTTGGTCATTCTGTTGGTGACAGTATCGACGTAGCTGTCGAAGCTGGCGTACTTGTATTTCTTCTGCACGCCCGCAACTTTATAAAGCTTCAAATCTTTTACGTCGCGAGAAATTGTCGCCTGCGTTACGTTGAAGTTTGCCTTGTTAAGCTCGTCACAAAGCTCTTCCTGAGTGTCGATTTCTTTGCTTGCAATAATTTCCAGAATTTTTTGTTGTCTTAAAGAACGCTGCATATTATTTGCTCCATAAATTCAACTTTACAAGAAGTTTATTGAAAAAGTTTTTATCATCCGCCGTTATGAATTCGGCGCTGAACTCCGCCTTTTGAACAGTGACTTCTTCCCCGCCCTTGACCTTGCCGACTGCCCTGCCGTCGAGAATAAGCCCGAGTGTTGCGCCTTTATTCAAGGGGGTGATTTTTATTACCGAACCGTCGCCGAACACTACCGGACGGGAATGCAGGGAATGCGAGCATATCGGCGTCAATATAAATGCGCCTATATCCGGCGCAAGCACCGAACCGCCCGCAGCGAGCGAATAAGCCGTAGAACCCGTGGGAGTGCTGACTATCAAACCGTCGGAAGAGAAAGTATCGACCGTCGTGCCGTCTATTTCGGCGCGCAGACTTACCGTGTTTCTGAAACTCTCTCCACTTGTACTGCGCTGAATTACAGCATCGTTTAGTGCATAAAATGATTGCCCGCCGAGCGTAACTTTCAGCATATTGCGGCTTTGGACTTTATACTTCCCGCTCTTTACAAGTGCAATAGCATCGTCGAGCCTGTCCGGCTCGAACTCGGCGAGGAAACCTACGTGACCGTAGTTTACACCTATTATCTTTACACTACGCACCGCGCAAGCCGATGCGACCGAAAGAATTGTGCCGTCGCCGCCGAGAACGAAGAGAACGTCCAGCCCGCCGATTTCGGATTTATCTTTAATACGCCGAACAGTTCCGTCGGTAAAAGCCGCCGAAATTCTCTCAATATAACCCTTGTTTTCGGAAAAATATTTGTCGTTGAAATAGATTCCTACTTCCATACAAAATGTATTATATACCCATTTATGCAAAAAAGCAACCAAAATTAATGCATATTTTTGAAAATTATACAAAAAGCCGCCGTTTTATAAAACGACGGACTTAATAAGTTTTTGCTTGTCTGCGGGAGCTGCGCCCTTGATAAGATATATAATGTACTCCAAATTTTTTCCTTTAATGATAGGCGCGTTTGTAAGGTTTTGCGGCGCCAAGCCGACCGACAGTGAAAAATCGTAAATCTTGGAAATTATCTTTTCGTGCAAGGCTTTATCACGAACAATACCGTTTTTACCGACCGACCTGCTTTCACACTCGAATTGCGGCTTAACGAGTGCCAAAACGCACTTGCCGTCGGTTATGACGCTAGCCGCCGCGCCGAGAATATAAGTTAAAGAAATGAAACTGACGTCAACCGTTATTCCGTCCAGTTCCTCTTTAAAAAGTCCACGGTTCAAGTTCCGTGCGTTGAAGTTATCTATTATAACTACATTCTTACTTAAAAGGCTTTTATCAAGCTGGCTTTCGCCTACGTCTATACAATAAACTTTTTTCGCACCGTTTTTCAAAAGGCAATCGCAGAAGCCGCCAGTGCTTGCGCCGACATCGGCAAAAATTTTACCGTCTACGCTTAACCCGAAATCGGAAAGCGCTTTTTTCAGTTTGTAACCGCCGGCGGACACGAAAGTTTCTTCGGGGGTAAAAATCTGTATATCGTCGCCATCCTTAACTTCGTACGAAGCGGACACAATTTTGCCGTTGACCCCCACATATCCTTTAACTAACGCGTTTTTAGCCTTGGTTCGCGAGCCCATTTTTTCGGCTAAATACTTATCTATTCTCATTGTCTTTGATATAATTTACAATTTGTTCGGCGCTTACACCGCGCTCTTTCATAAGCTCAGCAACACCGCCCTGCGGAATAAACTCGTCGGGATATGCGAAATTTTTGATAATTTTACGATTACCCCCCATATATGCCGCAATTAACGAGCCGAAACCGCCTATTAAGACGTTATCTTCGACCGTAAGAACGTACTCCTCTTCAAGACTGTCGAGAGTTTCCGTATCAAGCGGTTTAACGAAGCGTGCGTTGATTAAAGTTACGTTAATTCCCGCCCTTCTAAGCTCGTTGACCCCCATATATGCTTGAGTTAACGCTCTTTCACCGCAGGCAAGCACCGCGTACTTGCCGTCGCCCCTTTCAAGCGTTTCCCACTTTCCCGCAACGATTTTTTCGCACTTACCGAACGCTCTTTTGCCGTCGCGCGGGTAGCGGATAGCAAGCGGTGCGTCGAAGTCTGCGCTGAACTCTATCATTTTTTCGAACTCCGTCAAGTCCTTGGGTACCGCCACGGTCAGTTTTGGGATAAGGCTTAAAAAGGACAAGTCGAAAACACCCTGATGGGTTTCCCCGTCCGCGCCTGAAATTCCCGCGCGGTCTACGCATAAGGTTACGGGCAAATTCTGCCCGCAGATATCAATTAAAATTTCGTCAAAAGAACGCTGTAAAAACGTTGAGTAGACTGCGTAATAGGGCTTTAACCCCTCCGTTGCCATAGACGCACAGAGAATTGTGGCGTGCTCTTCGCAGATACCGACGTCAACCGAACGCTCCGGGTATTTTTCGAAAAACTCAGAAAGACCGAGGCTCGAAGTCATTGCGGCGGTTACTGCAACTATCTTTTTATTCTTTTCGGCAAGGCGGACAAGTGTTTTGCCTAAAACGTCGGAATACTCTTCCCTTTCGGCGGGCGCTCCGCCGTTCGAGATGCCGTGAGTAGCTTCGGGGTCTTCTTCACAGAAAGTGTAACCTTTGCCTTTTTTTGTAAGGATATGTAATATAACAGACTCCGTTTTAAGTCGCGCCTTGACCTCAGTAAGCTTTCCTATAAGCGTTTCCAAATCGTTGCCGTCGTAAACGCCATCGTAGCCGAAACCGAATCTTTCGAAAATCTTTCCGTGGCGCTCGACCTTAGATTTGTGAGCCATATCCTCGCTTAAAATTTCAAGGTATTCGTGCATACTGCCCACTGTCGGGGCAATTGACATACCGTTGTCATTTAAAATAAGCAGAATTTTGGAATTCAAAAGGCGCAGGCTATTAAAAGCCTCGTAAATAAGCCCGTTATTGAAAGAGCCGTCGCCAATCACGGCTATAACGTTGAAGTCCTCGCCCTTTATATCCCGCGCTTTTGCAATGCCCAAAGCAGCGGAAACAGAAGTTCCTGCATGACCGGTATCATAGCAGTCGTAAGGGCTCTCTTCGCGTTTGGGGAAGCCCGAAACACCGCCTTTCTGCCTTAAGGTGCAGAAGTTTTTATATCTGCCTGTAAGGAGTTTGTGTGTGTAGCACTGATGCCCGACGTCAAAAACGAGCTTATCTTCAGGAAAGTCGAAAACGTAGTGCAAAGCTACTGTTAACTCGACCGTGCCGAGGTTGGAAGAAAGGTGACCGCCGTTTTTCAAAACGGTTGAGGTTATTACCTCCCTAGCCTCTTCACACAAAGCGATAAGCTCTTTTAAAGTCATATTTTTAAGTTTTGCCGCGGTTATGTTTTCAAGCATTACCTCTCCTTTTTAAAGGCGGTAGTAAATTTGGCGAAGCCAAAAACTATCTGCTTGTTGAATCTGACGGCGAAATGCTTGAAAATCGCTTTGCCGCCGACCGTTAGCGCGCCGATTGCCGCGCTTATGCCTATTGACGCTATTAACTGACCCGTAGTGCCCGCAACCGCAACGTGCGCAACGAGCGCTGCGCCCGCAGCACCGCTGACGATGCCGCAAATGTCGCCTATGACGTCCGCAAAGATACTTGAAAGTTTGGTTGCGTTACGGCAGAACGATACTGCGCGCTTTGCTCCCCTTATCTTGTTCGACGCCATTGCGTGGAAAGCTTCCGGGCTGATTGACATAATTGCGTTTGCTAAAAGGTCGCAACCGATGTTTAAAACAAGCAACACGAAAAGCACTATCACGCAGACGTAAGAAGGGCTGTCTTTAACCGAAATTTCTGTTAAAAAGCTGAAAATTACAGTCAGCGCAAACGATAAGAAAAATACGCTTATACCCCAGGTAAGCCAAGCGTTTTTATGCTTTTTCTTTGCTTTTTGCTTCTTTTTCTTGCGCGCGGTTTTAGACTGCTCTTCCGCAGTCGGCGCACTTTGTTCCGCCGTACTTTCCGCGTCTGACGGCGGCTTTTCGGCGTCGGTTACTTCCTGTAAAATCTGTTGTTCGTCGTTTTCCATACTTCTTTAAAAATAAATACGCACTTTTAAAGCGCGTAAGTAATCAATATAGTGGTTTATATTAAATAAATTTTGCGGCTTAGGTTCGGTAGGATTTCCCCCGTTCCCACTTTCCGTCGCCGAGAAAGCAGTTTCCTTTTAAGGGAACGGATACATAAAGTATGACCGAATTACCACTTAGTCCACACCTTAATCTCTAATATAAAGACAGTCTAGAAGCTTTCCTTGACAATCATCACTGAGCTAATCCTCTTTTGCAAAGAACAATTTCAAACAGCAATGGGCAAATTTCGCCCGGCCGGAACGAGCATTGCCGTTAATCTGTTATCCGCTGTCTTCACTCAAGGCAGGCTACTCTGTACCAAGCTTTCGCCTGATAGCAGGTGTAATCCGCAAAGCGTTGTGCATTGCGGCCTCCGCGGTAAATGGGTTGGGCTACGGTATGCCGTTACCTAGCTCCCATAAACCTTTACTCCCAGCATTCACCCACTTTTGGCAAAGCAAGCAAACACCAGAAACTTCATCGATATGCCCTTTAACGGTATTTTACCCCCGTCTTCGTTTCAGTGAAAATTGACTAGAATACTGCACCACTATACCGATTTATATTAGTATACTATATTTTTGAAAAAATGTCAATATATTTTCAATTCTTTCGGTTTCTTACGTAATCTACAAGGCGGACGAGGAAATCTCTGTTCCCGTCTATACCCTCTAAAACGGCGCGGCAACGCTCGGCAAGAACGTCTGCGCGGAGTTTTGCTCCGTCAAGCCCGTACACGGCAACCGAGGTGAATTTACCCTCTTTACAGTCCTTTCCGATACTCTTCCCCAAAGACGCAAATTCCCCTTCAATGTCTAAAATATCGTCGGTAATCTGAAAAAGCGCGCCTAAATCTCTGCCGAACGCTTTAAGTTCTGAATAGCACCTGCCTCCGCCGAGAATCGCAGGTACGACCACGGGTGCGGTAAGAAGTTTGCCCGTCTTGTTCTCGTAAATAAAGTTCAACGTCGGCTCGTTAAAGCTTTTGTCGTTTTCGTGCAGGAGGTCGGCGGACTGACCCGCTATCATTCCGTATATACCCGCACAGTCGGAAATAAACTCCGCGGCAGAGATAAATTCGGTACCCTTTCTGCACTCTTTTAAGAGTATCGAGTATGCCGTATTCAAAAGCCCGTCACCCGCTAGCACTGCGTTACCCGTGCCGAAAACCTTGTGGTTAGAGGGTTTACCCCTGCGGAAATCGTCATCGTCCATTTCGGGCAGGTCGTCGTGAATTAAAGAATACGTGTGGATAAGCTCCGTCGCGAGGGCGAAGTTCATTACCTTTTTCCTTTCCACTCCGAGCAAATCAGCAGTTGCAAGGCATAAAACGGGGCGAATACGCTTGCCGCCTATTTCCAAACTGTATTTCAAACTGTCTTTTAAAATATCGGGGCGGCAATCGAGGTTATTGCAAAAATCCTGCAAAACCGCATTGAATTCATTGAGATATGCTCCGTATTTTTCGTTAAAGTCCAACTTTTCTCCTTATCGCCGCCTGCAACGTGTTATACATAAGCATCGTTATAGTCATAGGCCCCACACCGCCGGGAACGGGCGTAATATAAGAACATTTATCCTTTACCGCTTCGAAATCAACGTCACCGCAGAGTTTGCCGTTTTCGTCACGGTTCATTCCGACGTCGATTACCGTTGCTCCGTCTTTAACCATATCCGCCGTAATAAACTTAGCCCTGCCTATTGCGGCGACTAAAATATCTGCGGAAAGGCACTCATTTTTAAGGTTTTCGGTCTTGCTGTGGCAAACCGTGACGGTAGCGTCCGCGTTTAAAAGAAGCATTGCCATAGGCTTGCCGACTATATTCGACCTGCCCACTACAACCGCCCTTTTGCCGCGGGTTTGAACGCCGTAGCGTTCAAGCATCTTCATAACGCCGTTGGGGGTGCAAGCGACAAGGCAGTCCTTGCCCGTTAAAAGTTTGCCCGTATTTTCATCGGAAAAACCGTCAACGTCCTTTTCGGCGGGGATAAGCTTCAATATTTTATCTGCGTTAAGGTGCTTGGGCAACGGCAACTGAACCAAAATTCCGTCCACGTTTTTATCGGCGGAAAGCCCGTTTATAAGTTTTTCGACCTCGGTTTCAGCACTGTCGGCGGGAAGTCGGTACGAAAAAGATTTTATACCGACCTCTTCGCACGCTTTTATCTTGTTACGGACGTAAACCTGCGACGCGGGGTCGTCGCCCACAAGCACGACAGCAAGACCTATCTCCCGTCCGTTTTTTCGCGTGAACCCGTCAACGCCGCTTTTTATTTCAACACGCATTTCCTGCGCAAGTTTTTTTCCGTCAATCAAGGCGTACATTAAACCTTTTTAACCCCCGATAAGATACCGCTTATAAACGACGCGCTCTTTTCCGAAGAATATTTGGAAGCGATATTCGCCGCTTCGTTCACAGACACGGCGAAAGGAATATCGTCCATATGTAAGATTTCCGCAAGGGCGATTAAAAGAATACTTTTATCCGCGGGGAAAAGTCGCGACTCAGGAAAAGCGCGGGAACGTTCGTCCAAAATTTGCGTAAAGTCGGTTTCGTGCTCTTCTACGAGCGACAAAACCCTTTCGCAATATTCCACGTCGTCTTTATTAAGGTTTTTATACATCGCGGTTTTCAGTCCTTTTTCCGCTTCGCCGAACCGCGAAGCAAAGACAATCTGAAACGCGACTTCCCTTGCTTTTGCTCTCATAAAACTCCCTCTCGCAAAAATTTTGCCGTAAAACGCTATTAATCCCTTAAATTTCTTTAAGGGATTAACGGCCGATTATTAAATTGCTGCTCCGTCAGTGAAATTTACGTCCTGAATATGAACGTCGATTTTGGCAACCTTGTACTTCGTCATCGATTCCACGTTGTGCTTTATCGACTGCTGAATTTTGAACGCAAGCGACGAAACGTTGCAGTTGCTGTCAACCTTTACGCTGATGTCGGCAACTATGCCCTGTTTTTCGAAGTTGAGTTTTACGCCCTTGTTTTTATTGTTGAGAAGGGACACCCCCTCGACTTCGTTTATCGCAAGCGCAACGATTCCGCTGACTATATTCGGATTATAGGTTATTTTACCCTTCTGCGTAGTAGTCGGGTCGTGCCTCATATGCGCCATAAAATTTCTCCTTTCAGTTAGTATAACACATATTTAAATATTTTGCAACTAACTTTGGGCGAATTTAGTTAAACCTGAGAATATACGGGCAGAATTATTATGCTACCGGGGTCGGTGCCGACTTCTTCGACAAGCATAGTATAAATTGTAAGCGCGGTGTTATAGTCAAGCTCGTTAGCGTTGATGAAAACGTTTACGTTGTCGGAATTCATTCCGATGGATACAACTGCGTCGGAGAAGCCACGGGATTTAATGAGGGTTTCGAGAAGAAGCTCGTTTTCCATCATTTCGACTATTTTCATTTTGAGAGCAACCGCTTCCTGATGCTTTTCGCTGCCTTCTTCGTAAGTTGCGATTACGCTGTCAAGCTGCAAAAGCTCTTCGCTTCTCGTCGTAGACCGTTCGGCACGGAACGTCGTGAAGTAGTTTGACGTAGCCAACGTCTGTTGCGAATCGCCCGAAGCGAAAACGTTGGTTGCGAGCAGTACGTTCAAAACTGCGGTAACCGCAAGCAAGAACACGAGGGAGGACATAATGATGATTTTTTTCTTTTTAGACATAAATTTCTCCTTAATTATTCATTGAATATATTGCTATTAAATTTTTATCTATATTTAACGCCGTAGACACCGCGTTTAATATATTGTTTCTGGTCATAATGTTGTTTGCGCCCTCGCAAACTATTACGACGCCTTTTATACCGTCGGTGCTTTCGTTTATCATAACGTCGGTTGCGCCGACGCCCTCAATCGAACTGAGTATCCCTGTAAGCTTTACTTCGGTTTCGCTTTTTGCCGTATCGCTGAAAGCGGGGGCTTTTTCGGTTGCTTTATTGATAAAGTATATCGTACCGACAAGAACGATTATCAGGATAACTACTATAATTATCTTTTTATTATCATTCACAAAGTTAAGAACTTTTCGCATATACTGTTATATTTATATATTTGAGCCCATCCAAATATGCGTAAATTTCTTCAATTATTTTTTCATTATTTACATCTACGCATACCTCCACCTTTTTTACTTCAAACTGCCCGTCCTTATACCCCACGTCCACCGTACAGTCGGCGGCAACCTGAAACTTTTTTTCAAGAAGTAACCCGAGTTGCTCGCTCTGGTGGTCGGAGTAAACCGAACAGACGTATTCGTAATCGAAATAATCCCCGTCCAGCGCAGACGCGTCTTTTAACTTGAACAGTCCCGAAATAGGCTGAATAAGTGCGAATATACAGATTATCCGCATAACGAACGTTGCGCTTTTTTTGAGTTTTCCGTCGGGCAATATCAGCGATACGATAACCGATAAAAAAATTACGCCCGCCGCGGTAAGTAAGTAAACTTTCATATGAAACTGTTTGCCGAGTTGATTATCAGCATTATGACCAGCGCATACATAAACGCAACGGTCAAAAGCCCTGCGATAAAGTATTCTATATCTTTGGAAAGGTCAGATAAAAGCCCGTACAGCACGCTTTCGCCTATCGGCTGGACTATCGCGCCGACTATTTTCAGTATTATCGAAAACGAAATCAGGGTTATAACAGGCTGAATTATTTCAAACAGCAGAAGAATTATCCCGCATACCCCAACCGAACTTTTTATCAACAGTCCCGCCGACGAAAGCATATCGAACCCGCTCGAGAGGAAATTGCCGACGAGGGGAACGGAATTCGATACGACGTACTTTGTCGCTTTGAAAATTATTCCGTCAAACAGCGAACTAGCCGAGCTTTGAGCCGTTATAAATATACTGAATACGGTGACCGTTATGCCGATTATCCACTTCATCAGGCTTTTAAGAAGCGCCGTAACGCCCGAAAAAGACATCTGCGGGTTGAACTTCGACATAAAATTCAGCACCACTACGCCCACCGTCGCGGGAAATATAAAGCAACTGACTATCTCTACCGCCCCGCCCGAAAGGAACACCGCCGAGGGCTGATAAATTGCCGCTGAACTCGTTCCGCCGGTAAGCACGGTCAGGGTCGCAAGAATGGGCGTAAAAATCTCAATTTGCTTCTTTACGCCGTTTATGCAGTCGGTACACTCGCCGACGATGCCGATTAGCATAGAAGAAATAATTAAAATTATTAATGAATAGCAGGCGAGATAGACGATTTTCGAGGACGATTTGCCAAGAATACTTCCCTCCGCGGCGGATACGACCGCCGACAAAAGCGAAATTGCCGTAACCGTCGCGAACGCCGGAATAAGATTTATAACGTCCTTGAAGATTATCGAAAAAAGCTCGTTTAAAAATCCGCCGTATTCAGTGCCGAGGTTGCCGTTGATAAGGTATTCGACTATCTCTTTTGCCGTACCGCCAAAATTGAAAAGGTAGTTGTCGCCGTTCTCGTCCAAATACTTCTGTAAATCGGACAAGTCCAAATCAGCCAGAAGTTTGGAAATGTTTTCGGTCAGCTCCTCCCGTCCGTCCTCCGCAAAGGCGGAAATTCCCGCGCAGGCGAGAAGTATTACTACGATAAGCAACAAAAAGGCGATAAAAATTTTTTTCAGGCAAGATTTATGAGCGACACGATTATTTTGTAAGTGCTTGAAAGGATAGGTATAGCCACCACGAATAAAATAATTTTTCCGCATAATACGAGCTTGTCCGCCACCCCCTCGAAGCCCAGCTCTTTGACGGAGCTTGCCGTAAGTTCTATAAGAAAACTTATACCCACTATCTTGAACACAGTGCGGATAATTTCGTTATCTATTCCCGTGCTTTGGGTGAAAGTTTTAAGGAATTCTATGCTCTCGGTCAGATAGTCGAAAGCATAGAGAAAGATTATTATTCCGCCTGCAGTAAGACACAGCGGAACGAGTTCGGATTTATGTTGTTTTAAAATGAAAGCGCTTATAGCCGTAACCACGGCGATACAGCAAAGACGGAAAACGTACATCAGAACATATCAAAAAGCTGTCTTATCTGCGAAAAGAGGTCGGAAATCATCGTTATTACGACGGTCAGAACTATAATAAGCCCGACAAGGCTTACAATCGTCGCAATATCGTCTCTGTCCGATTTTTTCAGAACCTGACAGATAATCGTAATAATTATGCCTATCGCGGCAATCTTAAAAATTATGCTTATATCCATAAAAAAACCATTTCACAAATTTCTCGGCTATTCTGCGCCTGCGAAATTTACGATTTTCGGAGGCGCAGCCTCCCTGCCCGCAATTCTAAGTGCAACCACATATATAATTGCGGCATTCCCTCTGCTGAGGTAGCAAAGCCACAAATTGGGGGCGCTAACCCAAAAGTGTGATTTTGGGTTGCGTAGTTTATGCTAATAGAATCGCCATCAGGACGCCGACCATAAAGAAGATCTTTATATAAAGCGAGCTGTATTTTTTATATTTTGTCTGGCTTTCGTCACGGTACCTTTGAAGCTGTTCCTTTTTGCCGTTCAGGTAATCTATCTGCGAGGTTGCGTCGCTTTTACCCAAATTTAAAAAATAATCGGATATTATCTCCCCGTCCTTGCCGTCGAGAACCTTACCGCCTTTAAGAGCCGTCGGAATATGTTTAAAGTCCGCCGCAACCTTATCAAGCGGGTTTTTACTGAATTTCAGATTCATAATCAGTCTGTCGTTGAACTCGCACAGCTCCGAAAAAACCTGCATTCGCTTCTTTTTATTCGCCGAAAGGAATACTCCCAGCGCCGTCGTCAGCCCGACAATCGCAATAAGAATTAAAATTTTTATCATAAATCACGGGTTTCCCGCCAAGACTTTTTATCTCCGCAAAATACTCGAAAGGAGTTTTTTTCAGCTTTTCTCTGTCTGTTATATGCGACGAAGCGATAACCGTAACCGAGCAATCCGCGGCGTACTGCACCGCCTTCAAATCTTCTTCGCCATAAAGCTCGTCCGTAACGATGACGTCGGGTTTCATTGCCCGAATCGCACTCGAAATGGCGCCGAGTTTGGAATAGCACCGCACCACGTCCACCGTTCCCAAATCGAAGCCCTCGCCGTAACCGTCCAAAGCGGCAATTTCCCCCCTTTCGTCAAAAATAAGGACGTTCATTCTCGGACTTAGCTTTCGCGCAATATCGCGGAGCATAGTCGTCTTGCCCATTCCGGGTTTAGAGAATATGAGCGTACTTTGGGGTTTGCCCGAAAAAAGCGTTTTAAAAAGACTGTCGGCACAACCCTTTATATCGTGCGGAATGCGGATATTTAAAGAAGTAACGTTCTTTATGGTAGTGACAGCTCCGTTTTCGGTAACGTATTCACCGGCAACGCCTATCCGCACGCCGTGACCGACGGTTATAAAGCCGTTTTTCATCTGCTCGGTAAAACCGTAAACACACCCGCCTGTCGCCGCGTTGAGAACGGGCGTAACTTCGGCAACAGCTATTCCGTCTTTCGCGCCCGCCGCAACCCCGCTACCTCCCAGGTAAACATACCTGCCGCAATACTCAACGATAACGGGCTGACCCTTTCTGAGCCTGATTTCCGAAAGCTTGTTGTAGTTCAAATGGCTGACTGCCGAAAGCACCTCTGCGGGCAGGAAGGACAAACTCATAATTTAGCTTATTTGTATGGTAACAAAAAAAGAACCTGCATCGCGCAAGAAAATTTTTTAATTAAGATTAATTTTGGCTTGACAATGCGTTTAAAATATTATAAAATCAATCTTGCTTTTTAAATAAGCACTCGTGGCGGAATTGGCAGACGCGCAAGACTAAGGATCTTGTGGTTAACCCCATGCAGGTTCAACTCCTGTCGAGTGCACCAAAGAAAAGAGAGTGCAGTATTTACTGCACTCTCTTTTATGATTTTATAAATTATTAGGACAAGCAAAATATGCTTAAAATCTTTTGGGACAAAGACAATATAGTATTTATTAGCGAAAATTTGAGTGCGGTCAGCCACTCCCATTGCGTTTTGCAAATATTTTTTAGCTTTGACGAACCGTTGCTAATTACCGTCGTAAATACTTGTATCAGCGGTAAATGGCGTCATTGTTAACAAAAATGCGCCTCATTCGGTCGAAAGTTGCGACACGGTAAAGCTTTCGATACTGGTCGAGCCGACTTCAGGGTTTGCAAGCGAGCTGACCTATAAAATACAAGGCAATTATTTTATTTTCGATAAAGAAGGTATTGCCGAACTGCAAAAAGAGGCTAAAAAGCTTTTGACTGCAACCGATAAACGGCAATATGCGGAGTTTGTGGATAACTTCGCCGAATATTTGGGCGTTTGCAAACGCACCAAAATTTTAGACGAACGAATTAATAAAGTTCTGGAACTTTTGCAAAACTGTGACTGTTACAGACACTCAATTGAAAGCTTCGCGGATAAAGTTTCTCTGTCTGCGAGCCGATTATCCCACCTCTTCCGCGAACAAACCAGCATTCCGTTAAAAAGCTATATTCTTTTTCATCAGCTTGAAAAAGCGTTTATAGCCTTAACAAACGGCAAAACCGCAACCGAAGCGGCTATGCTTGCGGGGTTTGACAGCCCGTCGCATTTTGCGGCAACCGTCAAAAAATGGATGGGTATGCCCGCTTCTCAGTCCGTTAAAGATAGCGATTTTTTGAAAGTTTTTATTTGAGCGATAAGATATAATTTAAGTATCAATTAAAGGTTGGTACTTTTTTATGGAAAAATATCTAACAAACACACGATTGCTTAACTATAAGACGCAAGAAATATCAGACTTAGTAAGCACGCGAAAATGGATAGATTTAGCTGAATTTGACAAAATAGGCGCAATTTACGATTTCGTTCAGAATGAAATTCCGCTAGGTTATAACAAATACGATAATCTTACGGCGACCCAAGTTCTTGCAGACGGCTTCGGGCAATGCAATACAAAAGCGACACTACTTATGGCACTGCTCCGCGCCGTTGATGTACCTTGCAGATTACACGGCACAAAGGTCACAAAAGTTTTTCAACGCAGTCTTATGCCGAAAATAATGTCAAAGCTAGCCCCTCCTTTTATCGTCCATACCTGGGCGGAAGTGTTCTTCCGCGGAGAATGGTTAAGTTTAGAGGGCGCAATTTGCGACAAAGCGTATATTTCAGGCTTGCGAAAGCTGTTCCCCGAACATACGGGGAAGTTTTTCGACTATGCGGTAGCCGTAGAAGATTTTACAAACTTGCAGATTGATTGGAAAGGCGAAAACACGACGGTACAGCAACAAGCGGTTATAAAAGATTTGGGAGTATTCAACAGCCCCGACGAATTTTACCTTGAATATAAGCAAGAATACCACGGCATAAAAAAATTTTTGTACGAGAATATCGGCAGAAAGATAATGACAAAAAAGGTTGAAAAAATCCGCAACTAGACGACTGCGTCCGTTATCGTGTAACCTTGTAAAGAATTCTCTTTAACCTGAATGCAGATATATTTTAACACTGTTTTATCCGAAGCAAAAAACCGCCTTTTCGCCGACGGGGATACGCGCAGCCAATCGCCTGCTTTCAGAGGAACGTTTTCCCCGTCTATTTCGGCTTTCCCCTCTCCGTCTAATACGGCGTAAATCTCTTCGTTCTCTTTATGCGAGTGAACGAACGGCACGCTTGTTGCGGCAGGCAAAGTGTTTATACTGACTTCCGCCCCTGTAAGATTGAGCGCGTCGTGCAGCTCCGTGCGCGCCTCTTCGGTAACGCTGATTTTCTTAAAATTGTTCATAAAAAACCTCCGATTGAATTTGTAGCCTGAGTATAGCAAAAGCGAAAGCCAAGCGCAAGAACGTTACTTTTCTATTATCTGACAATAAAAAAGTTACTTGGTTTCTTTTTTAAACTATTGACTTACGGCACTATTCTTGATACAATCACCAAAAGGAGTTAATTATGCTGACGAGAGAAGAATTACCCGAATGCCCCGTTGCAACAACTGTGCAACTTATATGCAATAAGTGGAAACTGCTTATTATCCGCAACCTCATTTATAACGAAAAACAACGTTTTACCGATTTTTTGAAGTCTATCCCGGGCATAAGCAAAAAAGTCTTAACCGACGACTTAAGGGCTTTGGAATACGACGGCATAATCGAGAAGGAAGTTTTTGCAGAAGTGCCGCCGCGCGTGGAGTATTCCCTTACCGCACTCGGCAAAACGCTTAAACCCATATTCGACGCATTATCCGACTGGGGAACCGAATATAAAAAAGCCTTATTGAAATAAAGAAACGCGCCTTATATAAGGCACGTTTCTTTTATATGATTTTTTCTAAAATGTTCTCTGTTTTTGCCTTTAAATCCTCGAAATTACTGTCATTATGTATGACATAGTACTTCGCAAAGTCGTAATTTTCATAGTTTAACTGCGATTTTATGCGCAAAATCGCCCTTTCACGATCTATTTTGTCGCGGACTGACACAGCGGCAATTCTTTTGTCCATATCGCGCAAAATAACGATTATGCCGTCAAAATACTTCTCTAAACCGCTCTCGAAAAGAAGCGGAACTTCGGTAAAGGATATTTTTTGCCCACTGCTTTTTTTTAAAACTTCTTCAATTATAGCGGGGTGGGTAAGCGCGTTCAAACGTTTCAAAGCCGACTTGTCGTTAAACACTATTTCCGAAAGTTTACTTCTGTCCAAGCTCCCGTCAGCGCTTATAATTCCGTCGAAATTAAGTGAAAGTTTAGCTTTGAATTCAGCGTCAAGCAACAGCTCTTTGTAAATTTCGTCACAGGAAAATACGGCGTAACCTTTCCGTTTTATGATTTCGGCAACGGTCGATTTGCCGCTGCCAATCCCCCCCGTAATTGCAAATTTCAAACTATTTTGCTTCATACCAGTTCTTACCCGTGTGCACTTCAACCGTCAAAGGTACTTTAAGGCTGACCGCGTTCTCCATTTTATCTTTTAAAATTGCCGCGGCGCGCTCCGCTTCTTCTTCGGGCGCTTCGAGGACAAGCTCGTCGTGAACCTGCAAAATAAGCTTTGCTTTTAATCCCTCTTCTTTAAGCGCTTTATCAACGTTCACCATAGCGATTTTTATAATGTCCGCACTTGACCCCTGCAACGGCATATTCATTGCGGCGCGCTCACCGAACTGTCTTATGTTATAGTTAGGCGATTTAATTTCTGGAATTACCCGCTTTCTGCCCGTCAACGTACTTACGTAGCCGTTGGCTTTTGCAAACTCTACGTTCTTGTTCATATAATCTTTTATCGAGCTGTAAGTTTCGAAATATTTTTCGATATAGGCTTTTGCTTTTGCGGTGGAAATATTGAGGTTGCGCGCAAGCCCGAAATCGCTTATTCCGTAAATTATTCCGAAGTTGACCGCTTTGGCTTCCCTGCGCATTTTAGACGTAACTTCTTCAAACGACACCCCGAACACCTGCGCGGCGGTCGTTGCGTGAACGTCTTTCTCCTCTTTGTATGCGTCAATCAGCTCTTTACAGCCCGAAAAGTGCGCTAAAAGCCTTAACTCAATCTGAGAATAGTCTGCGTCGATAAAGACGTTTCCTTCGCGCGCAACGAAAATTTTTCTTAAAACCTTTCCCTCATCGTCGCGGATAGGGATATTTTGCAAATTCGGATTAGAACTCGACAACCTGCCCGTCGTTGTAACGGTCTGGTGGAAAGTAGTGTGAATAAGTCCGTCTCTTCCTATAAGCGGCTTGAAGCCGTCAAGATAGGTCGAAGAAATCTTCTGATAGAACCTGTATTTTAAAACGTCCGCTACTACGGGGTGCTTGTCAACGACTTTTTCAAGAACCTCGGCACTTGTAGAGAACTTATTTTCTGTCTTTTTCTTCTTTACCTCGGTTACGCCGAGATTAAAAAGCACCTCGCCTAATTGCATAGGGGAATTTATATTGAATTCCTTATCGCAAGCCTTAAAAACTTTCCACTTATATTCGTCGGCACGGTCACGGAAGTGTTTCGCGAGCTCGTCCATATCTTTTACGCTGACTTTGACACCGACCTCTTCCATACCGTAAAGAACGCCGACAAGCGGCTTTTCGATTTGCTCGTACAGCTCTTTCATATTTTCGGCTTCAAGCCTTTTAAAAGCCTTTTTGAAAATTTCAGAGACGGCAAACGCCGAAAACGCGTAATCGTACGAATAATATCCGCACAAATCTTTAAGCGGCAAGAATGCCGTTTCATAATCGCAAAGATAGTTTACAAGCAGTAAATCTTCAAAATCGCAAGAAAAATCAATACCTAGGCTCTTCAAAAAATGCATCTGGCGCTTGCAGTCGAATGTAAGGACTTTATTTTCGGAATTTGAAAAAATCGCGCGCAGGACGCTGTCGAAATCGCTTCCGCTAATATTATCGCCCGACAAAAGGTCGCTTGACACGGTAAGGGAATATTCTTTCCCGTCGACAAAAATTTCCGCCGTGCCGTCACCCAGAACGGCGCAAAATTGAGTGTTTTTTTCTAAAACGGGGCGAATTTCTTCAAAAGATTTGCAATTTATCTTCTCGGGATAGGTCACTTCAGCGGTGGTCTTACCGTCAGTTTCCTCGAAAATATTTAAGTTTAACAGACTTCTGAACTCAAACTCGCCGAAAAGTTTCTTGACTTCCGCGTTATATTTTGTCGGCGTAACGCAGTCGGAAAGGATTATATCGAGGTCGCAATTCCTGTCAATAGTCGCAAGTTTGTAAGACAGATAAGCAAGCTCTTTATTAGATGAAATTTTCGTAAGAACCGAGCCTTTCAGCTCGTCTAAATGCTCGTAAATTCCATCGAGCGAGCCGTAAGCATTCAAAAGGTTCAACGCAGTTTTCTCACCGATTCCCGGAACGCCGGGAATATTGTCCGAACTGTCGCCCATAAGCGCTTTTAAGTCAACTACTTGCCACGGCTCTATCCCGATTTCGGACTTGAAATTATCTTTATTAAGTTTTAAAAGGTCAGTAACCCCGCGTTTAGTAAAATGGACGTCGGTTTTGTCATCAACAAGCTGATAGCTGTCTCTGTCGCCCGTATAAAGGTAGCTGTGGACGTTGAATTTCTTAGAAAGCGTGCCTAAAATATCGTCCGCTTCTATCCCCTCTCGCTGACAGATAGCAATATTCATCGCTTTAAGAAGGTTTTTTAAAGGCTCAACCTGCACCGCCAAGTCCTCGGGCATAGGCTTCCTCGTCGCCTTGTAGCCGTCGTACATTTTGTGGCGGAAAGTCGGGGCTTTCATATCGAAAGCAACAACCAGATATTCGGGTTTTAAATCGGTCTGAATTTTAAATAAAAGCTTGATAAAGCCGAATATCGCGTTTGTAGGCATACCGCCCGAAGTCGAAAACACGGGGGTCGCGTAAAACGCTCTGTTTAAAAGGCTGTTGCCGTCAATTAAAACTAATTTTTCCATAGTAATAAGTTTACCACTTTCGGGAAAGAAAATCAATACTAAAACTTGAAAACGCTTGATTTTTGTATTGCTTTATAATATAATAAATAAGCTATTTGCCGGTGTGGTGGAATTGGCAGACGCGCGGGACTCAAAATCCCGTGGTAGTGATACCGTGTGGGTTCGACCCCCACCACCGGCACCAAAATTAACCTGAACCAAAGCCAAAGGTTTGGTTCAGGTTTTTTTGTTATATGCCTCTTGCCAAACTTTTAAGAATGTGATATCATAAATTAAATAAATTCGGGGGCAATTTTGTTAAAAGTTACTTGCATTATCGGCAGTCCGCACACTAACGGCAGTTGTGCATATCTTGTCGATAAATGGATTAATGGAATAGACGCTTCTACCGCCGTCGTAAAAAAATATTGCGTAAGCGAAATTGAAATGAATTACTGTTACGGCTGTAAAAAGTGTTATACAAGCGGCGAATGTGTTCAAAACGACGGTGTTAAAAATGTTGTGCTAGATATTTTAAATTCAGATTACGTTATAATTGCCGCTCCGTCCTGGTGGGCAGACGTTCCCGCACAGCTTAAGACGCTTTTCGACAGAACTACCCCTTACGGCGATACAAACCCGAACCGCAAATATAAAGCCGATAAAACCATAAAAAGAATTGCAATAGCCGTCCGTGCAGGAATCAGGCAACAGGAAAACGAGCTGATTTTAAATTCTATTCAGCACTATTTCGGGCATCTGGGTATCAAAACGGTCGAAAGAGTTTCCGTTTGTCAAACCGATTCATTAAACGATTTACTGCAAACGCGACAAAACGAAATTCAACAAGTTTTCGAATTGGTAAACGTATAGGTAAAGTGAATGAGCATTGAATTAGTACAAGCAAACGTAACAGACGCCGAAGAAATTTGGAAGATGCAAAAATCAGCTTTTGCAGAGTTGTTTGAAAAATATAAAGACTTTGATACAAGTCCTGCAAACGAGCCCTTGGATAAAGTAATAATGCGGTTAAGACAACCGTTTACTTATTTCTATTTTATAAGACTGAACGGCAGAAATATCGGCGCAATCAGAGTTGTAGATAAAAAACCAAGTACTGAACCGAAACGTATTTCACCGCTATTCATATTGCCTGAATTCCGCAATAAAGGGTATGCTCAATCAGCTATTTTACAAGCTGAGAATATTCACGGCGCATTAAACTGGGAATTAGAAACTATTTTACAGGAATCTGCCATCTGCCATTTATATGAGAAAACGGGTTACCGTAAGACAAATAGAATTAAGGAAATCAACACGAATATGACCTTGATTTTCTATAAAAAATAAATGAATATGAAAGTTGTTACGATTTGCGGGAGTATGCGATTTTCGGAAGAAATAATGAGAATCGCAACCGAACTGGAAACTGAAAAAGGCTATTGCGTTATACAGCCTGTTTATAACTGCGCGGATAAAGTTTTAAATCAAACTGAATTACGGAATGTTACAAAGGCGCATTACAAAAAAATCGATATATCCGACGCTATTTTCGTTGTTAACGTGGGCGGATATATCGGTAATTCTGTCACGGAAGAAATAGAATATGCTAAAAATCTCGGTAAAGAAATTCTCTATTTGGAACAAAAATAATTATTTAAAATTCCGTTCGATAAAATCAAAATAATTTTTGGGCTTTACTGCGCTTTTGTTTTCTTTATACCAACGGTATGCACGCTTTAGCCCCTTTTCCAACGGCAAAAGCTTGAGCATAAGTTCGTTTTGCGCGGTTACGTCAAGCGCATACGGGTAGTCGTAAAAAGGAAAATAATTGCGTTGCTCGATTTCGTCGGTAACGTTTATAAAAGCCGAAGTATTACCGACAGCCGCATAACAGCACTCTACCCACTCTTTGACGGTGACAATTGGGTTGCCCACGTTGAAAATATTTCTAGTCGGTTTTGTTCTAATTAACATATCAACAAACCTGCATAAATCTTCGACGTGAAAGAATTGCAACGGCGCAGAGCCGTCTTTCGGCAAATAAAACGGTGCATTCCTTTCGGCGCAGTCGAAAACGAAAGCTTCCCTATAAATATTGTTATACTCGCCGTACAAATACGGCGGTCTTATAATGTAGTCGGTAGGAACTCTTTTTAATAAAACGTTTTCGGCGGCTATTTTATTCGTGCCGTAATCGCCCCAAAATTTATTTTTACCGCACTTATCGCTTTCTTTAAAAGGCATTTTAAGCGTTTCGGGATAAACCGCGCTCGAACTTATCATAATAAAACTTTCAAAGCTTACAAGGTCGTCGAGCAACGCGTTTATATCTTCTGCCGTATAAGATGTTACGTCGATAACGACGTCGAAACGCAAGCTTTTTAACCGCCCGTTAATTTGTTTGCGGTCGCATTCAATCAGTTTTACGTTCGGCAATTGCGGCTTCGTGTTGCGGTTAAGAACGTAAACATCGTTCCCCCTGTCCGCAAAATATTCCGCCATAAATTTGCTTACGAAAACGGTGCCGCCCGTGACTAAAATTTTCATTTTTTGCTCCTTGATTAATAATTAAAAAGAAGCTTCCCCGAACGCATCGGGGGAGCTTCTTGAATTTTAAGCTGCCTGCGGTTTTTTGCCCTTTAACTCTTTTTCAAGCTTTTTGCACGTTTCCTCTATTTCCACTTCGGTTTCGGCAAGTTCGACTCCGTCCAAAATTTCCTGCAATCTGTACTCCTGACTGAGATATTTAATCGTCTGATAACCCATTACCGCAGTTAAAACCCCGTTCGTCAACCCCTGCACCGAAGAGTCGACTATTGCCGAAATAGCCGCGCCGAGAATGGGTATTCCTTTAACCGTATCGCCCATAGTTTTGACTAAGCTGTTACCGATTTTCAAACCACCGAGCCCGTAGGCTATCAGCGCATTCTGAAACACCCGCCCGAAAATTTTAACCAGCTTTGCATCCGACGGTCTGAAACCGTATAAAAACACAAGGTCTTTGACGAGCTGCAAATTCAAAAATACGACCAACGCCGCGTCAACCTTGCTTGTTTGCGAAAGCGCGGAATACATCGCCGACTTCATCGAGCTTTTAAAAATCAGGTCGTTTGCCGTCTTCTTGACGCTACCCGTGTAAAGCTTCGTCAACACGTTCATTATGCCTTTATCGTTGCCTGCCTTGACAGCGATTGCAAGCTCGCCGACGGTTGCTGAGTCATACCAGCCGACGCCGTCGACTTTTGCCGTTAAATCGATTATTTTATCGGCGATTTCGCGCCGAACTTTTCTGTTGTGCTTCTGTGCCGCCGATACGGTATGCACGTTCACGTTCGTTATAAAGTACGGTGACTTCATAATTTTAACGACGGGAACAATAAACAGTACTATATAAAGTATCAGGCAGACTCCTGCCGCCGCATAACCTGCGTATTGGTTGATGTCGTAGACGTTCTTTGCGACGAAAAACAGGCACGCAAACAAAAACAGACCTATAACGGTTGCGGCTAAATTCAAAAGTATTTTCGCGCCGCGTATATTCTGCCTTTTCGTATATTTTTGTTCGTATTCGTAGATAGTCAGCTTACCGCTCTGCTTTTCCGCCTTTTGCGAAACAGGCACAAGCGCAAGGTTTTCAGAAGAGTTTTTCTCGTTTTTATTTTCCATACAGACCACCCCGCCTAACGCGGCGCAATTATATTTATGTATATATTATATTTTATAATTTTCCGGCGAAAATGTCAATATCCTGCTCACGCTTATTGTTGTAAATAACTTACAATAATTGCAAAGAATTTTCAAAAACGTTGACTATTATAAAACGCAGTGATATAATATATATTAGGAAAATAGGAGAAATGATGAGAAAACTTAAAAAAACATTAAAAGCTCTGCTGTGCGCGTCCGTTATTATCACTATGGGAATTTCGACTGTCGCCTGCAACACTGACAACCCGGAAGATGAACTTCCGCCTGACGAACCGGGCTATGTTGACCCCGATGACGTATTTGTTCCGCCCGACGACGGAAGCGAAGGAATTGACTGGACCAAGTATTGGGACGGCGTAAGCTCCGTCGGCGGCTCCTCGGACAATTTCAAGTTTACCGGTTCTAAGGATATCGGCACTTTAACGGGTGACTATACTCCTGCCCTTAAGCCGGCAAACGAGGGCGAGCCTGTCATTGTATCTTTCACTGACGGCGTTTTTTCACAGTCTATTACATACGGCGGTTTGGCTGTTAAGCCGAATGACCCCGAAACTGCAGGCAAAATGTTTGTAGGCTGGTATAAGGAATCAGGCTACATCAATGAATATACTTTCACCGAACCTGTCACTTCTAACATTACACTATACGCTAAATGGGCAAATTTACCTTCGAACATACACAGCGTAGAGGGCAACAACGAAAGCTTAGCAGTTGCGTTTTCCGGCAATGCAAGCACGGAAGTCAAATATACCAAATCAGGTACCGAAAACTGGAAAACCGTAGATAAAGAACTTGTCCGTGCGCTAGACAGCTCTACGACAAGGGTCGATATTCTCGGCTTAGCCGCAGGAAAATACGACGTGCAAATCGGCACAACAAAACTTCCTGCACCTGTAACCGTCACCTCATATGACCGTTCAGGCTATGCGCATTTCAACAGAAAGTCGACCGAACCCGCTTACACCGGTGTCGGAGCATATAATGACGACGGAACATTAAAAGATAACGCTCTCGTTATCTATGTCACCGAAGAAAATAAAGACACGGTAATGCGTGATTTAGCTACAACAGACCCCGACGTCGCAAAAGCTATGTTCAAAATTCCCGGAAATGATTGGGGCGGCAAGAATGCGGACGGTATCGGTTGGTGGTTAAACAATAACCAATATACGGCAAGCAATGCAGGAAGTAAGAAAAATAAAGTCCCCAGCAACACTTACGATGCGGCTAACGGTGGCAAACTCTCGTTTAAAGCAATAGACAGACCAATTGTCATAAGATTTCTCGGTACTGTAACTACCCCCGAGGGATTAACTGCTTATAATGACACCAAAGAAGGCGGCGGCGTCGGCGATAACGGTCATATGGCACGTTTAAAAAACCTTAAAAACGTTACGCTTGAAGGTGTTGGAGATAACTCGGTAATTAAAGGCTGGGGCTTCCACTACGTTATCGGAACTGACGCTACTAGCGGGCAGGGCACCAGCTTTGAGGTAAGAAACCTTACCTTTACAGAATACCCCGAGGACGCTATTGGTATGGAAGGTCAGCAATCAGGCAGTCAAATCACTGCGGCGGTTGCAAGATGCTGGGTACACCACAACACTTTCCTTCCCGGTTACTGTGCAAATCCGGCCGAAAGCGATAAGGCAGAAGGCGACGGAAGCTGTGACTTTAAGCGCGGCGAATACTACACCTGCTCCTATAACTATTTTGAGTGGTGCCACAAAACAAACCTTATCGGTTCTTCCGACGATTCGCTTCAATACAACATATCTATGCACCACAATATGTGGTACAACTGCGGTTCTCGTATTCCTTTATTAAGACAATCAAACTGTCACTTCTATAACAATTACGTTTGCGGCGATGCTGCGGCAAAATCGCCTTACTCTCACATTTCAAAAGCCGCTTTAAGCTACGTTCACTCCCTTCGCGCAAACTGCTATATGTTCAGTGAAGCAAATTACTATGAAGGCAGTAAAAACGTAACTGACGGCAAATCAGGTGGAAGCGCGAAGAGCTGGAACGACGTTGTAACGCAATGCTTCGGCACGAATACAATGTCTAGCGTAACCAGCCGAGAGCAAAAAGTCGGCAACAACTGTAAATATGGAAGTACGGACTACTCCTCATTTGATACTAACCCCTCGCAATTCTATTATGACTCAAATACTAAGACAACAGAGGCTCTTTTAGATGACCCCGTTGCCGCAAGAACTAGAGTTTTATACGAAGCGGGCGCGTTAGGTTTCGAGCCCCCGATAACACAGCAGAAAACGACGACTACCCCGCAAAACCCTTCAAACATAACTTTACCGAAAGGCGGCAAGGCTAAGGGTGAAATAGTTGTATTCAAACTTACAGGTATGACGGAAGTAACGCTTACCTCAACTTCAATAGGTGATGTCGCCCCCGATTTATACGACAATTACGGCAGAGTTTGGCTTGAAAGCTTCACCGGCACGAAAACAGTTATTCTTCCTACCGGAACTTATATCGTTGCCAGCGGGCAGAAAGACAAAGAAAGCACTTTAACGGATATCACGTTTGTTGAAGGCGAAGGGAACTCTGAAGCAAGAGTTGAAGCGGCTAAAACGGCACTTGCGGCTATCCCCTCCACTATAACTATCAGCAGTGAATACGTTATAAGCCAAGCCAAAGAAGCTTACAGCTCGCTAATTGGCAATGAAGTCGAGCAAATCGACGCGGAACTTATAGAACGCTTTGCAAAAGCTTCCGCCGCTTATGAAGATTTGCTTGCGGAATATGTAGTTAAGCGTATTGAGTATATTGGCGAAGTTACAGCTGACTCTTACATAAAGATTAATGCGGCACAAACCGCTTATAATAAACTATCGGTTGAAAATCAGGCAAAAGTAACAAACTATGCCACTCTCACCACTGCTTGGAAAACTTTTGACGGCTTTGCTGTGGCTAATGTAATTAACAGATTAAATGATTTACCCGATTTGACCGCGGAAGACGTAAATATTAAGTCAACCGCAACGTTAGATAAGCTTTATGACTGGTTCAATGCAGTTCAAGACGCTTATAACGACTTGAACGGTGACGAAGACAGGCGCGGCGAAGTTCCTGCTGCCTCGCTGAAAAAGCTGACTGACGGTTTGACGGAACTGAAAAGCACAGAAAATTTCTTATCGTTTAAAGATACTCTTTCAAACGCAAAAGTCGAAGACGCGCACTCTGTTGGCGGCACACTTGTAAACCTTTATGAAGCTTTATCTGATGCTCAAAAAGCAAAACTTTCGGCAGAAGAAACAGCTAAGTTTAACGAAATCAAAGCGATTTACGACGAATTTGCAAGCCATAGACAAATGATTGTGTTCAATAGCAGCACCGCGACTACTGACAACGCAAGCTTCTGGACTTACAAAGCTTCTTATGAAAAAGATACTGTTGCAACCATAGACGGTACTACATACTCCTACGGACTGAAGCTTGACAGCAGTAACTCGCTATCATTTACTACTTCAAGTGATATGACGTTAAAAATCACCTACGGTAGAAAACAGAGAATCAATATCGACGGAGAAGAAATAAGGGGCGAAACTGTAGGTGACCACTACGTAGTAACCGTTACAATTAAAGCCGGCGACCATAACATCATCAAGGGCAAAGACGGCACCAACGCAATCTTTATGGTAGAACTTACCCCCGCAAAATAAATCTTATACCACAAACCAAAAAAATCACGGCACCCGCCGTGATTTTTTTATCTGACCGGAATATTATCAAAAAAACTAGTTAAAGTTTTTAGCATTGTATTGATATTATAATCTCCGTGATTTTTTTGGTTTAAATAGATTAAATTCTTTTAAGAAAACGTTGAACGATATCAGACGGGGTATAAAACGCCGCCATAATTCTTGCCTCTTTTGACTCTTCAACGACCTTATAAGCGATGACGAAATTATCGATGTCCGCTCTACGGTATTCGTTTTTATCAGTAACAAGATTATTCTTCAAAAGCGGCATCGAATACGGGAACTCAGTAACTATTTCAATCGTTTTTATAATGTGCCCTAAAAGATTTTTTGCCGCCTGCGGGTTTACAAGCTCGTTAGATATGTAGAAAGCGTTTCATAAATATCTTTTTCAGTTTGCGGTAAAATCACGCTTTTGTATCTATTCATACTTCAATTTCAACTCCGACACAAAATCACTGAAAGAACGCATTTGCCCTGCACTTTCCTGCGCTTCTGCGTTTCTTAATTTTGCGGCAAAAACTTTAAGAATTTCTTCTTCATTCGAAGAAACTGTCGTCACATTGAAAGGTATTCCCTTTTCACGAATAGCCGCAAGTAAAAACATATTTACGGCTGTTGTCATATCAAGCCCCATTTTATTGAATAAATCTTTTGCTTCGTCACGAACTTCTGTGTCAACTTTAATATTAACGTTTGTTTTCACTGCACTACCTCTTACTAATATTATACTTATATTCTAACAAATTATACGCCTATTGTCAACACATCAGGCATATTTTTGTATTATATCAACAATGTGCATAGAAAAGCCCCGCGCGGGCAAGCCGCGCGGGGAAAAGATTTGCCTTTTAGGTTA
>CAJTVA010000004.1 GCA_910579585.1 uncultured Christensenella sp.
TCCTGAGTAGCAATCGTAACAGATGCAAGATTTATAGTTCTGTTCGCATTGCAATTAATGTGTATACTACTTAAGCCTGTAGCCTTTGCGCCAAGCGCCACACTATCAGCTATTACATTACCGTCAACCTTAATACTTAAAGTCTTTGAATCAAAATCAATAAGTATTTCAAAGCTATGATATACACTCGTTGCCGCCGTAATAGGAAGCGTCGCAGGATTGCCAGTGCCTTCTAATCTATAGCCCCAAGCGCCGCCACTACCAGTTCTGAAGCCAGCAAATTCTGTAGGAGCAGCATCCGAATTCAAGAGTTGGAAGAATGTCCAGCTACCATTAGTTGACGCAACTTTTATTGAGCCAGTTATTT
The DNA here is from genome assembly GCA_910579585.1 of uncultured Christensenella sp. GTDB lineage: Bacteria > Bacillota > Clostridia > Christensenellales > Borkfalkiaceae > Coproplasma. The sequence continues at coordinate 368 of CAJTVA010000004.1, forward strand.
TAACAACACCCGATGTAACAGGAGCACCCAAAGATATATAGGCAGTTGTCGCCACGCTGCTATTTGTGCACTTTAAACTTCCATCAGTATCAACCACCGCAGTACCAGAAGTTGCATAAACGCAGTTCTCTCCTTCGGTCTTTGCACTACCAACAGTTACACCAGTGAAATTTTCAAGCTTGTAAACATCAGTATAAGTCGTCTCTTTCTTTCCTACACCAGTAGCCGTGAACGAAATCTGTACTCCCTCTACCGTTATAGTATAAGTACCTTCCACATCAACTTCGGGGCGAGCCGTGTACCTATCGCTTGTAAGAATGGGAAGTTCTACAGGCGTTTCGTGTCCATTTGCACAAGTAAGTGTTGCTGAGCCCGTTTCCGTTGCTGTCGGAGCAGTTATACTGTCTTGTTTAAGCGAATAGTTGTGATTGAGTTTAGCTCTGACAATCGAGTTACGACTTATAAGTTCACCAGCTTCATTCTTATATCTACCGTAATCAGAAATCGAATGAGCATAATATCCGTCAACCTCACATTCAGGTTCTTTTGCCTCAACAGGCGTAAATGTTTCTTTAAAGTCGTAATCAACGGCTACATAGTTAAATATTGCGTTTTTTGCGCCAGAACCAGCAGTGGAATCGCTTATAATATAATAGTCGGTATTTGCCTCTACTTCAAACATTGCCGCCCAAGCAACGCTGTTAGTACCGTCACTGACCTGCTGGGCAGTACCTACCGCTTGACCAGTGCTGTTCAACATCTTCAAATAAGCAGGCGCTCCGCCGGTACCGCTCCAAGCGTAAACTATAACAGTCGCCGTCTGCTCTACGTTTACGTGAAGATATTTTTTAGTAATATCCCCATCACCATTAAATTTTACACGGTTTTTCGTTTGGGTAACCTCTGTACCTTTATAAGTAAGCTTTTTACCTGCGCTTGCTTCAAAAAGCAAATCCTTGCCGGCATATACGCCCATTCCAGCTTTTAACTCAACCTCGTCAGTTACTGTAGTAGCAGTAAAATTATCGTCTACGTTCCACACAACCGTTTCTTTTGTAGACGGTGCGGGAGGGTTATCCGGGTTGTCGGGATTATTAGGATTATCGGGGTTATTGGGATTATCCGGATTGTTAGGGTTGTCAGGATTATTAGGGTTATCCGGATTATCGGGGCCTTGGGTCATAACTGTATCGCAGATATCGCATTTGCCGTCCTGGTCTTCGTCAATGTGGTTGTGGTCGTCATTGCCGCACGCAGTGAAACCAATCAACGAGGTCGCGGTTACAACACTCATTCCGAAAACCAAAAGGGCTTTCATTAACTTAGATTTTTTCATCAATTTCCTCCTAAGGCTAAGAATTTTTCTAGCCTTTAATTTTTCTACCTAGTCTATTATACAACCTAAACGAAATAAATTCAAGTACTTTATGAAAAAATTTATCTTTTTTTTATAAATTATTACATTTTTCAACCAGTAAAGTCAAATAAAGGTAAAAAGTCAATTAATTGCGGCGACACCTTCCTCCTATTTGATAGCGGGTAATGCTAGAACAAAAAAGCGGCAGGCGCTTGCAAGCGCCTGTCGCTTTTTACCATTGTTATAAACTTTCCAAAATAAGCTTGTCCGCAACCAAAGCAATAAATTCGCTATTGGTGGGGCGCTCTTGCCCTATGTATACTCTTGCACCGAAGATAGAAGAAATCGCTTCCGTTCTGCCCCTGTTCCACGCGACTTCTATTGCGTGGCGGATAGCCCTTTCAACCTTGCTTGCACTTGTCACGAATTTTTCGGCGATTTTAGGATAAAGTTCTTTCGTAACCCTGTTTATAATCGAGGGGTCGTCAACGGCAAGCTTTATGCCCTCCCTCAGATACGAAAAGCCTTTGATATGCGGCGGAATGCCAATCGTAATAAATATATTGCTTATCTTCTCGTCAATCGAACCGACCTTTCTTTTATCCCGCAAATCGGTAGTAACCTTATAATTTACCGCCCTGCCGTTGGAAAGCTCGGTAATTCTGTCCATAAGCGTTTCCGCCTTGACAGGCTTTGCAAGGTAATACACCGCGCCGTGCTCGATAGCTTGGTCTACGATTTTATCATCTACAAAGCCGCCGACGGCAATAGTCAGGCAATCGGGCGCATTCTCTTTGATAAAATCGAGAACGCCGAACCCGTCGAGTCCCGTTAAAACCAAATCGACGATAGCAACCGTCGGGTTTTGGCTTTTAACAATCTCCGTCGCCGTATTGCCGTTGGAAGACGTTGCGCAAACCGAAAACCCCTCCACCGCATTTATGTACGACGTGAGTTCCTGTACAAATTCGTCGTTGTTAGAAAATATAGCAATTTTTTCTGTTTTCATAATAAATTTCTCCACTCGTTTTGTCCTGTGGAGAAATTATATTACACAATTTCGGGTTTGTAAAGTAATTTTGTAAAAAAATGAAGAATTTTTTACGAAAATATTGTAATTTTGTAAAAAATTATGTCGAATTTGGTCGACGACAATATTTTACTGTGTTATGATGTCCAAATATTCGTCATAATTGACGCATTTGTCAAAATTTTTCGAACCGTTGATTTCGATAATTCTGTTTGCGACGGTATTCATAAGCTCTTGGTCGTGCGAGGTGAACAGCATACAGCCCTTGAAATTCTTCATTCCGTTGTTCAAGGCGGTTATACTCTCTAAGTCGAGGTGGTTGGTAGGCTCGTCCATAATAAGGAAGTTGCCGCCTTCAAGCATCATTTTCGCAAGCATACAGCGGACCTTTTCGCCACCCGAAAGAACTTTTGCTTCTTTGAGCGCTTCTTCGCCCGAAAACAGCATTCTGCCAAGCCAGCCGCGGAGGTATTCCTCGTAATGGTCTTTCGAGTACTGGCTGAGCCACTGCACAAGGTTAAGGTTACAGCCCTGAAAGTATTCGTTGTTGTTTTCGGGGAAGTACGAAACCGAAATAGTCTTACCCCAGCGCACAGTGCCGCTATCGGGCTGGACTTTGCCCGTCAAAATGTCGTAAAGCATAGAAACCGTAGTCGATTTGTCGCTTACGATTCCGATTTTTTCGTCCTTTTGAACCGTGAACGAAACGTTCTCGAAGTAGCCCTTTTTCGTCAGCCCCTCCACCATTAAAATGTCGTTGCCGATATCCTTTTCGTACTTGAAGTCGATAAACGGGTATTTTCTTAAAGAGGGCTTGAAGTCTGCGATTGTCAGTTTTTCAAGCTCTTTTTTCCTTGAAGTTGCCTGGCGGGACTTGGAAGCGTTTGCCGCAAACCGAGCGATGAAGTCCTGCAACTCTTTTGCGCGCTGTTCGTTCTTTTTGTTCTGGTCGCGCTGTTGGCGGGCAAGAAGCTGGCTGGTTTCGTACCAGAAGTCGTAGTTGCCGAGCATCATATTTATTTTGCCGTAGTCGACGTCGCAGATGTGCGTGCAGACTTTGTTCAGAAAGTGCCTGTTGTGGGAAACGATAATTATAGTGTTCTCGAAGTCCATAAGGTAGTTTTCGAGCCAGCGCACCGTTTTTATATCCAGGTTGTTCGTAGGCTCGTCCAAAAGAAGCACGTCGGGGTTGCCGAAAAGCGCCTGTGCAAGCAGGACTTTGATTTTCAGCTTTGCGTCGAGGTCGGCCATTAAAGTTTCGTGGTGCTCTTCGGGTATGTCGAGTGCGTTTAAAAGGGTCTGCGCCTCGTACTCCGCTTCCCAGCCGCCAAGCTCGGCGAACTCGCTTTCAAGCTCGCTTGCGCGCACGCCGTCGGCTTCGGTGAAGTCGGCTTTTGCGTAAAGCGCGTCTTTTTCATCCATTATATCGACCAGGCGCCTGTGCCCGAGCATAACCGCGCGCAGGACGGTAACATTGTCGAAAGCGTTCTGATTCTGTTGAAGAACGGACATTCTCTCGGTTTTATCGAGCGTTACGTCGCCTTTGTTGGGCTCGACCTCGCCGCTTAAAACTTTTAAAAAGGTTGACTTGCCCGCGCCGTTAGCGCCGATTATACCGTAGCAGTTGCCTTTCGTGAACTTTAAGTTTACGTCCTCGAAAAGCTTTTTACTGCCGTATTGAAGTGAAACGTTATTGACTTGTAACATAAAATCTCCCTAAATTGCAAATTGACTGTTGTAAAGTTTGGCGTAGAAGCCGTTTTTAGCAAGTAGCTCCGCATGGGTGCCCTGTTCTATGATGTTGCCGCTGTTCATTACGAGAATGAGGTCGGCTTCCTTAACCGTCGAAAGCCTGTGCGCGACGATAAAGCTTGTTCTGCCGTCCATAAGGCGGGCGAAAGCTTCCTGAATTTTCTGTTCGGTGCGGGTATCGATTGACGAGGTTGCTTCATCCAAGATGAGCATCGGCGGCAGACAAAGCATAATTCTCGATATGCAAAGAAGCTGTTTCTGACCCTGCGAAAGATTGCCGCCATCCTCTGCCAAAACCGTGTCGTAGCCTTGCGGCATCTGCATAATGAAGTTATGCGCGTGCGCGGCTTTGGCGGCGGTTTCCACCTCTTCACGCGTGGCGCCCGCCTTGCCCATAGCTATATTTTCAAACACCGTACCGCTTTTAAGCCAGGTGTCCTGCAAAACCATTCCGTAGTTTTTGCGAAGCGACTTCCGCGTTACGTTTAAAATATCCTTGCCGTCAACCGAAATTTCGCCGCCGTCGGGATCGTAAAAGCGCATTAAAAGGTTTATAAGCGTCGTTTTGCCGCAACCCGTGGGACCGACGATAGCAATTCTCTGCCCCGCCTTTGCGCTGATATTCAGCCCCTCGATAAGTTTTTTGTCCTTTACGTAGGAAAAAGATACGTCTTTGAATTCAATATCGCCTTTAACGTTTTCAAGCACCGCGGCGTTCTCCGCGTCGGGGGTTTGGGGCGTTTCGTCAATAATTTCGTAAATTCTGCCCGCGCACGCAACCGCGTTCTGAAGTTCGGTGACAACCCCCGAAATCTCGTTGAACGGCTTGGTGTACTGGTTGGCGTACGACAAAAGGTTCGAAAGCTTGCCGACCGTGAAAACGATTGGCAACGGCACGGCACATATAAGCATAAGCGCGCCCGCAAGCGCAACCGCCGCATAAACCAGCGCGTTGACGAACCGAGTCGACGGATTGGTCAGCGACGAATAGAAAATCGATTTTAAAGAAGCTTTTGTAAGCCTGTCGTTAATTTCGTCGAAATTTTCGAGGTTTTCGTCCTCGCGGTTGAACGCTTTGACGACTTTGAGGTTCCCTATCATTTCGTCGATAAACGCGGTCTGCTCGCCGCGGATTTCCGAAGTCTTTTTAAACAGAAAATACGTGCGCGATGCGATGAACTTCGCAACAAACAGCGACAACGGCGTCAAAACGAAAACGATTAGCGCGATTATCCAGTTCATTGCGAACATTACGCCCAGAACTCCGATGATTGTCAGAACGCCCGTAAAAAGCTGTGTGAAGCCCATCAAAAGTCCGTCCGCAAATGCGTCCACGTCGGCAATTGCGCGCCCGACTATGTCGCCGTAAGAGTGCGCGTCGATAAACTTCAAAGGCAGTTTTTGCAGATTTTTGAAGGCGCTTTCGCGAATATCCTTAACCACGCGGTAGGTTATGCGGTTGTTGATAATGTTCATAAGCCACTGCGCAAGGCAGGTTATCGCGACGGTGACGCCGATTGCGATAAATTTTTCGAATACCTTTTCAAGCGCGACTTCGCCGCCGACGAAAAGGTCGATTATCTGCCCGACGAATACGGGCGCCAGCAAGTTGCCCGCAACCGATACAAGCGCGAAAAACACGGTTGCCGCAACCCAGAATTTGTAGGGTTTAAGTTGTTTTAATATGCGTTTGAAAACGCCTTTGCGGGAGGGTTTAGCCATTTACGCACCCTCCTTTTCAAACTGCGAAAAGTGAATTTCGCGGTAAATATCGCAGGTTTTTAAAAGCTCGTCGTGCGTGCCGAGCCCCACCGCCCTGCCGCCGTCGAGAACGATAATTTTGTCAGCGTGCATAATAGACGAAGTGCGTTGCGAAACAATGAACACCGTGGGGTCGTATGGTAAGCCCTTTAAAGACTTTCTTAAATTCGCGTCGGTTGCGTAGTCCAAAGCCGAAGCGCTGTCGTCCAAAATGAGAATTTCGGGCTTTTTAACGAGTGCGCGGGCAATCGTCAACCTCTGCCGCTGTCCGCCCGAGAAGTTCTTGCCGCCTTGTTCGACTTTTTCGTCAAGCCCGCCGTCCTTCGCCTTTATCACGTCAAGCGCCTGCGCAGTTTCTATCGCCGACATAATCTCTTCATCGGTGGCACTCTCCGCGCCCCACTGCATATTTTTGCGCACCGTTCCCTCAAAAAGAACGGCGCGTTGCGGCACGATTCCGCACTTGTCGCGCAGAATTTCGTCGCCGATTGCGTTGACGTTCACCCCATCGATTAAAACTTCACCCGTCACCGCGTCGTAAAAGTGCGGCAGTAAATTCACAAGCGAAGTCTTGCCCGAACCCGTGCCGCCGATAATTCCGACGGTCTGACCGCGCTCGACGGTGAAGCTGATGTTTTCCAATGCGTTTATTGCGGCATTGCCGTAATTCAATGCTACGTTTTTAAACTCTATGAAGTGCCCGTCCGAAACCTCTTCCACCGCGCTGTCCGCGCCATATATAAGTGACGGCTGCATTTCTAAAATCTCGTTTATACGCCCCGCGCAAGCAAAGGACTTTGTGACGGTAATAATAAGGTTTGCAAGCTTGATTAGCTCTATTAAAATCTGGGACATATAGTTGTAAAGCGCCACAACCTGTCCCCTGTCAAGCGCCCCCGCATTGAACTTTATCGCGCCGACGTACATAAGCGCGATAATAGCCGCGTTAATAACTGCGTAAGTCAAAGGGTTCATTAAAGCAGAGATTTTACCGACGAAAAGCTGGGACTTCGTCAACTCTGCGTTCTTTTTGTTATAGGACGCGACCTCGTCCTCTTCCTTGCAAAAAGCGCGTAAGACCCTAGCGCCCGTCAGGGTTTCACGCGTGGAAGTCGTAACTTCGTCAAGATTGCTCTGAACTTTTTTGTACAGCGGAATACTTACAAGCATTATTCCGAACACGACGGCGCAAAGAACCGCGATAGTAATTGCAAATACTCCGCCTGCAAGCGTGCTTATCGTAAAGGCCATTATCATTGCGCCGAAAACTATAAACGGCGAGCGCATAAACAGCCTTAAAACAAGGTTCACTCCCGACTGTATCTGATTTACGTCGCTGGTCATACGGGTAATCATTCTGCCCGTGCCGAGTTTGTCTATCTGGGAATAAGAAAGCGACTGCATTTTGCCGAAAAGGTCGTGGCGAAGTTCCTTTGAAAACCCTACCGCCGCTTTTGCCGCAAAATACTGCGCGGCAACCGCACTTATAAGCCCGACCACGCCCAGAGCAACAAGAATAAGGCAGGCGTAAATTACGTAAGAAACACTGCCGTTACCCGCGTCAATCTCGTTAATAATCGCCGAAACTACGAGCGGAACAAACAGCTCGAACGCAGCTTCCAAAAGCTTGAAAAGGGGTGCGAGTACCGCCTGTGCTTTATAATGTCGAAGATATTTTAAAAGCTTCTTCATATCCAATCCGAATTATACCAAATACGGAAATAAAAAGCAAATCTATTGCAATTGTTTGCGCAATTTGATAAACTTTGATTATGGCTTACAAAGTTTATCTTAAAAAAGGCGAAGAAAAACGTATCGTCGCGGGGCACAGCTGGGTTTACGCCAACGAAGTCGCGAAAATCGACGGCAAGGACAAGAACGGCTCGCTTGCCGAGGTCTACTCCTTTGACGGCAGATTTATCGGCAAGGGGTATATCAACCACGCTTCCAAAATTCTGGTGCGGGTGTTTATCCGCGGTAACGAAACCGACGACGAAGAATATTATCTGAACGCGATAAAAACCGCAAACGACTACCGCAAAAGACTCGGCTATGAAAACTGCTACCGTGCCGTGTTTGCGGAAGCCGACAACCTGCCCGCGCTGATAGTCGATAAATACGGCGATTATCTTGCCGTGCAGTGCCTTTCCCTTGGTATAGATTTGCGTAAAGAGATTATTTGCAAATGCCTTGTAAAGCTGTTTTCGCCCAAAGGAATTTTCGAAAGAAGCGACGTTGCCGTAAGAAAAAAAGAGGGCTTGCCCGAAATGAAGCAAGTTTTATACGGCGAAGTGCCCGACTACGTCGAAATTGTCGAAAACGGATTGAAGATGCTTGTAGACATTAAAAACGGACAGAAAACAGGGTATTTCCTTGACCAGAAAGAAAACCGCTTTACTGTAAGGAAGTACTGTCGCGGAGAAGTTTTGGACTGCTTTTGCAACAGCGGCGGTTTTTCGTTGAACGCATCCACCGTTGCTGACAAAGTTTTGGCTTGCGATATATCCGAACTTGCGCTTAAAAACGTGCGCGATAACGCAAGGCTTAACGGCGTAAAAAATATAGAAACCTTATGCGGCGACGTTTTCGAGGTTTTAAGAACGTTCAGAAAAGACAAACGACTATTCGATACCGTAATTTTGGACCCTCCCGCCTTTTGCAAAACTGCAGACGAAGTGAAAGACGCTTACCGCGGCTACAAGGATATTAACCTCACAGCAATGAAGATTGTAAAAAGCGGCGGTTTCCTGATTACCTGCTCCTGCTCACACTATATGACAACAACTTTGTTTGATAAGATGTTGATTGGAGCCGCCAAAGAAAGCGGTAGAACAGTGCGCTATGTTGAAATAAAAACGCAAGCACCCGACCACCCCGCGCTACTGTCCGCGGAAGAAACGCATTATCTGAAATTTATAGTATTACAAGTCGTATAAAAAAGGCGCACCATACGGCGCGCCTTTAATAAATTTATCCGATTAAATTGCCCAGTTGCCGTCTTTAAAGACCTGCACCCGCTTACCGTCCTTGGTCACGCCGACAATCGACATATCCGCGTTGCCAATCATAAAGTCAACGTGTATCATCGAGCTGTTGACGCCCAATCTTTCACATTCTTCGACGGTATACTTTTCGTAGTTTTCAAGGCAGTTGTTGAAGCCCCTGCCGAGTGCCAAATGACAGCTCGCGTTCTCGTCGAAAAGCGTATTGTAAAAAAGTACGCCCGTATTGTTGATGGGTGAATCGTGTGCGATAAGCGCCACCTCACCGAGGTAAGCAGCGCCCTCGTCCATAGAAATCATTTTTTCCAGAAGGTCCTGATTTTTCTCGGCGTAAACTTCAACCGCTTTACCGTTTTCAAAGCGTACCCAGAAATTTTCAATCAGCTTGCCCTGATAAGACAAGGGCTTCGTCGCAACAACTTTCCCTTCCGCCTTGCCGCGCAAAGGTGTCGTAAAAACCTCTTCGCTCGGAATATTGGGGTTATAGTAGATATTGCTGTCAAGCGTGTACTCGCCACCGCCGAGGAAAATTCCCTTTTCGTTTAAACCGACTGTAAAATCGGTACCGTTCGCGCTCTTGTATTCGAGGCTTGCAAACTTGTAATCGTTCAAGAATTTGCAACGCTTCGCAAGGTTTTCGTTATGCTCTTTCCAAGCCTTTATGGGGTTGTCGTCCACGCGCGAAGTGTATAAAATGGCTTCCCAAAGCTTTTCTATTGCCTTCTTGTCAGAAAGCTCGGGGAAGACTTTCTTAGCCCACTCTTTACCGGGCACTGCGGCAATACACCACTGATACTTGTTCTCCATCGCGTCGCGATAAGGTTTAATAATCGGGTAACGCGCCATACCCGCCTTTGCTATCTTTTCGCTGTCGGTGCCGTTCAAGCCGTCGGGGTCGTCAGATTCGAGCCAAAGCTTGCACGCAAGCGTATCCACCTTTTCCTGTAACTCCGCCTTTTCCACGTCGGTTACTTCCGAAAGGGTCGCAAGGCTTCTGTAATTGTAGTTGAGCTTTGTCACGGGCATATACGACCAATTGACTTTGACGCGCTTAGCTCCCGCTTTATAGCACTCTTCAACTACCATAGCCACAAAATCTGGCTGGTCGAGTCCGCAGTCGATGAATACAAGCTGACCCTTTTTAACGTTCAAGCCGCACTTAACTATAAGTTTTGCGTATTTTTTCAATCTCGATTTCTGCATAATTCCACCTTAAAATTAATTTAGGTTAATTATAGCACATTTGAATTTAATTAGCAAGAACTTCCGTTTCAAAAATCAGATCCATTTCTATTATTTTTCCGCTGGGTCCTTGTACCGTTGGAATACTCCCTTTATATTCGTATCCCCTTGCGGTGTACTCTTCTATAACCCTTCTGTGCTCCGAAAAGATTGCGTTCATTACGGGATTGTTTTTGACTTTAACGGTTACAAATTCGTATTTTTTCATTATTTAATCACCTTACTTCTTTTTATTTTTGATTATAACTATTGCAACGTAAGCCGCAAGCAATACCGCACAAGTTCCCAAAAGTATACCGTACATTGCGCCAAGGGGAATTTCCGTGCCGAAAACCGTTATGTTAGCGTCAAAACCCGACTTAATACCCTCAATAACTTCGGCGGGAATGCCCTCGTCGGCAAACGCTTCAAGATAGCCGTTCATATAATGGTTGCGCATAATTCCCACGCCGTAAGTCCCGGGCAGACAGCAAAGCACATTTCGTAAGCCTTCGGAAAACTGCGAAAACGGCATATACGCGCCGCAAATAAACCCGTACATCGATGAAACAAGGGTCGAAACAGCCGACAGCCCGCCTTGATTTTTAATAAAACTTTCAACAACGCCGGCAAGCAACGTTCCGAAAAGCGTGCAACAGAAAATATCGACGATTATCATAAATGCGTCGCCTACCGAAATATACCAACCCACGCACGCGAGATAGATATGCCCAAGCAACATAATTACGGTAAGAACGATAAACGTTACAAAAAAGTTGGAAATAAAATAAGAGATAGAAACCGTCGTGCCCTTTACAGAGGAAACTTTAAAATCGTTCAGGCTCCCTTCCATTTTGTCCATAACCATAATGGTATTCGAGCAGAACCCGACCGTAACCGCACTTACGCTTAAGACGGAGGACATAAGCCACGCTCCGACAACGCCGTTAATTATTCTTTCGTCGAGGGCGAACCCCTCGGGTATAGCTGAGTTGAAGCTGTCCAGATACACGTTCCGCAAGAATGTTACAAACAGTACTAAAAGAATAAGCGGCGTTATAAGCGAAATAAAGAAAGTAAACTTATCTTTAAAATAGCACTTAGTATTGCGCGAAACCAACGAAATAAGCTTTTTACATTCAACCGTAGCAGACATCTTACGCACCATCCAAATCTTTACCCGTAACTTTCAAAAACACGTTGTCCATATCGCCCTTTAAAACCTCGAAGTCCGTAAATAACGCAGGGTATTTTTTAATTATCTCAGTCGCTTCGTTCGTCTTTTTTAGTTCAACTTCCAGAAAGCCGCGTTCCCTTTTAAGCCCGTAGCCCAAAGGCGCAAGCAACTTTTCCGCCTCGTCTATATCCGAATAAATTCTTATGTAGTCGTTTGCATAGCTGTTTTTCAGCTCGTGCGGTGTACCCTCGGCAACTTTTTTGCCGCTGTCGAGAATAACCACATAGTCGGCTTCCGCCGCTTCTTCCATATAATGCGTAGTTAAAAATACCGTCAGTCCGCTCTCTTTGCGCAGTTTATCGATAACGCTCCACACCGTTTTGCGCGTTTTGGGGTCAAGCCCCGTCGTAGGTTCGTCCAAAATTAAAAGCTTGGGGTTATGAAACAGCCCGCGCGCAATATCGATTCTTCTCTTCTGCCCGCCCGAAAGTTTACCGATAGGACGCTTTAAAATTTCTTTCAAATCGAGAAGTTCGCACATTTCTTCAAGTCGGGTTCTAAATTCTTTCCCGAAAATTCCGTACAGCGCCGCGCGCGATTTCAGATTGTCGTAAACGGACAGCTTTTTATCTAAGACCGAATTTTGGAACACAATACCTATACTGCCCTTTATTTTGTCGGCAGTTTCGTCTATATCGTAGCCGCAAACGCGCACCTTGCCGCCGTCTTTTTTAAGCGTTCCGCTGATAATATTTATCGTCGTGGACTTGCCCGCGCCGTTTATCCCGAGAAAAGCAAAAAGCTCCCCCTCTTTCACCTTGAACGAAACCCCGTCCACAGCTTTTACGTCTTTAAACGATTTTTCAAGATTATCGATTTCGATTATCATCTATTCTCTCCTTTCAATTGCTTAATAGCTCCGAAATACGCATCCGTTAACATTTGACTGACGGTTTCCCAGTCGATGTCGATATATTCAGTAGCGAATATCGTCGCTACGCCGTGAACGAATATCCACATATGCATATGAAGCCTGTTCGCCTCGTCCTGATACAGTCCGTAGTTTTTCATAATCATTAAAACCGTATTATCGAAAATCTGCTGCGTACCGTCGGCGATCATATCGCGGTGCATCATAGCGTATTTAAACAGCTCTTTGTCCTGTTTGGCAAAACGGATATACCCCATACCCACGGCTTTATATTTTTCGTACTTTCCGCTTGCCACCTCGTCGTCCATATACTTCTGAAAAACTTCAATGACCTTTTTATCCACTTGTTTCTTTAAATCATCGATTCCGTTAAACGACAGATATATGGGCTGGGTTGAACAGTTGCACCGTTTTGCAAGCGAACGCATATTTAGCGCCGCTATTCCACCCTCCCGAACAATTTGAAGCGCGGTATTTAAAATTTCCTCTTTCGTAACGATTTTTTTCGCAGGCATGTACCACCTCAAAAATAACACAAGTTATTAATAACAATTGTTATTTTATCATGGGTGAATTATGCTGTCAAGCATTTTCTACAAAATGCCGCAAAAATATCTCCAAGGAGCTATTTTTTATAATTATAACTCCATGGAGATATACTGTCAATATGATTAACTTAAAATTTGCGGAAAATTTAAAACTTTTAATGCAAGAAACGAACGTCAATCAAGTAATGCTTGCAAATGAAATTAAAATTTCGCAAAGCGCGATAAGCGCGTGGCTTTTAAACAAAAAAGAACCGAGTATTACCAGCCTTTGGCTATTGGCGGATTTTTTTAATTGTACGGTCGATGAACTTATCGGAAGAAGTAATTTTTAATTTATAACGTGAAGCCCCCTTGGCGAATTTACGCCAAGGGGGCTATATTTCAGTTTGAGATTAATCTGTAAGCCGAGTTCTGTCGTGTACGGTCATCTATCTAATCTTGCAGTCGCCTGCAAGCTCAAGCGATATTCACGGCTGTAAGCAGACGGGCAGCCTTGGCATTTAAGCCAGCTTACAACCCAATCTTGCATCGGGTGGGGTTTAATTGGCTCCCCCTGTTACCAAGGGGACGGTGAGCTCTTACCTCGCCATTCCAACCTTACAGACAAAGTCTGCGGTATATTTCTGTTCACTTTCCTTGAAGTCGCCTCCTCCTGCCGTTAACAGGCACCCTTGCCCTGCGATGCTCGGACTTTCCTCACGCCACTCACGTGGCCCGCGACCGTATAATTAACTCAAACCTTAAATATTATAACACTTTTTTTAAAATAGGGGCAAGTATTTTACCGTTTAAGTTGCTTTTTAACCCGATTTATTTTACAATAATCAGTGAGGTATTTTTATATGAAGAAAACTAAGATTATCTGTACATTGGGTCCCGCAAGCGACACGGAAGTAGTCCTGTCCGATTTGATTGACGCGGGAATGAACGTAGCGCGCCTTAACTTTTCACACGGCACACACGAGGACCACGCAAAAAAGATTGCAATGATTAAAAAGCTTCGGGAAGAAAAGAAAGCACCTATCGCTATTCTTCTGGATACGAAAGGTCCCGAATTCAGAATTAAAACCTTTGAAAAGGGTAAAATCACTTTAAAAGACGGTGATACTTTCACTTTCACCACGGACGAAATCGTCGGCGACAAATCGAGGGTTTCAGTTTCGTTCAAGGGCATTTGCGAACAGATGTTCCCCGGCGACAAAATTCTTTTGAATAACGGACTTATGATTTTCGAGGTCGTTAAAGTCGAAAAACCCAACGTTATCTGCAAAACTATCGTCGGCGGAATACTTTCGGACAGAAAGTCAATGTTCTTTCCTGACAAAGAGTTTGAAATGACCTACCTTTCCGAACAGGACAAAGCCGACCTTAAATTCGGCGTCGAACAGGGCGTCGACTTCGTCGCGGCTTCGTTCGTTTCCAAAGCGCAGGACGTTGTTGATATAAGAAACTGGCTCAGAGAGTGCGGCTCACCCGACGGACAGATAGAAATTATCGCTAAAATCGAAAGCCGCGCCGGCGTAAACAACCTTGACGGAATATTGAAAGTCTGCGACGGAATAATGGTTGCGCGCGGCGACCTCGGCGTAGAAGTACCGTTCGAGGAACTGCCCAGCATTCAGAAAACTATCATAAAGAAATGCCGTATCTGCGGCAAGCGTTCAATCACCGCAACCGAAATGTTAGAGTCAATGATTAAACAGCCCCGCCCCACCCGTGCGGAAATTTCGGACGTCGCCAACGCTGTTTACGACGGTTCTTCCGCGATTATGCTTTCGGGCGAAACTGCCGCGGGCGCATACCCCGTAGAAGCTGTTAAAGCAATGGCAAAGATTGCTGCGCAGGCAGAAGCAAACACCTCTTACATCGCACACATTAACGAAAAAGACTATAACATTACCAAACTTTCGGAGGCGCTTGCACACTCCGCGTGTACTCTCGCGCACGATATCGGCGCAAAAGTTATCGTCGTATGCACCCGCACCGGCGGCACGGCGAGAACGGTTTCAAGATTCCGCCCTATGATTGACATTATCGGTATGACTACCGACGAAATCGCTTACAGAAAGCTTGCGTTAAGCTGGGGCGTCATTCCCGTAATGAGCGAAGAATTTTATTCGGTAGACGTCCTCTTCCACTACGCTAAGCGCGCCGCGCTTGATTCGGGCATAGTCGAAAAAGGCGACAAAATCGTCCTAACAGGCGGCACGCCAAACGGCAAAAGCGGCAACTCTAACCTTATAAACGTAGAAACGGTTTAAAAACCGTATATATAAGCAAACAGCTCACGGGCTATTCCCGTGAGCTGTTTTTTATTCGAGTCCTAATAATTCCCGTATCTGCCCGTCCGTATACGGGCTTACGTAATCAGGCGCGCATAAGTGCGTTTGACTCCACATCATCATTTGCGTCAATACGGGGACGAAACTTTTCCCGAGCTTTGTCAAAGTATATTCTACCCTTGGCGGAATTTCTTTGTAAATTTCGCGGTGAATAAAGCCGTCGTCCTCTAATTCGCGCAACTGTTTTGTAAGCGTTGACTGCGTTATCCCGTCCATTCTCCTCAACAGTTCGCCAAACCGTTGCACTTTACTTATGGCAATATACCAAAGTATAAGAATTTTCCATTTACCGCTTAACACGGCTTGTAACGTACTCATAGGCACACACCGCGCCATGACTTCCCTTTTTCGGAATTTGTTATCAGTCATAATAACTCCTTGCTTCTAAATAGCGGTTTACAAAAACCGCTCAAACCCAATGATATCTTTTTTGATACTACTACTAAATAAAGACAGTACTTGAAACGCAATACCGTTCTAAATTACAATTAAGAAAAAAAGGACGGTATTTTTTATGCACTACACGGGAACGGTATGGCGCCCGCCTTACGAAGCTTGGTCGGCTTTGTTGCAAGTAACGGCAGGTTGCACACACCATAAATGCAAATTCTGCACACTATACGAAGACGTTCCGTTCAAATTCCGTATTTCCGCTATGCAGGAAATCGAAGCGGACCTGAAAGAATTATACTTCCATTCACCCGACGTGACAAGATTATTTTTAGTCGGGGCTAACCCATTCGTTCTTTCCACGGCAAAACTCAGAAATATAGCGTATTTGGCAAAACAGTATCTTCACCGATTAACGACTATCGGCTGTTTTGCGAGAATAACAGACATCTCCCCCAAAAGTATAGAAGAATTAAAACAATTACGCAGCTGCGGCTTTAACGGCGTAACTATCGGCGTGGAAACAGGCGACGACGAAGCGCTTGCATTTATGCACAAAGGCTATACTTCTACCGACATATTAGAACAATGCCGTAAGCTCGACGAAGCAGGAATCGAATATAATTTCTTCTATCTTACAGGAATTTACGGAAAAGGTAAAAGTGCAGACGGAGTTGAAAACACTTTAAAAGTATTTAACCAACTCAACCCTAAAATCGTCGGCGCATCTATGCTTACCATCTATACTAATTCAGAGTTATATAGCGAAATACAAAAAGGAAATTGGGTTGAAGAAAGCGAAACTGAAAAATACAACGAGCTGAAAATGCTTATAAACGGTTTATTGATAAAAACACATTTTGCCGCGTTAGGCGCGTCGAACGCTTTGCAGCTACACGGAGATTTACCGTCGGATAAAGCGGAGTTAATCTCCGCGATTGACGAAACCGTAGCCCGCTTCGGAGAAAACCGGTTAAGACAGTACAGAAAAAATCTGAAACATCTGTAAATTCAAAAAATTGAAAAGGTGCGATATTTTATCGCACCTTTTTATTTCAGCCAGAAATATGCAAGCAAAAAGACAAACGAAAACATAAGCACGGAAATAATGATAAACGGAGCAATCGCCGCAAACGCGCCCCTTACCATAGCCCAATACTCTTTTCTTGAAACTTTTTGCCTGTTTTTGCGCGACTCGTCCTGCTTTTTTGCGTTGGGGTTATACCATTTAAAACCGTCAACGTTCATATCGGCGAAACTTGTCGTCGTATCAAGGTCGTCGTCAGGCTTTTTCTTTGCCATCGCTCTCCTCTTTGTTCTTCTTTTTGAGCACCCTCATATCTTCCTTTGCAAGCGCTGTAATTCTTTCAAGTTCTTCGGCTTTCTTCAACTCTTCTTTGCAAGCAATATTCTCCTCGGGCGTGTTGTAAAGGTGACAGGCACAGAAATGCCCTTTTTCTACCTCTTTATAAATAGGTTTTACCTTTTCGCAAATATCCATGCAGTGCTCGCACCGAGTGTGGAACTTGCAGCCCTTGGGCGGGTTAACGGGCGACGGCAAGTCGCCCTTCAACAGAATTCTGTTCATCTTGACGTGCGGGTTAGGCACGGGCACCGCCGAGAAAAGCGCCTTTGTGTACGGGTGCAGAGTGTTTGAGAAAATCGACTCCTTAGTGCCGTACTCAACCATACTGCCGAGGTACATTACGCCGACTTCGTCCGAAATGTGCTTAACGACGGACAAATCGTGCGAAATGAACACGTACGTCAGGCCCAACTCTTTCTGCAATTCTTTAAGCATATTAATTATCTGCGCCTGAATGGAAACGTCAAGCGCGGAAACAGGCTCGTCGCATATAACGAGGTCGGGCTTTAACGCAAGCGCGCGGGCAATACAAATTCTTTGCCGCTGACCGCCCGAAAACTCATGCGGGTAACGCTCGTAATAGTGCGGCTGAAGTCCGCACATCTTCATAACGCTTAAAATGTAATCGTGATACTCTTCCTTGGGCACGATTTTGTGCTCGCGCACAGCCTCGCCGATAATCTCGCCGACGGTAAGTCTTGGCGAAAGGCTCGCGTAAGGGTCCTGGAAAATCATTTGCATATTCGGGCGGAGTTTGTTGAACTCGCGGTTCTTTATCTTTGAAACTTCCTGCCCCTTGAACCAGATTTCCCCGCCCGTAACGTCGTAAAGACGCAGAACGGTTCTTCCCATAGTCGTCTTACCGCAACCGCTTTCGCCGACTATACCGAGGGTCTTGCCCTTTTCGATAGAGAACGTAACGCCGTCAACGGCTTTCAGATACTTGGTGGGTCTGCCGAAAAGCGTAGAGTCCACCACGAAATACTGTTTTAAATCTTTAACTTCTAAAAGAGGTGCTTCGCTTACTTCGTTTTCAGCCATATTAAACCTCCTTTCCGTTTTCTTTTGATTTATAAAGATAGCACAAAACGCTGTGTGTAGGCGATACCTTTATAAGCTCGGGGTATTCCCCCGCGCACTCCGAACGGCAGGACTCGCACCTGTCGCGGAAGTAGCAATAGTCGGGCATATCAACAGGGTTGGGCACGAAACCGGGAATACAGTAAAGCGATTCGACTTCACCGTCAACGGTCGGTTTACTCTTCTGCAAGCCAATCGTGTACGGGTGCATAGGATGGTCGAAAATATCCTCCGCCGTGCCCATTTCTATTACTTTGCCAGCATACATAACGACAACGAAGTCCGCCATTTCCGCAACCACGCCCAAGTCGTGCGTGATAAGCATAATACTGCCGTTAATCTTCTGTTTGATTTCCTTTAATAAATCGAGAATCTGCGCCTGAATGGTAACGTCGAGCGCTGTAGTCGGCTCGTCAGCAATAATAAGGCGCGGGTTGCAAAGAAGCGCCATTGCAATCATAACCCTTTGGCGCATACCGCCCGATAGCTCGTGCGGGTATTTCTTATAAACTCCCTCGGGGTCGGCCATACCGACAAGATTAAGCATTTCAAGACTTCTGGCTTTAGCGTTTTCCTTAGATATACCCTCAAGATGCAAAAGCGCAACCTCGTCAAGCTGGTTTCCGACCGTGAACACGGGGTTAAGGGAAGTCATAGGCTCCTGAAAAATCATTGCGATTTCACTACCGCGGATTGTACGCATAGCATCGACTGGCATCTTTGCAATGTCAACAACGAGCTCTTCCCTCTCGTACATATTTCCGCCGAGCTCGTTTTTCTTTATAACGGGCTTGCCTTTTTTGTCGAGAACGGGCTCTTCGCCGTTCACACCCGTGCGGGTTTCGTAAACGGGAATTTTCCTCCCCTTTTCGTCACGCTTAAAGCTATGGCTTTTGAACCTTATAGAGCCGCTTACAATCTGCCCCGCGGGTCCTTGAACAAGTTGCATAGTCGAAAGCGAAGTTACGGACTTACCGCAACCGCTCTCGCCCACGACGCCGACCGTCGAGCCTTCGGGAATGGAGAACGACACTCCGTTTACCGCCTTAACGACGCCCGCGTCGGTGAAAAAAAAGGTGTGCAAATCGTCGAGTTCAAGAATGTTGGTCGGGTCCTTCATTTCCGTTACGAACTCTTCTTCCTTTATCTTTCTCTTCTTGCGTTTTTCGAAGTATTTCGTCTGCTTAGCGTTTTCCTTAGCTATGCGGCGGGACTCCGCGCCCGAGATATAATGCGATTTTTTTGAATTATTTTCTTCGGACATTTATTTACCTCTTCATTTTCGGGTCAAATGCGTCCCTCAAACCGTCGCCGACGAAGTTGAAAGCGAGAATTGCAAGCGTAATACATATGCCGGGCGGAACCCAGAAGTTCGGGAAGTTACTAAGCCTGATACTGTTTGAAGCCGAGTTTATCATTGTGCCCCAGGTTGCAGTCAAAGGCGGCGCACCGATACCGAGGAAGCCCAGCGTTGCTTCGGTCAGAATTATACTGCCGAGCCCGAGCGTCATCGAAACGATAAGTTGCGGCAATACATTCGGCAGAAGGTGCTTGAAAATTTTCCTCTTGACCGAAAGTCCCGAACACTTCGCGGCAAGCATAAAGTCCTGCTCTCTCAACGACAGTATCTGCCCGCGCACAAGCCGCGCGATTCCCGCCCAGCCTATCAGGGTCAGAATACCCATCATATAATATAGTCGGATAATCGAATTAATTCCCGCAGCGTCGAACACCGTGGAAAAGATAAGCATAATCGGCAACGTCGGTATACAGTACAGTATATCTGTAAGACGCATAATAAAGTTATCCACCCGCCCGCCGAAATATCCGGCAAGCCCGCCTAAAATTACGCCGATCAGCGTTTCCAACAGCACGACGACAAAGCCTATCGTCAAGGAAACCCTTCCGCCGTACATAAGGCGCGTAAATAAATCGTAACCGTTTTCGTCCGTGCCGAGCCAGTGCTCCGCCGACGGCGCGGCTTCACTGTTCCACTCGCTGGTAGAAATCGAAATGTCGTAGCCGATATGCACGTTTCCGTCAGCGTCGGTGTATCTTACTTCGCTGTAATTTACAATCGTCTTACCCGAAGTATCCCTCTGCGTTTCGCCCCAAGGCGATATAAGAGGACCGAAGAAAGAGATAACGAACAGCGCAACCAGTATGACAAGACCGACTATCGAAAGTTTAGAGCGGAAAAACCGTTTTGCAACGGTTCTGCCCGGCGAAAGGACTTTTACCCTGTCGCCAAGCACTTCACCGTGGAGGTCGTTGAATTTTTGGTCCGTGCCCGCGTCTGTTTTTTCGGTTTCGGGCATTTTTTCTTCTTCCATTCTCTCCCTCCTTACTTTCCTAGTTTTACGCGAGGGTCTACAACTGCGTACATAATATCGGTCAGCAATATACCGATTACGGTCAATACCGCAATGAACATATCGTATCCCATAATAAAGAATATATCGCCGTCTTTCGTCATCTTATAGGCAAGGTTACCTATACCGTCGATTGCGAACACCTGTTCGATAATCATCGAACCGCCGAAAAGCGTCGGTAATATTCCCGAAAGCGTAGTTACAAGCGGAATAAGCGTGTTTCTGAAAACGTGCTTATAAACGACTTTGCCTTCCGAAAGCCCCTTTGCCCTTGCCGTGCGGATATAGTCGGCGTTCAGAACTTCCAAAGTGTTCGTTCGCGTATACCTCATCATAGAGCCGATTGAAAGTATAGTCAGAACGAAAATCGGAAGAATAAGGTGCCAGACGTTATCCATAAACGCCATAAAGCCCGTATAGTTTGCGGTAGGCGTATTCAAACCGCCGTTAGGGAACCAGCCTAAATCTACCGAGAATATCTTTATAACTATACTTGCAAAGAAGAACGACGGAAACGATATGCCTATCATTGTAAGGACTGTTACCGTATAGTCCAGCTTTCCGTATTGGTTGCAGGCGCACTTGATGCCGAGGGGAATTGCAATTACTAGCTCTAAAACAAGCGCAATCAAAGAAATCGCGAACGATACGCCCATATTGTTGAAGATTTCTTCCCCGACCGGCTTACCGTCAAAGCTGGTGCCTAAATCTCCGGAAAAGAATGCGGTTATCCACTTCCACCATCCGCCGACGATACCGCCGAACGAATTGTCGAGAAGATTATACCTTGCAAGAATCATATCGATCGTAGCCTGCGCCTGTTCTTCAGTAACACCGCTGTTCACCAAAGACTCAAACTTTCTGTTGATATAATCGGGGGGCATAACCCTGACGAGCGCGTAAAGAATTATCGATACGCCCAAAAGTATGAACACCGCCATCAGCAGCCTTTTTATTACGTATTTAACCATTTTGTATAAACTGCTCCGAATGTTCGATTAATTATAATCAAGTTCCCAAATTTTGAAGAGAAGTCCTGCGTTAGCGCTGGGATTTTGATTGATTGAGTCAATTTTGATTACTTTGTTGTTGTAAACAGCCAAATCGTGTCTTTGATAGGTAGGAAGTTCAACTGCAAGCTCCATTATCGCATTTAGCGCGTTAACGTAGTGTACGGTTCTGAACTCTTCGTTCACGTTCGACCTTGCAAGGTCAATCTCGGCGCTGAGGTAGGTCAAAAGCGCATTCTCTTCCGCATACTCCGACTGGTTGTTCATAATAGTTTCATAGCCCCAGTTCTTTGTGCTGGTCGCCTTACTGTCTTTATGATATATCTGATACAAGTCGGGGTCGATACCCGTTGTCCAAGCTGCCGCCCAAACTTCGAGTTTGCCTGTAGCAAGCTTGATTAATGCGTTTCTGTCGTTCTTAACGGTTATATCAAAACCTATCTTATTGAGGTCGTCCGCAGCGTCGACAAACATACCGTAAGCGGGGTGGTCAGCCGTTTCGCCCGCAATGGTAAACGTCAGTGTAAGCATTTTGCCGTTCTTGTAATACTTGCCGTCGGTCTTGGTATAGCCTGCACTCTCAACAAGACTTTCTATCACGCTGGTATCGGTTTGGTATCCATACCTAATTCCCGACGTCTTACTGTTCGGCATAAGTTCCTTAAATCCGGAAACGTAAGGGGTTCTCAAAGCACCGGTTTTGTCGTTAGTATTAAGGAAGTTGGTCTTGGAAGTAGGCCTGTAAATCTCTGAAGAATACTGTTCGGTATAATAGTTTTTGATTATTGCAACGCTGGGGTTCATTGCAAGCATAATCGCAAGTCTTACTTCCCTGTCTGGAACGAACGTGGGGTTGATACCGACGTAACCGAAGCCGTTTGCGTCGTAGTTTTTATTGTTGAGGTGTGAAATATCAGTAATTGCTTCGATATTCTTGGGCGTACAGTTGGGGGTACCGTAGTCGACGACTTCGTTTATAAGAGAGTTGATAATCTGGTCGTCCGTCGTGTAAACGTATCTTAAATACTTTATCTTAGCGTTATCGATACCGTCGCCGAGCGTAGTGAAATTAGTATTGCGCTCATACTCAACTATACTGTTATTGAAGAATACCGCACCCTCCCTCATCTTGTACGCGCCTGCTCCGACGGGCGCTTCGGTTTTTGACGCCGCGCCTATAACGTTCTGCATAAACGCGTCGTTACTGAAACGGACGCCGAACCTGTTGTCATAGGTAGAATCGTTCCAATGCTCGTTGCAGCGTGCAACGTAGTCGATACCGTCGTCGCCGACGCCCGAATAATAGTGCATAGGCGCTACGGTAAACGCAAAGTTATAAATAGCCGCAGGGTCTACGCCGTTAATCGTAATAGAAAGAACGTCGTGTTCGGAACCAAGGTTTTTACCGTTGAAGGTCGTAGCCTTTTCGGTCTTGATGCCGGAGACGGAGTTTACTACAAGCGACGAGGAGCCGCCGTTTTCGTTTGACATAGCTTCCCTTATGAACTGCTGCATAAGTTCGTTGCCGTAGGAGCTTGCTAAAAGTTCACTAAGGGCCCCTGTAACGTTGCCGTCGTATAGCCCTTTATTTTCCCCGCTTGTTATTTCATATAAATACTTGGAAAAGACAATATCCATAGCGGCGTCCTTTTCCGAAGTACCGTTTGACGTCGCGTCGTTCATAGCATTAACGATATCTGCGTCAAACGGGCGGGCGTCAGGGTGCGCGGGGTCAAGCACGGTTAAATACTTACCGTCAACCTTTATTCTTTCAAGGTTGTTGTTTGCATTGTATTTGTACTGATATCCGACAAGCCCCTCATTGAAAAGGAAAACTTCCCAGTCTTTCGTGAAGTTGTACTCTTCGTAAGAATTAATGGTACCGACAACGCTGTTCCAGTCGGATTCAAGTCCTTCCTTAAAAATCTTTGCAAGGGCTTGAATATCGTTTTTGACAGTGTCAAAGCTCGTACCGTTGCCCTGCGAACCTTTGTCGTAGTCGCGGATAGATTCTATCCTATCAAGCGCTTCGCCCCTGTACTCTTCTTCTATATCAAGGTCGGAATCGTCAGGTAAATTTTGCTGAGCCCTGTAACTTTTAAGCCCTCTTATATCCGTCGAGTAAATCGTAGTGGAACCGGTATATACGGGGTCAAGATAGACGTAAAGGTTGAAAAGCACGTCCCTAATGTCCATATCGTAACCCATACTGTCCTTAACGCCTTTCTTTATGACAAATTTGTAAGTAGTATGGTTGACCGTGCCCGACGTCCATTCCTGGCTGTCATCCTGGCTGGCGTACTGCGTTATCGAGTAATCGAGAGCCATAGTTTCCTGGTCGTTGCCGCACACGATGTTGCCGTTAGCGTCGGCGGTAAGCATAGAAATCTGAGTCTTTCCTATTACTTCGCCGTCGTTGCCAGAGGTATAGAAGAACGGGTTAAAGTTCTTATCCAAAGCGCCGATTGCAAGTGCAACGGGACGGGTTTCCGTATCATAAACGCTTGTATTCTGACAACCCGTAACCGCTAAAAGCATAGTTGCACAGGTTGCGCCAATCACTAAATTCCTTATGGCTTTTTTCATTATAATTCCTCCGTTAAATTGTTATTTACCGTAAATGTTTCCGTTGCTCCGCTAGGCTTTTTAATCGTGCAAGTCGCGTGCGGAACGTTTATTTCTTTATACGTTGCGTCGTCCTTATCGCCGAATAACCAGCTGTTTTCCGTAGTATTGGTTACAAGGCTGTTTGTTTCGTGCGATAACGTAATTTCAAGACTGCCACTTATGCTTACGTTTTCGAAAGTTGCTCCGTCCCGTATTGAATAGGCAATGAAATTTACTGACGCGTCAACCGTGGTAACGCCACCGCCGCCGACGGTAAATCTCACAACCATATCTTCAAAAGAAACGTTTTTGAATTTTGCGCCGCTTCTTATTTCACCGAACATTGCAACCCTGCCGCCGTTGCCGAGTGAACTTGAATTGGTAACGACGAAGTTACTAATCGTGCGCCCGTCTTTTCCGCCGTAAATCTCGCCCGAGAACGCCGCAAGATTACTTATCTGCAAGCCGTCGCCGTCAATGTCGTTCATAAGATAATAACTGTTACCGGTGTTTCGCGTGAACAACATATGCACGTCTTGGGGCGAGCGAAGCAACGTATAGTTACCTTTAAGCACCTTAACATATAAAATTATGTCATGATATTTTCCGTCTTCGTCAGGTTCGGGATAGCGGATAGGCCAACCCGTGAAAGGCGTAAACGCCATATCATTGAAATCTTTTTCCTCGTCGTCGCTTGCAAACAGTCCGGTGACGGTGCAGTTTTCAATCGAAATAATGTTCGTAATATCGCTGAGCCCCGTATCCCTTTTGGGGATATTGTAACTTAGCCCGTCGATAAATTCGCCCTCTTCGATAGTTTTCTCGACTTCGTTGCCGCCGTCGTCTTTGACTTTAACTATGAGGTCGAAAGGTTCGTCCTCGTACAAAAGCTTTAACTTTAATTTTACGTCCTCGTAGAACCCGCCGCAGATATAAACGTGCTCGTCCTTTTCGAGGGGTTTGGAAAAGTCGAATAAGGTATCGCTCTGCTTCATTCCTTTGGAGGCGTCGTAGCCGTCCTCCTCGGAATAAACCGTCCCGTCCGCATACATAGGCTTTCCGTCCTGAAGCTCGACGAGGTGCCAACCCGAGAAGTTGTATCCCGCGTTCAAATTCAGCGCCGAACTTCCGCTTGTCGTCGGGGTCTCTCCGTCAAGGTTAAGGGGAATTTCCCCCTCCTGATAATAAATATTCTTAACGTAAAGACCGTCGTTAAAAGCTCCGCCGTCGCCGCCGTCAAGGTTCAGAAAGTAAGTCACCCGCGCCGTAAGATTATATTTATCTTTGATTTGGTCGACCGTCATACCGAAATTGCAACCCGCCGCAAGCGAAGCGCAAATTACGGCTATCAGTCCGAGAACGGTTATTAGCAGTATTTTTAGCTTTTTTGTCATCTGATGCCTCTGTTTTTCCTACGAATTACGGTAGACAACGCAAACATTGCGCCAAGCGCCGTAAATGTGAGCAATACGGTACCCGTTATCGAGGTAGTACTTCCGCAACCGCCGCCGCAGCCGCCCTGTTCGCCGGGGTTCTCGCCCTCTTCGGACACGGTAATGCCGACGCGCACGGTTCTGCCCTCGTAAGTGAGGGTTATAACGTTGTCAAGTCTTGTTAAAGGTTCGTGCAAATCATAGGTAACTTTACTCATATCGGCGTATTCGGTCGAATAATCGTCGTAAATCACTATGACCTGCAAGCCCGTAATATCGAAATATTCACCGACCCTGTAAACCGACTTAAAGTCGCCTGTATAGGAAAGTCTGGAAACGGAAACCGAAATTCCGTAAGCCTCTTTAATGGGGCGAAGCGCCGTCTCTATAGCGTTGAACTTTTCGATAAGCGAGTTATCTACGAAAGCAAGCTGGGTAGAATCGGAAGCGAATACATTGTAATATTCGTGAGCCCTCTTCACGCTTTCCGAGAACGCTTCGACGTGCTCTTTGCTCACCTCGGGCAATTTCCAGCCCGAAATTTCCTGAGCGGTGCTGAACTCTGTTACAAGCGATATAAACGAATTTGTCGCTTCGCTCATAGCAATACCGGTCGTTACGCAGTTGCCGAAGAAATTCGAGAAAACATAATTGTCGTAACCCGTGCCGTTTTCGGGGCGGTAAATCGTCAGTGTCGTAGGAGTCAACGCTGTTGAATGCCCCGCGTAGAAAATGAAATCGCCTTCGAAGTTCGAGTAGTAATAACCTCTGTACGATGTGTCGCCGTCCATAATTTCGTCAATCAGTTCGGAATGCTCGGTTTCGAGTGCGGGCGCCGTTACGCCCTTGAACTCATACACGGTAATGCCGCTCTGATAGAAAGCCGCTGCGCCGATAGTCTTTAATCCGTAGGGAAGAACTACTTTATTAACCCTGCCCGTTAGTCCTTGGAACGCAGCACCGCCGATTTTGACGGTATCTTCGAGGACATTATATACCCTTTCTCCGTCAGTTGCAACAACCGACTTAGCCGAGGGGAACGCAACGAGAACGACTTTGTTATCAGTGCCGTTTATAACGTCGCTGACATTTTTATAAAGAACGCCGTCGTCTACGAAAAAGACCTTGTTACCGCTTGCTACGGTAAAGCCCGTAAGCCTTGACGAAGAAGCAAACGCGCCCTCGCCAATCGATATAAGCGTTGCGGGAATTTCAACGGAAGTTTCCCTGCCGCCAGCAAACGCAAACGCGCCTACAGTTTCCGCAACGGGCATATTTATGGAAGAATAAGCCTTCTTGCCGCTGTTGATAATGAACGCGCCCTCGCCGATATTCTTTGCCGCCGTAAGTTCGAGTGCGGCAAGCGATACGCAGTCCGCAAACGAATAATCGCCGATAACGACAAGCTTGTTAAGTCCGGTAACGGTTGCAAGCGCACCGCAACCTGCGAATGAAGCATTGCCCGTTTCGGTTGCGTTCTTAAGGTCGAACGAAGTCAACGCCGCGCAGTTATAGAACGCGTAATCACCGATTTTTTCAACCGCGCCACCTATCGAAACAGACTTTAAGTTCGCCCTGTCGGCTGCCCTGTTGGCCGCGAACGTGTAGTTACCCGTCGTGTTGGAATCAGCGCCGAACGTAACGGTTTCAAGTTTGGGCGTATTCCAGAACGTGTATTCGCCGAGTGCGGTAAAGCCGTCCGAATTGACAAGCGAAGGAAGCGTTACCGTCTGCAACGAGGTGCAACCTTCGAACGTTCTGTCGCCGAGCTTTACGATATTTGCCGCAAGCGCGATTTCGTTAAGCGCCGTACAACCGCTGAATACGCGGTCGCCGAATTCCGCTTTGTTTGTAGGGTTAAAGTTGAACGTTTCCAATGCCGTATTTCCCGCAAAGGCGTAATCGCCCACGGATGTTACGGAATTAGGCAGGCTCAACGAAGTGAGTTTTGTATTGTAGAATGCGTAAGCGGGAATAGAAGTTACATTCGCGCTTATAGTTACCGAGCCGAGCGAGCTGTTCGCAAACGCGCCCTCCCCTATATCCTTGACGGACGAGGGAATCGTTACGCTTGTAACTCCGCTTGACGCAAATGCGTACGGCGCTATTTTTACTACCGTTGAGGGAACGGTATAACTACCCGTACCCGTAAACAGCAACAGCGTTTTGTTATCCGAGCTCAAAATAGCGTTACTTGATACATTATAACCGTTAGTGCCGCTAAATGTCAAGCTCGTGCCGGAGAATGCGCCCGCGCCAATCGTTTCAAGCCCCTTAGGAACGGTAAAACTTGAAATCTTCGTGTTAGCAAACGCTCTTTCGCCGATACTTTTTACCGTGCAGGTTCCGAAATTAACCGAAGTCAGGTTCGAACACCCCGCGAAAGCGCTTGCACCGATTGTAAATACAAGGTTGCCCGCCGTGGTCGGGTCGATAAACTTAATGCTTTGTAAACCGGTACAGTTTTCAAACGCGCCTGCGCCGACACTCGGTGTTTTGATTTCAATGCTCGTAAGTTTGTTGCAAGCTGAGTATTCCGTCTTGTGCGTAACCCACGCATTAGTGGTAGAATCGTAAACCTCGTAATTATATACAAGGTCGGAGAACATTCCTGCGCCTATTACCGAATATCTGCCGGTTGTAATACTGCTTAGCTGTTCGCATCCGCTGAACACGTTTGAGCCTGCAGAATGCAACTCCGAGACGTCGATTGAAGTCAGCGATTTGCAGCCGATAAACGCTCTGTCGTGCATAGTGCCTATCGCCGTGGACTTTACAATATTTTTAAGGCTTTCGCAGTCCTTGAACGCTTCCCTTGCAACCGTAATTACTTTAATATTGCTTAAGTCGAGAATTTCAAGCGAGGTACAGCCCTCAAACGCACCCCTATCGATAAGCGTCATTTCGGAAGTCGGAACGAAGTCGGATGCAGTAAAATCAACCTCTTTGTCGTCAACGAAGTATACGCCTTTCAGGTTAGTACAGCCGTAGAACGCCCTTTTGTCGATTGAAGTTACGGTTTTGGGAATTATAACTTTCGTTATCTTCTTGTTATTTTTGAACGCTTCTTCCCCGATTGACATAATATTTTTGCCCTCGGGAATTACCACGACGCCCTCTTCTCCGTCAATAGTTTCACCGTCACCGTGATAATGCGTCAACGACATATTGCTGATTGTGAACGGGTCGGCAACCGTAAAGATAAAGTTCTTCGTATACCTTATTCCGCCTGCAAGTATCGTTGCGGAAACGGTCGAAACACCCTTGTTTACCGTATGAACCAAGCCCTTGTCTGACACTGTAACGGCAGAGCCCGTCACCGACCAGGTAATCTGCACGTCGTCCATAGG
The DNA here is from genome assembly GCA_910579585.1 of uncultured Christensenella sp. Classification (GTDB taxonomy): domain Bacteria; phylum Bacillota; class Clostridia; order Christensenellales; family Borkfalkiaceae; genus Coproplasma. The sequence goes on from CAJTVA010000004.1 coordinate 29,097, forward strand.
ATAATACCACGGGTCGGGCACGATATTAAGCTGAATGTCTTCGCCTGCATTCACTGTAGCCGAACCCGATTTTGTAAGCGAGTCGTTGCTGGTTTTAATTACCCCGAAATCGAACGAAGGGTTGTTTAAAGGCAATACATTATCCGTAACGGTAACGTAGACGGTTTCGAAGAAGCCTTTACCGTTGCTTATGGTCACGTACCTCTCTCTTCCGTTCGTTGATTTTAGACCTACAACTTCTCCGTTCTTTACCGCTATAAATTCATTCTGGGTAGCCGTTCCGCCGACAGTCATAATGAAGTTGGAAATGTCTGCGCTTCCCTCGTATTCCAGGGTGTATTTATGCGCTTCGTTAATATCTATGGTAATGTGTCTTTCGCTGTCGGGAACCGTGAATTCATCGGGCAATACGCTTCTGTTAAGAGCGGTCGTAACATCGCTTACCGTGCCGTTAACAGCGCCGAGATAATAACTGGAATGGTTCATCGCATAGTCGTCAATCTGAACATAGAGATTGTTCTTATATTCGTCCCAAATGTCCGTGACCTCGATAGAAACCGTCGTTACGCCGTTTCTGTTCGCATTCCTTATAGGCGTAACATACTCGGTAGCAAGGTTAAGGTTTACTTCGCCGTCCTTGTCGTCGCGGTAGCACAAAAGCACCGCCTGCGCGTAGTGATTATCGTAGACGTCAAGGTCGAGGTAAATTCTCTGTTTTTCCTTATTGCCGTCTTTATAGTTATAATATCTGAGCCTTGCGTCCTGCAATACGGGCGCTTCGTAGTCCACGTAGAAGTCGAACGAGAAAGTATTTTCGGGCTTGACTTCGGAATCGTTGTTAAATAAGAACTCGAAATCGAACCTGTATTTTCCGTTTGCGATAAGCCCGAGCTCATCGGCGGAAAGCCTAAGTTCAACATATGCGGGACGCGCCGATCCGCCGTTTGCGTACGCTTTACTGATTCTGGTGACGTTGCCCTCTTTTACAAGTTCACCCGTAACCTCGTCGTAAAGCTTGTAATTTACGCGCCGCGCGTTTCTCAAAAGTCCCGCGTACACGCATCTGAATTCGTAGGTCGTAAGATAATTGCCTATTCCTTCCTCGTTGTAGTACTCGTTAAACCTTGAAATCGAGTTGTGCTCCATCGTGGGGTAAATCTGCACATTCGAGGGGTCGGGGTCCTGCGTATACAGGTAAGAACCGATAGGAATAACGAAATCGTCGTTCCAGTACGACGCGTAAGGCTGCGTAGCCCAAACGGTTTCGGAAATCTTGTCTTCTTCGTCAATAGAAGTGTCCTGCTGAATTTGTGCAAGCTCGTAAGCGTCCAAATCAAGCATAGGCGCCTGCTCCCAATCGCCGAAGAAGCCGATAAACGGAAGCGTCAGGTCGCACTGCAACTCGCCGTTCAGGTCTGCGTCCGAAACAAGCTTTACGAAGCCCTCAACGTACATACCGTTCTTGAAGTTGTCGTTTAAATATTGCTTTTCCTCAGCCGTAAGCCTTAAAGTAACCGTTAAGTTAACCGAGCCGCCTGCCGGAACCGTAACCTTAGAAACGGTATTACCGTCGATTGAGAACGTACCCTTATCGCTGAACATATGCGCCTGCTCTGCAACCGCTATACCGTCGCTTGCTATAGTTTCGGTCATAAACAGCGCTTCGGGCGTAAACGTCAAAGATTTGTTATCAAAGTTGTTTACGTGGAAGTTGAACGTGTAGACGCCGCTTTTTTCTTTGTCGTCGCCTAGTTCGATTTTAGGTCTGCCGTCCTTTTCCGTGTAATAATAGCTGTCGCCCTGTTGTGTGGAAATATATGCGCGCGTATCTATTATATTGTCAAGGTTAGCAAGCCCCGCGCCCTGCTTACGCGGCGAATATGCAAGCGCTTGCTCGTCGAAAGCCGTGGTTGCGGTGCTCATTATAAGCTGGTTAGTAAGCTGAATTATTTCGCTGGGTTTATAGTTCTGCGCGATAGAAAGATTTTTTACGTAATTTCTTACAAGCGCCGTAAGACCCGCCATATTGGGGCAAGCCATCGAAGTACCGCTCTGAACTGCGTAGCCGCCGGGTACGGTGGAGTTAATTTCGCCGCCGTGCGCCGTAATTTCGGGCTTAAGCTTCAAATCGGGCGTAGGCCCCCAAGACGAGAACGAGCTCATAAAGGGACCGGCTTTAAGATTTCTGTTGATAGTTATAGTTCCAACATAGCCGGTTGCAAGCTCGACGAGTTTGTCGCCCGCGTCTTTTGTTATCGAAACGGCAGGGATAAAGTCGGATTCAGCCAAATCGCCGAGGGTCATTCTGATAGTGCCGGGAACGTTGTTATAAACGATTACCGCAATCGCGCCGTTCCTCTTTGCAAGCTCGACTTTCTGCTGGAAAGTATTGCCGCCACGCTGAATAAGCGCAATTCTGCCCCTGACAAGATTTCTTATATTTCCGTAATAATTGGTCGATTGACCCGTACCGACAACAACGTACTCGAAAGATTTTACGTCGTCGCTTTCGTCTTCAGGGTCGTCCTCACCGAGCATAAGCTTGATAAAGTCATACTGCACGGCGTTACCGTCACTAGAGTTTTCAAAGAAAACCGAATTACCTGCACTGTCGAGCATATATTCGGACTTTTGACCGTTTATACTCGCAACAGACATAGCCGCGAAATAAGTAGAAGGCGAACCGACGGTTGCCGAATCGGGGTTAGAAGCAAGGTTAGTGCCGTAAACCGAACCGAAACCAGCGGAATAGTCATTACTCGCCGCACAGATAAGGCTTATACCTGCCTCCTGTATACTGTTGAAAATTACGTCGAACAACTCGCCCTCATCATCGCCGTCGTCGGTCGTGGTAAAGCCCGCCGTCGTACCAAGCGACATATTAATTACGTCTACGCCGAGAGTTACGCAGTCCTCGAGCGCCGCCATAATGGCTTCACTCTCCGCACCGCCGAGCGAGGGGTCGTCAAGGTTATCCGTAAAAGTTTTGCAAATTACAAGCTGAGCGTCTGGAGCAACGCCGCGGAATTCTTCGTTCCTGTGCACCGTAACTTCGCCAATCTTGTAGTCATAGCCGACGTCCGCCGTCGTGTAGCCGCCGATAATGCCCGCAACGTGCGTGCCGTGGTTGGAATACGAGGGATAAACGTCCGTATCGGAATCCGCATAGTCGAACGCATAAGGCACCTTTTCATTGATATAAACGTCGTCGACGGACATTGTCGCGCCCTTTGCCGCCATCATTTTCAGTGCCGTAGTGCTCTGTATTCTGCTCTCTATATCGCTTTGGGAAAAGCGCGGGGTTTGGGGCATTGTCTGGAAAGCGTCGTGCGTGTAGTCAAGACCGGTATCGATAACCGCAACGACTGTGCCCGCACCCGTACCCCAGGAATATTCCGATGTATCTTTGTACTTCAAAGAATTGTAAATACCGGTTTCGTAAACGAAAGACTCGTTCACAACGGCACCGTTTTCTATAGTAGCTTGCACCGTTTCGGGTACGAGGTGCGTCCTGCCGACAACAACCGACTTAACGCCCTCCATCTCCTTAATTTCCGAAACGTAAGAAGTATTGACTTCTATTGCAACAGCGTTAGTTATCGAAGAATAAGAATAATTCAGCGAATAATCGATTTTACGCGCTTTAAGTCTGTTTAAAAAGCTCTTCTGCTCCTCGTCGATTGCACGCAGAACCCTGAACCCAACCGAAGATTCGGCAAATTCAGCGACCGTTTCGCCATTGCTCTTTGCGTCGGCAAGGCAGTCGTTTTCAAGGGTTACGATTACAGAGCGCGTTTCATAGCTCGCCTTAGGCGCCGCGAGAACCGACGAATTGAAGTTCTGCGCCGACAAAGAAGCAGAGTCGAAATCGCGCGTGACTTCCGTAAACGGCAAACTATCGCTTGCCGTACCTCCGGCAAAATTTTTAACGTCGAAATTAGCAAGCAGAGTGCCCGCCGAAAGTGTTGCGCAAAGCGTAACCGACAGACAGGCAAGCGCCGAATTTTTAATCTTTCTTCTCGATATGCTCATTTTAAATCCTCTGAAAATTGTTAAAATGCAATACTTTAATATTCGCTTTAAGCTACGGTTACCGTATGGTTAACGTGGTCTACTACCACAACCGTTTCGGTGCCGTCAACTTCTATAACAACCGTAGTTGTGTTGCCGTCAACTTCCCTCAAAAGGTACGTTCCCTCTTCTCCGCCGACGGTAATCGTACCGTCGAAATTGAAGCCGTATTCGGTGCCGTCAGCATCAGTCGCCGTGAAAATGGCACCGCTAAGAACGTCGGTTTCTTCAAGCAACAACCTGTCGAACCTGTTACCGCCCGATTTAAGGAAGATATTCTCCCCGCTCACATCCTCGTACAAATGACTGACAGTATAAGCAGTGGTTTCGTCGTTATAAAGCCACATATAAAGCGTTCCGAACCTGCGGGTATACAAATACGTCTGACTGCGATAGAAAGCAACGCCCGTCGTATACATACTGTCGGCAAGCCCGTCGAAGCTGAGCGCGTTTCCGTCCACCGTGTTCGCCCAACTACCGAAAACGTCGTCGACAGGCGCCGCATAAGAATAGTCGCCGCTGACAAGATAAGGATAGCTTGAAACCGCAAGATTTCCGTCGTTTAAAAGCAACAGATATATGTGGAAAGAGTTTTCGCTTTGGAAAATATCAGTATGATAGATTTCAATATAGTTGTATTCAGGGTAATAATCGAAAGTAACTCCGGTAACGCCGTTGAACATACCCGTAGCCTGATACGTAAGGTCGAACCTGCCGATATAGAACGAGTTGTTAATAGAACTGATAGCCCAGGTCTTATCTGCAAACGTCAGATACAAGTCAAGGGAAACATCGTCTTTTCCGTCCATACTTAATACGAATTTCGAGCCCGAAATACTTATAGAGCCGATTGCGGTACTAAGCGAAGTATCTTCTTTACCGTAAACGTTAATACGTATGTCGCCCACTTCTTCGTCGTAGAACACTGCGCCGCTAACGATTTTATAACGGTACTCTTTCGTTTCGCCCGCAACAGGCGTAACGGTAAGTACGCCGCCGCCCGTAAGTTTTCCGCCGCCGTTAAATTCGTAAACGGTATTGTCAGCGTCTATTAAAGGCAACGAATACATTTCATCTTTGCGGAAAAGGCTTGCGGTTGCGCCATTACCTGAAACGGTAACCGTCCCATCGTCGTTAACTGTCAAAGTATAAGTAACGCCGTTATATTCGAACTTGCCTTCAAGCCCGCTCTCGACGGTGCATTCGTAAGGCACTCTTTCGCCGTTAATCTCGATATATCCGCCGTTTTCGCCGTTATTTTCCGACTTGTAAATTCCGAGTCCGTTGAAGTTTACAAGAGTGAATGCAACATTACCGATAGTGTCTTCGCCTATCCATTCACCGCTATAATCGTCGATAAGATAAAGCGTGTACTCCCTCATACCGTCGCCGTCGTAAGCCATCAAGGTTATAACGTTGCTAGCGGGGTCGTAAGTGAAATAACCGAACAAGGAATATCCGCCGATTACCGTGTAAGTGTATTCTGTTTCGGTAATGTGGTCGAAAAAGCCGTCTTTAACGTAAGCCAAGCTGTCGTACAACGTGCCGTCGATAGACGCAACCGCATCGCCGCCAAGCCCCGTTCCGAAGCCGTTGAGCCTCAGATATATCCCTGTTTCGGGGGAGAACCAAAGCCCGAAGAAGCTGTTTTCAAGCGAGTAAAGCTTACCGCCAATCGACAACAGCCCCGAAGCGTCGATAGTTGCCTGCGTCGACAAGTCGCCAGACAGCGTCGCAACGCCGTTCGTTACGGTATATTTGCCGCTTTTTACGGTATTTTTCCATTTATACGACCAATTACCGTCGGCGTTAAACGTATAAGTTTCGTTCAGCGTTGCCGAGCGTTCCCAAGTCCCCACAAAGTCGTTTACCGCAGGTTTAACAGTAGGCGCCGTGAAAGTTAACGGACTGTCTTCGGTGAAGTAATTGCCGTCGTAAAGGGAAATGCTTCCGTTTGAGAAAGTGCCGATAAACGTGTAAGGTTCAAAATTCGAAGCGGGCTGCGAAACTCCGTTTTCCACCGCCACTACGGGTGAAAGCCTTGCAAACAGCCCGTCGTTGAGGATAAGTTTTTCCCCGTCGTAAGTATAGCTAGCCCCGCCGAAATTTCTCACGTCGATATAGCTGTAAGTGCCGTCATCGTTCATAACAAGTTCAACCGTTCTGCCGTTCGACGTAGTAAATTCGTAAGTGCCCGAAACTTCAGAATAATCTGCAAAGCCGACGTAAAGGGTAATTTCTCTTGTAAGAATGTAACCGTAAGGCACTTTATTAGTGCAAGCCGAATCAAAGAAATAACCGTAAGAAAGGTTGGCTTTATCGCTTAAATCAACTGCCGAAACATACTCGTCGAACTTATCGCCAAGATAGAAACTGAAAGGCAAGTATTCGTCGTTTTTTATTTCGAAATTGACCGCCTTGGTCGTATCCCCGTCAACCCTGCGGCTACCGAAATTCAAAGTAACCGCAAACCTGTTATCTATATTTTCGAGATTTAAAACGGGTAAAGCGCCGTTCGCGATTATCCAATCGCATTCGTTCCAGTGTAATGAATTTTTAACAAAATCCGCATTCGTGCCGTTTGCAGAATTGCCGAAGTAACAGTTTTCTATCGTCACTCCATTTGCGAGTGCCGTCGAGGGAACGGAGAAACCGACTATATCGCCCGTTGCCGACCCTGCGTTGGTTGAATCGGCATACGTCGAAGCTTTGGAAAAGCTGTCGGTAATTACAGAACCTTTTCCCGCATACCCCGCTATACCGCCCGCATAAGCGAACAAGTTGTTATCCGTCATTTGGGTAAGGAAAGAAACAGTCGCAGACACGTAACTTGTGGAATAGCAGTTCGCCACAGACGAATAATCGTCGAGCCAACCGACGATACCGCCCGAACGCATCGCACCTGTAACATCGCCTTCCGCATAGCTGTTAAGAATGGTCGCAGGCGCCCTTTCGTGTGAAGAAACGCTGTGCCCGACTATACCGCCCGCAAACACGAAACCTGACGTAATTATATTAACGTCGGTATGCACGCCCTGAGAGGAACAAAGATAATGCACGGGACCGACCGCAGACTGAAGCGTTACGGACTGCTGAACGCCGATTGCGCCGCCTGCAAACGAGAAATTCATATTATTACCGTAACAGCGGATTACGCCGTCCGTCGCACCGCAATTGACTATACTTGCGCCCACTGCAAACGCAACGACAGGACCGACGCAGACAACACCATCGTCAGCCGCAGTTGCGGATAACGTAAAGTCTTTAAGGTTGAGATTGGTTATTATGCCCGTTCCCGCCGTTGTGGTAGCCTGTACACAGCCGAACAACCCGACGTAAGTTCTTCCGTTCTTAGTTATCGTGTAGTTCGAAATCGTATGGTTATCGCCGTTGAAGTTGCCCGCAAAGTAAGCGTTCGGGCTTTCGAAATGACCGATAACATCAAGGGCTTCGCCGCCGCAATCGATATCGCGGGTAAGCTTGTAATAACCCATAATGTACGAAGAATAGCCGGAGTTGACCATATCCGCAATGTATCTCAAATCTCTGAGGCTGTCGATAAGGAAAGGGTCCTCTTCGCTTGTGCCCGCGCCGGTAAGACGGTCCTCGGACACGGAAGCGGTTATTGTCGTATTCTCGGAAATAACAACCGAATACCTGCCGTTATCCGCAACAAGAGTATAGTCGTTAACTTTTACGACGGGGTTTTCATAGCCGTAATCGACAACAACGCCAAATTCGACAACCTCATTCTTTTTAACCACTTTCTGACCAGAAGTAATTTCTTCTTCGCCGTAAATGAATTTAACGTGTTCGCCTGCGGCAAAGTCCACTGTAAACTCAGGGTCTTTTTCCGTTTGGCACCCGAAAGCAAATCCTATACACAGGCAGGCTATTGATAACAAAAGTACCGTCAGATATTTTTTTAACTTCATTTTAAAACCTCAAAAAAGCACGCAAAAGAAAAGTGTACGCCACTTTTCCCCACATTGATATTGACGCAGACTTTACTGTAAATTTCTTTACGCAACATTAGCTTGCGCAAATCGTCCGCAAATTGATACATAACAATTATACAAATTAATATTTGAAAACGCAACTGATTTATCGTATTTTTATAGATTTATTATCATTTTATTTTGTAATATCAAATCTTATATCTATTATTATTAAATAATATGGTATATAGCGCACGTTTATTTTTTGTGATTTTATACATTTATTCATTTTACCGCAGTCTTTTAAAGAAGAAACCGAGCCGAAAAATCGACCCGGTTCCTCTTAGAGAGAATATGAAAAAAAGTTGAGTGTATGCCTTGTTTACAGTTGCTATTATAACGTCCGATTGTGTTAACCGTATGAAAATTTAATGATTTTTATGTTTTTCGAAAATTAATTCCGCAATTTTCAGTCCGTCTGCGGCAGAGCTGGTTATTCCGCCGGAATAGCCGCTACCCTCCCCGCAAGGATACAGCCCTTTGAACGATACGCTTTCACCGTCCGCCCCGCGAAGAATCCTGACGGGTGACGAAAAGCGGGTTTCCACGCCCGTTAAAAGCGCATCGGGGTCGGCGAAGCCTTTCAACCGCCTGTCCATATCGGGAATTGCGGCTTTCAGCGCCTCGACCGCAGTCTTCGGCAAAACAGCGTCTAAGGGTGCAAAAGTCGTTCCCGCCGCATAGGTCGGCGAAACTTCACCGAACGCGGCAGAGGTTTTCCCCTTCGCAAAGTCCTTATAAAGTTGCACTGGCGCCCTGTACCCGCCGCCCGCAAGATACGCGCGGCGCTCGATTTTCCGCTGAAATTCCATTCCGTCGAAGAGCCCGCCGCCGAAATCTTCTTTCTTCATCTGTACCATCAGCGCGGAGTTGGAATTTTTTCCGTCGCGGGCGTAAAGACTCATTCCGTTTACAACCACTCCGCCCTCCTCGCTCGCCGCAGGAATAACCACCCCGCCGGGACACATACAAAAAGTGAAAACTGTTCTCTCGTGCGCGTGGGATACCAGTTTGTAGTCCGCCGCAGGCAACAGCCTGAAATTCTTGCCGTACTGCGCAAAATCGATTTTTTCGGAAAGATGTTCAATCCTGACCCCCACCGCAAAATCGCGCGGTTCCATTAAAACGCCTTTTTCGCAAAGCATTTTAAAAGTATCTCTAGCCGAGTGCCCGAGGGCGAGAACAGCACAGTCAACAGGTGTACGAACCTCTTCTCCGCTTACCAGATTTTTGTGAAAAATTGCACGAACCGAGCCGTTTTTATGCTCGAATCCCGTGAAAATTTGGTGAAAAAGATACTTACCACCTTTGCTTTCAATGTATTTTCTAATGTTTTGAAGCACGAAAAACAGCTTATCACTTCCGATATGAGGCTTGTTCAGATAGGTAATTTCTTCCGGCGCGCCAAACCTTTTAAACGTTTCCAGAACATCCTTATTAAGCCCGTCGTGAGTCTGTGTATTGAGCTTTCCGTCCGAAAAAGTTCCCGCCCCGCCCTCGCCGAACTGAACGTTGGAATCGGGGTTTAAAACCCTGTTTTTGAAGAAATTATCAATAGTTTTCCGCCTGTCCTCGACTGCCTCGCCGCGTTCGATAATAATCGGCTGAACACCGTGCTCGATAAGCCGCAGGGCACAGAAAAGCCCCGCAGGCCCTGAACCGATTACGGCTACTTTCGGCGGGTTTTCAAGTTTTTCCAAGGGCGGTTTTTCTTCTTGCTCTTCGTCCGAAAAGGCGATTGAATACACCCAGAAAACATTGTTTTTATCGCGCGCGTCAAGCGACTTTTTGAGTATTTTGAAGTACTTTAGCGCCCTTTTAAGCTTTTTTTGCGCGATTTTAACCAAATTTTCTTCGCTTTCACCGATATGGAGTTTTACGTTGTCAAGCCTTGAAACCATATTATATTCTCTTTAAAATCGCGTCGGCGGCAGTCATTCCGGCCGTGAAAGCCCATTGTAGATTATAGCCGCCGCAATCGCCGTCTACGTCGAGAATTTCTCCCGCAAAAAACAGGTTCTTTACAAGCCTGCTTTCAAGCTCGTCCGAAACCTCGCCCATATTTATCCCGCCCTTTGTCACCTGTGCGTAATCGAAGCCGAGGTTGCCCGTAACTTCCAGCGTAAAGTTTTTCAAAACCCTGATTATTTCGCGCGGCACCACTGTATCACTGACGGAAGCCACCGATTTACTCACCGAAGCGGCACCGCGCGCAGAAACCGCAACATGTGTAGAAGCCGCCTTCAAGCCCGACGTTTCACACGCAAACTCTTCGACCGCGCGCTTTATTATCGCCCTGCCAATCTGATTATGTAGCGTGCCGGAAAGCAACTCACTCAGTTCCCAACCCCGCTCGATTTTCGAAAGAATGCTCCTTTCGACCGTTTTTTCGTCAAAATCGGGCAAAAATTCCAAAGAAAGCGTTGCAGTCGGCTTGTCCGTAATATACGGCGAAACCGAAAAGACGGCGTTCCCCGAAACCCCGTATTCGGTAAAAATGACGTCGCCGCGGCTTTTTGCGATAACTTTTCCGCCGCAAACCGCAGAAACCAGACAGTCTGCACGGATACCTTTTAAGGTTTTTATGTATTTCGTGTCAGTCTTTAATTGGACAAGCGACGGATAAAGCGGCGTCAAAGTATGACCGAGTGAAGTCGCGAGCGCGTAAGAAGTTCCGTCGGTTTTGAACTGCTTCTGCGCCTTGCCGCCGGTACACAGCACTACGAACTTCGCGCGGTTTTGCACTCCGCCCTCTTCGCTGACGGTAAAAAAGTCGCCAGATTTTGAAATTTTCTCCGCCTTCACTCCCGAAGCGCACGAAGTTATACCGAGGGAGTTTACCGAACGGATAAGGTCGTCGACAAGCGCCGAAGCCTGTTTGCCCGCGGGATAAATTCTGCCCTTTTCGTCAGCACAGAATATACAATCGAAAAGCCTAGCGCCGGCGTAAGGGTCGGCGCACGCAATTTTTGCGGCCAGCGGGATATTCCCGCCGTGATAGTGCCGCGCCGTCATATCGAGGTTAGAGATATTACCCTGCCCGTTACCCGTCGCGGCAAGCTTTTTGCCGAAGCGGTCGCCCGCGTCGATAAGTCTTATCTTTAAATTTTTACCGCTTTTTAAAAGGCGCACAGCGCACGCAAGCCCTGCCGTGCCTCCGCCTATTACAATTACGTCGTAATCCATTATACGACATTTTACCAAAAGCTTTATTAAGTGTCAACACTTAAGCTCTTTTAACATTTCCTCGAATTTTTCAAAATGTAGTTTTTCGTCAAGCAAAATTCTTGCGATAATACTTTTGACCTGTTGATTTTTTAAACACTTCAACATTCTTTCGTAGCCCGCAATAGCCTGCCTTTCGGCAAGAACATCGTCTTCAAGCATATTTTTCAGCGAGCTGGAATAAGCCACGAACTTTGACGAATAGAAGTTAAAGCAGCCCGGAGGAAACTGTGAAAAAACGGGTGCGGCGCCAAGCGCGAGAATCGTTGATCCGAGCAAATCAAGGTGATGCATTTCCGATATAGCTATTCCCGTTATTGTATCGGCGAAGTCCTTATACCCGTTTCGCTCGAAAAACATTGCGTGGTATATGTACTGCAAAATCGAGTTCAGCTCGCTGTGTGGTGCGGCGTACGCGGGGGAAATAATTCTGAGGCTTAATGCGTCGGGGCATACGCCGTCGGGCGTAGGATACGGTTCACTTACGTTTACAGGTTTAGGCATAATACAAACTATGAAAAACCACCCCGATTTGGTGCAATTTTGACCAAATTGGGGTGGTTATGCGTGACATAGTACTGTGCAAAAGCTGAATTTTACATTAAAGACTGTCGTTTTTAGCCGTTTAAAACCTTTTTAAGAAATTGGCCTGTATAACTTGCTTCGACCTTTGCAACCTCTTCAGGGGTGCCGCAAGCGACGATTTTTCCACCCTTGTCACCGCCCTCGGGCCCCAAATCTACAATATAGTCGGCGGACTTTATAACGTCCAGATTATGTTCTATAACGAGCACGGTGTTGCCGCCGCTTCTCAGCCTTGTAATAATATTTACAAGCTTTTCGACATCGTAGCTGTGAAGCCCCGTAGTAGGTTCGTCGAGGATATAGAACGTTTTGCCCGTGCTTCTTTTAGAAAGCTCGGTGGCAAGCTTGACCCTCTGCGCTTCGCCGCCCGAAAGGGTGGTTGCGCTTTGTCCGAGCTTGATATAGCCGAGCCCGACGTCGCACAGCGTGGCGAGCTTATTGTAGATGGAAGTAACAGGCTTGAAAAACTCTGCCCCCTCTTCTACCGTCATTTCAAGAACATCGGATATGCTTTTGCCTTTATACTTAACTTCGAGCGTTTCTCTGTTATAACGCTTGCCGCCGCAAACTTCGCACGGAACGTAGATGTCAGGCAGGAAGTGCATCTCTATCTGAATTATGCCGTCGCCCTGACAGTGCTCACATCTGCCGCCCGCGACGTTGAAAGAGAACCTGCCGCTTTTATAACCCTTTTCCTTTGCGTCTTGCGTTGCCGCGAACAGGTCGCGTATCATAGTGAATACTCCCGTGTAGGTTGCGGGGTTGCTTCTAGGCGTTCTGCCAATCGGCTGTTGATCTATGGCGATTATTTTATCAAAGTAATCCAGCCCGTCGAAACCCGCAGCGTTACCGAGAAGCCTGCGGGCGCCGTTGAGATTATTAGCGAGGTAAGGATAAATTATTTCGTTTACAAGACTCGATTTGCCGCTACCCGAAACCCCTGTAACAGCAGTAATAAGTCCGACGGGGATTTCGACGGCGATACCTTTTAAGTTGTTCTGTTTACATCCCTTGACTTTCAGCCATCTGCCGTCGGTCGGCTGGCGAACCGAGGGTACTTCTATTTTGCGTCGACCCGACAAAAAGTCGCCTGTTATAGAGCGCGGCTCGTTAATAATATCTTCGACAGTGCCGCTTGCCACCACTTCGCCGCCGTGCACGCCCGCTTTCGGACCTATATCGACGATATAGTCTGCGGCACGCATTGTGTCTTCGTCGTGCTCGACGACGATTAGCGTATTGCCTAAGTCGCGTAAGCCGAGAAGTGATTTTAAAAGTTTTTCGTTATCGCGCTGATGCAAGCCTATACTGGGCTCGTCGAGAATATAAAGTACGCCCGTGAGAGCACTGCCTATCTGTGTTGCAAGGCGGATACGCTGGCTTTCGCCGCCAGAAAGGGTTGCCGCGCTTCTGGAAAGAGTAAGATAGCCCAACCCCACGTTTCTTAAAAAGCTTAACCTGCTGTCGATTTCCTTGATTATGCTGTCGGCTATCATATGCTCTGTGGATGTGAAAAACGAAAAATCCGTGAACGTAGCCAAATCGTCAACAGCCATTTCGCAGACTTCGGCAATGTTCTTACCGCCGACTGTAACTGCAAGAGCTTCCTTTTTAAGTCTTTTGCCATGGCAGGCAGGGCAGTCCGACGTGCGCATATACCGTTCTATATCCCATTTAACCCCTTCGGAAGACGTCTGGTTATAGCGGCGCTGCAAATTGTTCACAAAGCCCTCCCACGCTTTTTCGTAACTGCCGGAAAAGTGGTAAGCGTTGTAGGTCATCTCTATTCTTTCGCCGCCGTTGCCGTACATCAATATATCGTAAATCTTTTTCGGAAGTTCGGATACGGGCACATCAAGTGAAAAGCCGTACACTTTTGCAAGCGAAGAAAGATACATTTGCGTCATTGTGGAGCTGTCGAGATTCCAACCGCTTATCTTTATTGCGCCCTCTCTGAGTGTTTTCGACTTATCGGGGCAGATAAGGTCGGGGTCGACAATTTGCTTAAAACCTAAGCCCGAGCATTCGGGACACGCGCCCCAAGGAGTGTTGAACGAGAAAAGTCTGGGCTCTATCTCCTCTATAGATATGCCGCAATCGGGGCAAGCGTACTTGGACGAATACAGCTCTTCCTTGCCGTCGCAGTATATAACGACCAGACCGTCCGCGAGATGTAAAGCGCTTTCCAAGCTGTCCGAAAGACGCTTTAAAACGCCCTCTTTTATAACAAGCCTGTCCACGACAACCGAAACGTTATGGCGGATATTCTTTTCAAGGTGAATTTCTTCCTGCAAGTCGTAGATAATTCCGTCAATCTTCACCCTGCCGTAGCCGCTCTTTTTATATGCGGCAAGCTCTTTTTGAAACTCACCCTTTTTGCCGCGGAATACGGGCGCCTCGACCATTATTTTACTGCCCTCGGGAAGGAGCATTACTCTGTCGGCGATTTCGTCTACGGACTGGCGACGGATTTCTCTGCCACACTTTGGGCAGTGCGGAACACCGACGCGCGCGAAAAGCAAGCGGAAATAGTCGTAAATTTCCGTCACCGTGCCAACTGTCGAGCGTGGGTTGTGCGAGGTTGTTTTCTGGTCGATTGAGATTGCGGGCGAAAGTCCGTCTATAAGTTCGACGTCGGGTTTTTCCATCTGACCGAGGAACTGGCGGGCGTATGATGAAAGGCTTTCGATATACCGCCTTTGACCCTCTGCAAATATTGTATCGAACGCAAGCGTTGATTTCCCGCTACCCGAAAGCCCCGTGAACACGGTAAGCGTGTTGCGGGGAATGTGCACGTCGATATTTTTAAGGTTGTTTTCTTTCGCGCCTTTAATGTATATTTCTTCTTTCATTTCTTTTTAATTTTTAATAATTTTTTCTTTAATTCCGTTATGGTATCGCGTATTTCAATCGCTTTTTCAAAGTCCAGCTGAGCGGAGGCGATTTTCATAAGCGCTTTCAACTTCTCGATTTCCTTAGGAATATCGGCGGGCTTTATATCGTCCGCAACCGACTTTTTGCCCGTAATACCAATCGAGTTTTTGACTTCTTTAATTATGGTTTTAGGAACAATACCGTGTTGTTTATTGTACTCGGACTGTATTTTTCGGCGGCGGTTTGTTTCGTCGATAGCGCGGCGCATACTGCCCGTGACCGTATCGGCGTACATTATGACACGACCCTCTGCGTTTCTCGCCGCTCTGCCTATTGTCTGAACCAATGAAGTTTCGCTTCTTAAAAAGCCTTCTTTATCGGCGTCCAGTATTGCTACGAGTTTTACCTCCGGCAAGTCAAGCCCCTCGCGTAGCAGATTTATGCCGCAAAGAATATCGAATTCCCCGCTTCTCAGTCCGTTAATTATATCGATTCGCTCCAAAGCGTCGATGTCGCTGTGCATATAGCGGACTTTGAGTCCGTGCTCTTTCAAATAATCGGTTAAGCTTTCCGCCATACGCTTGGTCATAGTCGTAACGAGGACTCTGCCGCCGCTTGCGATTACCCCTTTGGCTTCGCCAAGAAGGTCGTCAATCTGAGTTTTTGTGGGACGTATCGAAACTTCAGGGTCAACAAGACCCGTGGGGCGGATTATCTGTTCGACGACGTTGCCTGCCTGCTCCATTTCATACGGAGCGGGCGTTGCCGACACGCATATGAGCTGGGGCACGCGCTCGTCAAATTCTTCAAACGTCAATGGGCGGTTGTCGTACGCAGATTGAAGCCTGAAACCGTAACCGACGAGGTTTTCTTTGCGCGAGCGGTCGCCGTGGTACATTGCGCGTATTTGCGGGATAGTCATATGGCTTTCGTCGATAAAAACCAAAAATTTGCCCGCCGGGAAGTAATCGAGAAGTGTGAACGACGGCTCGCCCGGGGAGCGCCCGTCAAAGTAGCGGCTGTAATTTTCAACGCCGCTGCAGTAGCCGATTTCGCGCATCATTTCCAAGTCGTACGTGGTGCGCTGTTCAAGACGCTGGGCTTCTAAAAGCTTGCCCTCTTCACGGAACGCGCGGACTTCGTCGTGCATATCGCGTTCAATCAGTTGAAGCGCGGACTTCATCTTGTCGCCGCCGACTGCGTACTGGCTTGCGGGAAAAATAAGAACGTGTTTAAGTTCAGAAATAACATTGCCCGTCAAAGCGTCCTCTTCGCATATTCTGTCAATTTCATCGCCGAAAAACTCTACGCGGATAGCGACCTCTGAATTGCTTGCCGGGAAAATTTCAACGGCGTCGCCGCGAACGCGGAACGAAGAACGCTGAAAGTCGATGTCCCGCCTTGCGTACTGAATTTCGACAAGCTTTCTTATAAGCGCGTCACGCTCGATTTCCATTCCCGGACGCAATGAAATAGCAAGACGGAAATATTCTTCGGGTGCGCCCAGACCGTAAATGCAACTGACCGACGCGACGACGATTACGTCCTCCCTTTCGCCCAAAGAGCTTGTGGCGGAGTTTCTGAGCTTGTCTATCTCGTCGTTCAAGCTCATATCCTTTTCGATATAGGTATCGGTCGAGGGTATGTAGCTTTCGGGCTGGTAGTAGTCGTAGTAAGAAACGAAGTATTCTACGCGGTTGTTCGGGAAAAATTCCTTAAACTCGTTACAAAGCTGTGCCGCAAGCGTCTTGTTGTGGGCGATAACCAGCGTAGGGCGGTTGACGTTTTTAATGACGTTTGCCATAGTGAACGTTTTGCCGCTACCCGTGACGCCGACGAGAACCTGAGTTCTTATTCCGTCCAAAACGCCTTCCGTAAGGCTTTCTATCGCCTGTGGCTGGTCGCCTGTGGGATTAAATTTCGAATGCAACTCGAATTTCATATCTATACGGAATTATACCCTATTTTCAATATATTTACAAGCGTTTGCGGGCAAATTTTTGCAAAAACACAAACTTTTGTTTATTGTTTAATAAGTATAAAAGTCCCCCGCCGCAGTGCAGCGGGGGCTTCTGTTTAAGAATTCTTTTTCTTTACGACGTTGCCGCCTGTTAAAAGTATCATTTTGACGGCTTCGATCGAGAAGCTGTCGGCAATGACCGTAAGCTTTTTATCGAGAGTGCCGCGGGCAAGCACCTTAATATACGTTGCCTTGCGGTTGATTGCGGGAATACGCTTTTTCATCTCTTCCAACGTAGCCGTTTCGCCTTTTTCGAAGCACTTACTTAACGTGTCGATATTGACTATGTCCGACTTGGTTTTGTCAGAAAATTCTTCTGTTTCCTCCACAAGTGCGACTGCAACATCGTCCTGCATAAGTTCGTCCACTTCGTTCGCCAAAACGCAATCTCTGGGCAGGAACACGTCTCCGCTTTGCGCGTCCTCTTCGGTAAGCTCTTTAATAAGTCCGCGGTCAACGAGGGGCTGGATTTCTTCGTAAGGGTACTTTTCTGCCCAATTGCATACTTCGGGTTCGGGCAATTGCTCACGGTCGCCCATTACCGTTGCGATAAGCTCTTTTGAGTATTTGACGCGCCTGTCGTTCTTTATGCGGTACAGGCAAGGGGTCTTTTCATAGGTTGCTATTTCGGACATATCGTCCACAATATACTTGCTTTCCGCGTAATCTTTAGCATCAAGCGCAAGGAAAAGACCCAGACACTTGCCCCTCACGCAAAGCTTTGCATAGGTTGTCCGACCTGAATAGAAAGTTTCGCCTTTCCAACTCATACGGGCTTTTACGCCTTTATATGAAAGCAATTCGTTCTTTATCTCCGAATAATAGTTTTTAACCACGTCGGATGACTGAATGATTTTTGCGGTGAAGCTTTTATTGTACTTTATAATTATGTAGCGTACGTGACCGTCTATCCTTGCGACTTTTCTGATTTTTTCCTCTTCTTCCGTTTCCTCTTTGTCGTCGTCTTTATCGTCGGAATCGTCTTCCTCACTGACCGGGGTCAAATTTTCGGGTTCAGGTTCAGGCTCAGGCTCCGACTGAACGGGCTCTTCGGGCTCGGGTTCAACCACAGGCTCGGATTCGGAGATAGGCGCGGAAACTTCTTCAGACTCGGGCACTTCATCAAACACAGGCTTTGCTTCCAACTGAACAGGTTCGTCAAGCTCAGGCTCAGATTCGGACTGAACGGACTCTTCGGGTGCGGGCTCTACAGCTTCAACGGGTTGCTCGGGTGCGGGCGCTTCAACCGGTTCTTGTTGCGGTTGCGGGGGTTGAGCAGTTAATTCGCTCTTCGTCGATTTACGCTTTTTGCCGGCTCTTACTCCCAAAACTATTGCAAGCACTACAATCAGCAATACTACCGCGCCTGCGGCCATTCCGGCGTATAAGAGGGTTTCGCCCTCTAAGCCGAAAAGTAAAAATAATTTCAACATTTTTTTACCTTCTTTGATTTTAATTCATTGAATAACACTTATTATAATCGGTTTTTTTGAAATTTCAAGGCTATTGATAAAAATTTCACAAAAAAACGGACAGACCGCTCTGTCCGTTTTATAATATTACATCTTTTCGAGAAGCTTCAAATCGACGCCTCTGTCGCCTATTTTTATGATTTCGACCTTTACGGTGTCGCCGATATTTACGACGTCCTCAATCTTTTCAACACGCTTGTTGGAAAGCTGGGAAATGTGAATACCGCCGTCCTTGCCGGGTGCGAACTCAACAAACGCGCGCGAAGGTATAATTCTGACTACCGTACCGATATACATATCGCCGACCTGAGGGTCGCGCGCTATGCTCATAACGATTGCTTTTGCCCTTTCCGCATTCTCGATAGGACCAACGCAAGAGATATAGCCCCTGCCGCTGTCATCGTCGTTGAACTCGATTTGGGTATCGGTTTCTTCCATTATCTTCTTAATTACGCAACCCTGTTTGCCGATAACATCGCCAATCTTGTCGGGGTCGATTTCGAAGCTGATAATTTTGGGAGCATAAACAGAGAGCTGAGGTGCAACTTCGGGCACGCATTCTAGCATTTTAGAGAGAATGAACTGTCTGCCTTCGTTTGCCTGATTGATTGCAGTATGCATAATCTCTTCGGAAATCCCTTTGATTTTGATATCCATCTGAATTGCGGTTATGCCCTTAGTGGTGCCTGCAACCTTGAAGTCCATATCGCCGAGGAAGTCCTCTAAGCCCTGAATATCGGTTAAAACCTTGAATTCGCCCGTTTCCTGATTCTTGATAAGACCCATTGCGACGCCAGCTACGGGAGCCTTGATGGGAACGCCCGCGTTCATAAGAGCCATTGTTGAGCCGCACACGGAAGCCATCGACGACGAGCCGTTTGAGCTTGTAATATCGTTTACCACGCGAATTGCGTAGGGGAAAGATGTTTCGTCGGGAAGAACGGGTATTAAAGCGCGTTCCGCAAGTGCGCCGTGACCGATTTCACGTCTGCCAGGGGAACGGAGCGCCTTAGCTTCACCCGTACAATAGCCGGGGAAGTTGTACTGGTGCATATATCTTTTAGAGGTTTCCTCGTCAAGCCCTTCCAATTTTTGTGCTTCGCCGAGCATACCGAGCGTGCAGGTCGTGAGGGTCTGGGTTTGTCCTCTCGTGAAGATAGCCGAGCCGTGTACGCGGGGAAGAATTCCCTTTTCGCACCAAATAGGGCGAACGTCCTTTAAGCCTCTTCCGTCGGGGCGAATACCCTTATCGAAGATTTTTGCACGCACCTTTTCTTTGGTGAGGTAATATAAGCTGTCTTTGATTTCGCGTTTATTATCGGGATAGATTTCCGCGAAGTGTTCCAGAACTTCCTTTTCCGCTTCGTCCTGTCTCTTTTCTCTTTCCTGTCTGTCAAATGTGTCGATTGCCCAGTCGATTTTCTTACCTGCGTAGTCCCTTACGGCTTTGTCAAGCTCTTCGGGGATATGGTAAAGCTCAATTTCAAGCTTAGTTTTACCGACTTCGGGAACGATTTTCTCTTCTATGAACGCACAGATTTTTTGAATTTCTTTGTGTCCGTACATTATAGCGCCGACCATTTCGTCGTTCGTGACTTCGTTTGCGCCTGCTTCTATCATCAAAATCGCGTCGCGGGTGCCTGCAAGATTCAAATGAATTGCACTATTTGCGCGCTGTGCAAGGTCGGGGTTGATTACATACTTGCCGTCAACCATACCGACGACTACAGAGCCCGTAGGACCTGCCCAAGGAATATCCGAAATCGCAAGTGCGACCGAGGAGCCTATCATTGCGAGGGGTTCGGGGGATACATCGGGTTCAACCGAAAGCGCCTGTGCCGTTACGACGACGTCGTTGTAAAGCCCTTTGGGGAACAAGGGACGGAGCGGTCTGTCGATAAGCCTTGCGGTTAAAATCGCCTTATCGCTTGCCCTGCCCTCGCGCTTTTTGAAGCCGCCGGGAATTTTACCGATTGAGTACATCTTCTCTTCATAGTCTACCTGCAAAGGGAAGAAATCCATACCGTCTCTGGGTGCCGCAGACATACATACGGAAACCATAACCGCGGTATCGCCGCACCTTACGAGGCAAGAGCCGTTAGTCTGCTCGGCGTATTTGCCCGTTTCGATTGTGACGTCTCTTCCGCCCACTTTGAGCGTAAATTTTTTGTAGTTCATCTCTGTCTCCTTTTCTTCTTGTGCCCGTAGCTCCTGCTACAAGCGAAATATCAAGCAAAAAAGAGCGCACGAAAATTGCGCTCTTTTTCTTACTTTCTTAAACCTAACGCTGCGACTATAGCACGGTATCTTTCGATGTCCTTGCTTTTGAGATAGTCTAAAAGACCGCGACGGCGACCTACCATCTTCAGAAGTCCGCGACGGGAATGGTTATCGTGAATATGCTCTTTGAGGTGCTCGTTAAGGTGATTAATTCTCTCGGTTAAAAGTGCGATTTGCACTTCGGGAGAACCGGTATCACCCTCCTTAGTAGCGTATTTTGCGATAATTTCCTGCTTTTCCATTTAATTTATCCTCCTATGGAATATTTGCGGGAAACGAAGCACGCCGTAGAGTTTTCGCGCGGCTTCGTGACCGTAACGAAATTATTTTAGCACGATGCTTATAAAAAAGCAAATGATTTTATTACATTATTTGAACAGTTTTGCTCTTTCTTTGATAATTTTGTCAACCTTGGAAATGTAGGTAGGAATATCTTTGGGCGCGGCGTAACGCTCTATTCTGTCCTCGTCGGAAAAATACCGTTTAGAAATAGCGTTGGCGCCTACTGCGACGGTTGAAGAAATTTCTTCCATAGTGTCTACGTTATAAACACAAGCTTTATCGGGTTTTGCCCAGCCGACATTTTCGAGTCCGCCCGCCTGATACTTCTGGCGGTAAAGATAATACGGCTCGTAGCCGGCGCCCATCAAAAGCTCGCGGGATGCGGCAATCATTTCCTCTACGCCTTTTACGTTGAGTTTCTTTGTTTCCTCTTTGAGCTTAGCGCCCGACTTCAACGATAACGTGTGAACCGTGATATTGGCGGGGTTCAAAGAAATTGCAGTCTTTAACGACTTTTCAAAGTCCGACGGAGTTTCGTCGGTAAGCCCCGCTATTAAATCGAGGTTGATGTCAAAACCGTACTTTATCGCCGATTCATAGGCTTGCAACGTCTGCGCGGAGGTGTGCTTTCTGCCGATTTTTTCAAGGGTTGCGTCATTAAACGTCTGCGGGTTTACGCAAAGCCGCGTGACTCCGTATTCCTTTGCGGTTTTTAGCTTTTCCTCGGTAAAAACGTCGGGCCTGCCCGCTTCGACGGTATACTCGACAGTACCGTCGAAAATTGCGTTAATTGCGGCATATATGGGGGTCAATTGAGAATTTTTAATCACGAAAGGCGTGCCGCCGCCGACATAAATCGAGCGCAAACCCGTAAGATAAGGCTTAACGGACTGAAGCTCTTTTATCAGGCAATTTATATAATTTTCAACATAAATTTCTGTCTTTGCTATGGGGGCGGTAATGAAAGAACAATAGTCGCATTTCGTAGGACAGAACGGCAAGCTGACGTATAAATCACGTCCTCCTTTTTTATAAACCCCCTCCTGCGCTTTCAATATGCGGGTCACAAGTTTGGTATTTTCTTCGGAAACGCACAAATCTTGAAAAAGTTTGAGGTAGTCACCACCCGAAGCTTTTTCGGTATAAGCAAGCTTGGTGGGCCGTATCCCGGTGAGTGCGCCCCACGGGAGCGCTTTGCCCGTAGACTTAGACAGTGCCTTATATGCGGAAAGCTTTGCGGAACGCTTGGCAAGCCGTTTAAAAACTATATCGTTTTCCGCCTTATAATCTTCCTCAAAGTCGTAAAACTCGCCTTTAAACTCTATTGAATTGAGAAATTTGCCGCCCGAGCAAGAAAAATAATGTGTAAATTCTTCGTTTTCCGCATCAAATGCGCGTAGAACCAGCATTATTTCATCGCGCAAGCCCTCACTGTTAGTGTTCATTAGTCGTTCCTTATATATGGATTGTAGGCACGCTCGCGCGAAAGGGTTGTATCTTCGCCGTGCCCGGCATAAATTTTGTAATCGCCGTAAAGTGCGGCAAGGCGCTTTACGCTTTTACTAAGCTCCGTAAAGTTACCCGTAGGCAAGTCCCACCTGCCAACGCTGCCGCAAAAAAGAGTGTCGCCCGTAAAAATCATGTCGCCCGAAACGTAGCACACACTGCCGACGGTATGTCCAGGCGTTTCCAAGACCTTAAAGTTTATTCCGCAGAGGGTTATTTCCTCGCCGTCTTTAAAGGTGCGGCAAATTTCAAATTCGGGAACGGTTACGCCGCCAAAAATATTTAAATATTCCTTGATGAAAATAAGGTCCTTTTCGCGTTCGTTGCAACATATACTGGCACCAATTGAAAATAGTTCGCCGCAAGCGCCCACGTGGTCGAAGTGACCGTGAGTCAATAAAACATATTTACAGGAAAGCCCGTTTTCTTTTAAAATCTTTAAAATTCTTTTCTCCGACGGGTCTATGACTACGGCTGTCCTTCCGTCCGCGGTTAAGATATATGAATTTGAGGCAAAGCCAACGGGTAAAATCTTCGAAACTCGCATATATGTGGGGGTCAATTGGTTGTTCTGTACACATCGAGGACACGTTTGTCGCGTTTTAACCGGTTAATTAAAAGGTCGATATCCGAGCGTTTATTGAGCTTAACGCGCACCTCTACTTCTGCCAGTTTATCCTTATTTATTCTGCCGCTGATCTGCGTAAACGAAAGGTGCATTGCGGCGATTTCCGAAATAACGTACGCAGTAACGCCATCGTAGTTGTCGGATATAATTTTAATATCAGCCAAAAAGTCCGCGTCTATATCGCCCGTCCATTGCGCGGGTTGCAGACGGTTTTTGTCTGCGTCGGAAAGGTTAGAGCAATCGGCGCGGTGAACGATTACCCCTCTTCCACGAGAAACGAAGCCGACGATTTCATCACCCGGTACGGGGTTACAGCAGTGCGCGAAGTGCACGGACAGTCCGCTCATTCCGTTTATAGTCACACTGCCCGCAGGGGTGTGCTTCAATTTGCCCGAATCGACAATTTCGACGGGCTTAGGCGTTTCCTTTTTATAGTAGTCTATAAGCTTGAAAATTACCTGATTTACGCTGACGGCGCCGTAACCGACAGATGCCATCATCTCGTTCACCGAACTAAAAACAAGCTTATTGGAAAGTTTTTTGAACGAGCTTTCGGTCAAAAGGTCGTTGAGGTTATACCCCTTGCGCTTCGCCTCGGCTTCGAGCATAGTTCTGCCCGTTTTGGCGTTCTCTTCTTTCATCTCGCGCTTGAAAAACTGTCTTATTTTCGCGCGGGCGGAGCCTGATTTTACAAATTTAAGCCAATCCCACGACGGACCGCGGGAGCTCGACTGGGTTAGAATTTCAACGACGTCACCCGTGGTGAGTGTAGAATTCAAGGCGACCATTTTGCCGTTGACCTTGGCGCCTACGCACTTGTTACCAACCTCGGAGTGAATTGCATATGCGAAATCAACCGGGGTGGCTTCAAGCGGCAGTGAAATTACCTTGCCGTGCGGAGTAAAAACCAAAAGCTCGGTATCATAAAGGTCGTTTTTAAGGCTGTCAACGAATTCTTTGGACTCGTTCAAGCTGCCTTGCCAGTCCATAACATCGCGTATCCAGCTTATCCTTTCGTCGAAAGAAGTCGACTTGTCGGCGGAGCGGTTCTCTTTATACTTCCAGTGCGCGGCGATACCGTATTCAGCCATCTTGTGCATTTCAACGGTGCGAATCTGGATTTCGAAGAATTGCCCGAAGTTAGTCACTACGGTGGTGTGCAACGACTGATACAAGTTGCGCTTGGGAGTGGCGATATAGTCTTTTATTCTGCCCGGAACGGGCTTCCATTTCATATGAATTTTGCCCAGTATTTCATAGCACTCGTCCGTTTTATCGACTATAACGCGAACGGCGGTTAAATCGTAAATCTGGTCGAGGGTCTTGCCCTGATTTTTCATTTTACGGTAAATCGAATAAAAGTGCTTGGGTCTGCCTATGACTTCGCCCTTTATCCCGCTTTCGGACAAAATTTCCTTTATCTCGTTTACGACGAACTCGACGAAAGACTTCCTCTCCTCCAACTTCTGGTGAATGTTTGTTACCAGAAATTCATAGGCTTCGGGGTCGAGATATTTAAGACATAAATCTTCAAGCTCGCACTTAATCTGTGAAATACCGAGTCTGCCCGCAAGCGGGGTGAAAATATCAAGCGTTTCTTTTGCGATACGCTGTTGACGCTCGTCCGAAAGAAAGTTGAGCGAGCGCATATTGTGCAGGCGGTCGGCAAGCTTTATGATAATTACTCTGACGTCGTTTGCCATTGCGACGAAAATTTTTCTGAAATTTTCGGCGTCCTCTTCCTCGTGGGTACGAAACGTGATTTTATCAAGCTTTGTTACTCCGTCAACCAAAGTCATTATTTCTTTACCGAAACGGCGGGAAATATCGTCGGGAGTGGCGGGCGTATCCTCTACCACGTCGTGTAAAAAAGCCGCGGCGACAGTTGACGTATCCAAACCCAAATCAACGAGAATTTCCGCAACCGCGCAGGGGTGCGTAAAATAGGGCTCGCCAGAGGCGCGCTTCTGACCGCTGTGCATTTCCTTTGCGTAGTCGTAAGCCGACAGCAAAAGCGCACAGTCATCGGCGGAATAATTCTTTTTTATCTTTTCAATGACGTCCATAATTCGTTACCGTATTATATAAAGGAGAATTTTCAAGCTTGGTTTTTACGCCGCGAAAAACTTCCAGTTTGCCGTTTTCAAAAGTGATAAGCCCGAGCTGTTCGAAAACTTTCAGGGCGAAGAAAACCTGCAATCTGTCGCCTAGGGGGTTGCGTTTTGCGACTTCTTCCGCTGTGGCGCCGTCAAGGTTGCCTGCGTTTGCGGAAACTTGTGCAAATATATTCAAAAGCCTTTCTCTGTCAGCGTCAAGGCGATATATTGCTTCGGATACGGGCGCGTTTTCTACCGCAAACACTTCACACGAAAGCGACGGAATATGCGCGGCGCAGAACATATTATCTAAAAATATTGCCCGTTTGTAGCCGCTTAAATCAGCGTCGTCCGTAGGCGCGGCTAGAATTTGCGTCGCAAAGTTTTTCATAGACGGGAAAAACAGTTCGCAAGTAAGCTTATCAGCATTTTTATAAGCTGTACGGACGGAGCTGTTCCACGTTATAAACGCCGTACCTGTCGCTTTTTCGCTCATCAAAAGCTCCGCTTCTTGCTTAGATATAGTCGAAATTTTTAAACCGGTTTTCTTTTCGGAAAGGGTACTGATTAGGGAAAAGGCTATTTCCTCACCCGAAAGTTCTACAGCTTCGTTGCCGTAAATAACGTCGCGGACGAAGCCCTTTACGTACTCCTTACCCTTGAAAGTAGAAATGTTGTATTCGTAAATAAGCTTTTTGGGCGCTCCGCTTTCCAAAATTCTTGCGTATTTCGCGCCGCCGAAGCACATAAATTCTATTTTTTGATTCTTTATAGAAAGGTGTTGGGAAAAAGGCTTCAATGTCCGTGCGGGGAGAGCCGAAGCTTCCGCCGTGAACAAGGGACGGCGGTTGCCGACTCCGTACGGCTCTAAAAGCTCCATTTCCTTTACGAGCTTGGGAGAAAAGTCGGCAAGACTGCCGTTGACGTAAACCGTGGGGATAAAATCTTCTTCCGTATAGTTCGACGTCATATACTCTTCAAGCGCAACGGAAAGATTTTCAAACTCATCCTCGGCTACGTTTACGCCCGCCGCCTGCGAGTGTCCGCCGAACTCGGTTAAGTACTGACCGCAGGCTTTCAGAGCTTCAAATATATTTACCGTTTCCACCGAGCGCGCGGAACCTTTAAGCATATTTCCGTGTTTGACGAACAATATCGCGGGGCGGGAAAACTCGTCAGCAAGGCGAGCGGCAACTATGCCGACAAAGCCCGAATTCCAATTTTCATTGCAAAGGAGAATGATTTTACCTATAGTGCCTTTTTCCTTTATCATTTCCTTGGCGCTTAAATACAGCTCGTCACAGCATTTCTGACGCTCGATATTATATGCAGTGAGTTTTGCCGACAGGTCGAAAATTTTATTTTCATCGGTTTCGCTGAAAAGGTCGAGCGCGGCTTTTGCATCGCCCATTCTTCCCGCAGCGTTTATTTTGGGTGCAAGCGTGAAAGCCAAGGTCTGGGCAGTTACGGCGTCGGTCTTTGTAAGAAATTGCTTATAGCATTTCGATGGGTTATCCCTTATTATTTTCAAGCCCTCGTGAACGATGTCGCGGTTTTCGCCCGTAAGTGGAACACTGTCCGCAACCGTGGCTATGGCGGCAAAATCGAGGTACTTATATGCGTTTTCGCCGTTTAAAGCGCAACCGACCTTGAACGCGACGCCTGCGCCGCAAAGATTGTCGTAGGGATAGCCGTCGTTGAATTTCGGGTTAATACATATACAGTCGGGTATCCTGTCGGGGAGCTCGTGATGGTCGGTTACAATTACCTCAGCGCCCAATTCCTTTAAATATTCCACTTCCGCCGCGCAAGATATACCGCAGTCTACCGTGATGAAAAGCTGAGGGAAATATTCATCGAAAATTTCGTCTATTACGGCTATGGAAAGACCGTAACCGTTTTTACGTTCGGGAACAATCACAACGGGTTCTATTCCGAAATCGCACAGGGCTTTGCCCATTACAGTCGACGCGCATACTCCGTCGGCGTCATAGTCTCCGTAGACGACGACGGACCACTCCTCGTCGCGGGCAAGGCGGATAAGCTCGACGGCTTCCTGCATTCCGCTCATTTTAAATGGCGAAACAAAGTGAGCCTTTGACGGGCGCATAAAGCTTTCTATCGAGGATACGTCGCGCACTCCCCTGCCGTAAAGAATTTTTACCGTTTCTTCGCAAAGGTTGCATTCTTTTGCAAGGCGGCGCACTATATTCAGTTGTTCGTCGGAAAATTCAAATTCCGGTAAAATTCTTTTCATATTCTTCTAAAATACGCAAAAAGGCGGGTTGCCCCGCCTTAAAATTTTAATTTATTTCTGGGTTGATTTCGCCGTTTTGGAGCGAGATTTTTTCTTCATATTGTCGCCGATAAGCTTAAACCGCGAATAGACGGACGGAACGAAGAACGTCGTACCGTATGCGCAGGAAATAAAGCTTACAAGCGAGCAAAGAACGGGCGATATTATCGCAAGCGGAGACAAAGAGCTTATCGACAGAAGGACGAACAGCACTACGGATACCGTGGCAAGGCAAGCGGGCATTACCGTATTTATAACAAAGCTTTCGTCAGCGCTTTTGTCAACGACTTCATATGCGGTGAGCTTTTTAAGGTCTTCGTCCTTGAAATTTTTGCGCATTCTGTCGAAGAGGAAGCAAGTGCCTATTACCGTCAAGGCAACCGTAATAACCGCATAGGTTGCAATTGAAGAACCGACGGGGATACGCGTCAGCGCCATAAGCATAAGGAAGAGCCCTAGGTTATGGAAATCGGCAAGTATTGCGCCGAGCGCCATAGTCAGCTTGTAGCGGATAACGAAATACACAAAGTGCAGAACAATTATAACCGCGACTGCAACCGCCGCCATAGATACGGCGTAGCCGCTACTTAAAAGAGTTTCAGCGGTCGTCGCCATTGCAACATTGTCCGTTGAACTGTCTTCAATAACCTCGGCAATCTTATCGTTGATTATGCTTGCCGCATTTTTGAGTTTGCCCGAATCGGTCGAATAAACAAATCTGTAAGTTACCGTGCCGCCCGTTGACGTTGTGCCCTCGACAACGCTGTAACTTTTTACGCCTTCCGCTTTGAAGGCTTCGTCGCAGAAGCCCTTGATTTGTTCGACGGGTTCTACTTCGTTACCCGAAAAATCAGTGGTTTCGTATGCGACGGTTACGCTTTTATAGCTGGCTAAGTCTTCGGAATAATTGAAAAATCCGTTCGCAACGCTTTGACAGATTATACCGACGAGAAGCCCGACGACAATAACTGCAACCGAAATTATTATGAGCAAGTGCATTCTGGAAGAGAGCTTGA
Organism: uncultured Christensenella sp.; assembly: GCA_910579585.1. Taxonomy (GTDB): domain Bacteria; phylum Bacillota; class Clostridia; order Christensenellales; family Borkfalkiaceae; genus Coproplasma. The sequence continues at coordinate 57,446 of CAJTVA010000004.1, forward strand.
AATTAGTCTTCATCGTCAAACACCTCCCTTTTGAAGCCACAGAAGCCGAACTTGTCCCTCATGGGTGAAGAAACGACATACCACATAAATCTTGTAAACCAGTACAGCGCGTAAGAAGCGACTGTCGCGATAAACAGTATCAGTCCGCACGCCGCAAGCTCGCCCGTACAAATGAGCGCGACAAGAGCCGCGACGACGAGAATTACGATATGCAAGTCAAGTATTGTAGCAAGGCATTTTCTGTATCCCGTCTTTACGGAAGCCTGAATGGTTCTGCCTGTTAAAGTTTCTTTTCTGACTGCTTCGAAAACGTGGAAGTTCGAGAATGCAAGAAGCGCAAAACCTAGAAGCAACATAAACGCGCCTACAACCGTGAATTGAAGTTCGGTAAGGAAAATCGCCGTTATCATTACTGCCGCAAAGGTGAGAAGAACGAGCGCGTTCACAAGACCGAGTTTTTTGTATCTTACTATCGAAGCCACGGCCGCGCCTACAAGCACGAGAAGCAAAAGCACGAAAAGTACGATAACCGCGGCGTCGCCGTAAGTAGCCGTCAAGGCGATAACTTCGGTATCACTGCCTCCGTCGTTGTAGTTGTTGGCAAGTACATTGTCGGTAGTAACGGAATTTAATATTATTGCAAAATCTTTTGCGTACGCCTCGTTTACGGAGAAGCCGAGCGTTTTACTCTGTAAGCTTTCGCCGTAATTGATTGAAAGCTGCATACAGGTATCACCGACGAAGATATAAACCGAACCTTCGGATTCGCTGAGAAGCAAATTGCTGAGCCGCGAATAGCCGTCGTCCGTAAGGTTCATTCTTACATAGTGGTTGCCAGCCAAAGCGTAATAATTTACGTCTTTGAAGAACGTTGCGAAGCCGCCTGCGTTTACGCTTATAACCGACTTTGCCGTATCGTCCGTGCCGTTACGGAGGTCAAGCTCGCCGCTTAAAGTCAGGTAGTTGAACGTGTAGCCTATTGCCGTAAGCTCGCTTTCGCGCGAAGCGCTGTCAAGCTCTTTATAAGCGGCGTAGGTGAAATTCGTGGGAACGGACACGCGGATAACGAAGCTGTCTACGACGCTTACGGAATAACTCGTATAGCCCTTTGCGCCGAACCTTGCGTTAATTATAGCCGCGTCGGAAGAAACGCTTGATTTGAACTCCGCTTCCTGTTCGGCGGTTTCAATCAGCTCGTTCTCGACGTAGACGCTGCCGCGTTTCTGATAATTGTCTTTCTCGTCGGGGGTCGAAGCGACTTTCAGATTATAGTCGGCTTCGGAAATAACGCCCTCGGGATAAAAAAGCGCGTAAGCCTCGCCCGTGAGGTCGCCGCCCATATGAATGGAACTTACGAATGAATTGTATCTGTCAACCTCGTTCAAAGGGCAGGATATTACGGCAAATAGCGATAATATTAAAACTGCGGCAACGACAAGCGCGGTTATAATCGCCGATTTTACTTTACCCATCTCTACTCCTATATGATTTCCGCAAAGCCTGAGCTTGCGGCTTCTTATTATTCGGTAATCAAACTTACTATATTATAGTAAAAAAAATTTAAGCCGTCAATAAATTTGCGTTTGTATGTAAAAAATTTACAATTTTTAACGGTTAATTTTGCTGTTTTTTGTGGGCAAGCGAGTGCATTGCGCACTCGATACGCTTTTTCATCATTTCGCAGGTGAGTTTATAGGGTTTATTTACGTCGCCCTCGAAGTGGTAATTGTTGGCACTGCAACCGCCGCTGCAAATAAATTTGGCGAAGCAGTCGCCGCACTCCTCACGCGTAAACAGGCACGACGAAGCGAATTTTTCCCTTATATCTTTATCGAGTTTTCCCTCGAAGACGTTGCCCATCAAAAAGTCTTTATCGCCCGCGAACTGGTGGCAGGGATAAATATCGCCGTTGGGGGTTACGGAAAAATACTCGTTACCCGCTCCGCACGCCGAAACGCGCTTTTGCAGGCAAGTTCCTCCCTCTAAGTCGATATTGAAATGGAAGAAATTGAACCCCTCGCCCTTGTCGTGCTTTTCAAGGTATTTATCGCACAGATTTTCGTACTCGTTTAAAACGGCGGGAATATGCTCGGCTTTTATGGCGAGGTCGTCGATGTCGGTTACGACGGGCTCCATAGAAATACTGTCGAAGCCGTTCTCCGCAAGGAATATAACGTCCTTTGAAAAGTCGAGGTTTTTAGCCGTGAACGTACCGCGGACGTAATAGTTTTTGTCGCCGCGCGAACGCACGAATTTTTTTACGTTGTCGATTACGAAGTCGAAACTGCCTTTGCCGTTTTTGGTCTTTCGGATAGCATCGTGGACTTCCTTTCTGCCGTCGAGAGAGAGAACGACGTTTTCCATTTCGCGGTTGAAAAAGTCGATTGCGTCGTCGTCGAGAAGAAGCGCGTTTGTGGTAGTGGTGAAAAGAAACTTTTTGCCCGCTTTATCGCCCTTTTCGCGGGCATATGCGACGACTTTTTTAATCGTTTCAAGACACATTAAAGGCTCGCCACCGAAAAAATCGACTTCGAGAATCTTTCTTTGACCGCTGTTTTCGATAAGGAAATCTATGGCTTTTTTTGCGGTTTCCTCGCTCATAAATTCGCGGACGGAGTGATATGCGCCCTCGTCGGCGAAGCAATAGCGACACCTTAAATTACAGTCGTGGCAGATATGCAGGCACAGTGCCTTCACCTCGGTCGATTTTAAGGGATAAGTTTTGATTTCATCGCGCAAAAAAAGCCCCTGCTCTTTCAAAGAAGCAAGGTCGCTTTCTATTTCGGTAATTTTTTCTGCGGAAAGCACGGGGGGGCGGACTGAGTTTTCATACTTAGCTTTAACGTATGCGGCGGTATCGGCGTCGCACTCGTGCAGGCTACCGCTTCCGCTGTCGTACAGATAGTGCTTGTCCTTGTAATTAAAAATGTGTACCATATACAAGATTAAAAGGAGCAGAGAATTTTCTGCTCCCGACCTTTTGTTTATATTAGTTGTTTTTTTCGGGGTTCTGTTCTCTCGTTACCCTTTCGCAGCTTTGATTGCCGACGGTGCAACTCGTTTTGCAAGCGGACTGGCAGGTGCTTCTGCATTCGCCGCAACCCGTAACCTTCTTTTCTGCGGGCTTCGCTATAGTTTTAATCATTTGAGAACTCTCCTTATATCTTTTTTATAAATTATAAGATACGTAGAGCAAAAAAGCAAGCAATTTAAGCGGTTTTTTTGATATTGACGGCGATTACGCCCGAAATCGCGCCCGCGGCGGCACCGACGAAAAGTTCGACGATAAAAAGCCAGCTTAACGAAAACGACATTGAAATCAAGCTGAATATCAAAAACGTGACTACAACGGACGCTACTCCGTGAATAACGCCTTTTAAAAGACCCTTTTCGCCGCGAATAAAAATGAGCCCGCCCGCCGCGATTGAAATAATTTTAAAGACCTGATTGACAGGTTTAACGACTTCGAGCGGCAACGAGAAAAGCTGAATTATAACGGTAAAAATCAGCACGAAAACCAATGAAAAAAGTACGGCGGCGAACACCGCTTTCAAGACCTGTAAAACGTTAGTGCGCATAAAAAAACCTCCGCTATAATCTATGCGGAGGTTATAATAATTAGAATTTGATTTGCTTTTCTTCGTCCTGCTTTTTGCCGTTTTTCTTGGGTTTAGCCGCTTCCGACGTTTCCTCTGCGGGCTCCGCGGGAGCTTCTGCGGGAACTTCTACGGGGGCAGGCGCGTCTACGGGCGCGATAACAGCCGTTTCGGTTGCAGGGGTTTCAGCGGAAGCTTCGGCAGGCGCTTCGGTTGCGGGTTCGGCCTTTACATCCTCTTTCTTTTCAACTACGGCGTCGGTCTGGTAGATAGCTTGTCTGTCGAATTTGAGATAGCTTTTGCCCGAAGCTTCGGTGCCCGTTTCAAGAACGAAAGTATTTTCTTCGTTGTCTACTTCGACGACTATGCCGCAGATGCCGCCGATTGTCTTGACCTTATTGCCGGGCTTAACCGCGTTGATTAAGTCCTGCGCGTCCTGCTCCTGCTTTTTGCGCTTTTTGTTGGTTAAAAAATAGAAAACAACGATAAGGGCGATTATAACGACCATTACCGCAAGAAGGATATACTGACTGTAATCGTCTGCAAGTAAAGTACTTAACATAATTTCTCCAAAATTTTAATTTATCTTAATATAATATTTTTTATCGGTATTTGCAAGCATTTTTAAACTTATTTATTTTTTTTGTCCGAAATTTCACCGAAAGACACCATTGTTATTCACAATTTCCGTATTCGGAATAGAATTTTTCGGCAAAATCGGTTAGGCTGTCGGCAAAAATCGCTTCGCGCATATCCGACATCAGCTTGTGCAAAAAGGTTATATTGTGCAGACTTAAAAGCATAGACGCAAGCATTTCGTTGACGTTGATAAGGTGCCGTAAGTAAGCTTTGGTGTAATTCTTGCAACAATAGCAATTGCAGTTTTTATCGAGCGAAGTGAAGTCCTCGGCGTAGACCGCGTTTCTTACCACCGCTTTGCCGCCCGACGTGAAAGCCGTGCCGTTGCGTGCTATACGCGTTGCGAGCACGCAGTCGAACATATCTATTCCGCGTTTTACTCCCTCGATAAGGCAGTCGGGACTGCCTACCCCCATTAAGTAGCGCGGAACGGCTTCGGGGAGCTCGGGTCGGATAAGCTCTAAAATTTCGTACATACGGCTTTTTGGTTCGCCGACGGACAGACCGCCTATCGCTATACCCTCGGTTGCATGCGGCTTGGCGCGGCGCAGGCTTTCAAGGCGCAAATCGTCGTACATATTGCCTTGAACTATGGGAAAAAGCGCCTGGTCGTCGCGGGTTTTTGCCGCAAGGCATCTTTCCAGCCAACGTGAGGTCAGCTCCATTGCCCGCTCAGCCTGTGCGTGAGTGTAGCCGTATTCGCTACACTGGTCAAGTTGCATTATTACGTCGGCGCCGAGGTTTTCTTCAATCGACATAACTTTTTCGGGCGTGAATAGGTGCTTAGAGCCGTCAATATGCGAATTGAAATAAACTCCCTCGTCCTTTATCTTGTTGAGTTTGGTAAGCGAAAATACCTGAAACCCGCCGCTGTCCGTTAATATGGGCTTGTCCCAATTCATAAATTTATGAAGCCCGCCCGCTTTTTTGACGAGTTCGTCGCCCGGGCGCAGATATAAATGGTATGTGTTTGAAAGGATAATCTGCGAGCCGGCTTCTTTCAAGTCGTGCGGGTACACGCCCTTTACGGTAGCCTGTGTGCCGACGGGCATATAAACGGGAGTTTTTATATCACCGTGTGGGGTATGGAACACCCCCGCCCTTGCGCCGGTATGTTTATCGATATGTTGTAATTCAAAGCTGAAATGTTTCATTTTTTCTAAACTTAATATATAAAAGTGCGTCCCGCATTCGCACGGGAGACAGGATTGCTTGGCTTAGAGCCGAGAAAGACAAGGCGCGCGAGGAAAACCCGAAAGAGTTTACTTAGCGTAAATGACTGAGGGCTGCCGCAACGCAACGCCGTATTTCGACGGTTATAAGACCATCATCGCGTCCCCGAAACTGAAAAAGCGATACTTTTCTTCTACGGCGGTTTTGTAGAGGTTAAGAACTTCTTCCCTGCCCGTTAAAGCGGCGACAAGCATTATAAGCGTGCTTTCGGGTAAATGAAAGTTGGTTATAAGCGCATCTACGCACTTGAACTTATATGGCGGATAAATAAATATCTGCGTGTTGCCTTTTCGGGGGGTAACCGAGCCGTCGGCTGAGGCTACGCTTTCAAGGGTTCTTACCGAGGTCGTGCCGACGGCGATAACTCTTCTGCCCTCTTTTTTTGCGGCGGTGATTATCTTTGCCGCCTCTTCGCCGACCTCGTAATACTCCGAGTGCATTTTGTGGTCGGTGATTATATCTTCTTTAACAGGGCGGAAAGTGCCTAAGCCGACGTGCAAAAGGACTTCGGCAACCTGAACGCCCTTGTCCTTGATTTTTTCGAGTAGTTCGGGTGTGAAATGCAAGCCGGCAGTTGGCGCCGCCGCCGAGCCGTCAATTTTAGCGTAAACGGTCTGATAGCGGCTCTTGTCCTGCAACTTCGCCTTTATATAGGGCGGCAGGGGCATAGAGCCGAGCCGTTCGAGAATTTCTTCGAAAACCCCGTCGTAACTGAACGATACGATTCTTTCACCGCTGTCGGTTATGCCTTTGACGGTGAGTGAAAGCTCTTCCGAAACGGTAAGCTTTTTTCCTACGGTGCACTTTCTGCCCGGCTTTACAAGGACTTCCCAATCGTTTATATCCAGTCGTCTTAGAAGCAATACTTCCACCGCACCGCCGTTTTCGGTCTTTGCAAAAAGTCGGGCGGGCAACACCTTGGTATTATTGATAACAAGCACATCGCCTGCGTGAAGATAATCAATTATATCCCTGAAGACTTCGTGTTTCACCTCGCCCGTCGCTCTGTTATAGGTTAAAAGCCGCGAACTGTCGCGCGGGGTTGCGGGTGTCTGGGCAATGAGCTCTTCCGGCAGGTCGTAATAAAAATCGCTTTTCTTGTACTGCATAGTCAGTCGTCGTTTTTGTCAAACAGTGAAATCTGTTCGCGCTGTCTTTCGTTGGGGGCATAGCCCAAATGCTCGTAGCCGCCGCGGAGTATCATTCTGCCGCGCGGCGTTCTTGCGATAAAACCGAGTTGTAAAAGGTAAGGCTCGTAAACGTCCTCTATGGTGCCTGCGTCCTCGTTAATGGTCGCGGCAAGGGTTTCGAGCCCGACGGGTCTGCCGTCGAATTTTTCTATCATTGCCCTAAGAAGCGCCCTGTCCACTTCGTCAAGCCCCAAATCGTCCACTTCCATTTTCGAAAGAGCGAACTTTGCGTCAGCAAGAGTTACGGCGGGGTTGCCTTTTATTGTCGAAAAATCACGAACGCGTTTTAAAAGACGGTTGGCGATTCTAGGGGTGCCGCGTGAGCGTTTGGATATTTCTTTCGCGGCGGCGTCCTCTATTTCAATTCCTAGGGTGCGGGCACTGCGCAGAACTATTTCTTTCAGCTCGTCGGGCGTGTACATTTCCAAGCGGCAGATTATGCCGAACCTGTCGCGCAAGGGGTTTGCTATCATTCCCGCGCGGGTGGTTGCGCCGATTAGGGTGAACTTTTTTAACGAAAATCGGATATTCCTTGCGCTGGGCCCCTTGCCGACGATTATGTCGAGGGCGTAATCTTCCATTGCCGAATACAAAATTTCTTCAACGCTGTGGTTTAAGCGGTGAATTTCGTCGATGAAAAGAACGTCGCCGTCGTTGAGGTTTGTGAGTATAGCCGCCAAATCGCCGCTACGCTCTATCGCGGGCGCGGAAGTCAGCTTCAACTGCCCGCCCATTTCGCCCGCTATAATGTGCGCAAGCGTAGTTTTACCAAGACCCGGTGCGCCGTACAAAAGGACGTGTTCCAAAGCTTCGCCCCTTTGCTTTGCGGCGTTCATATAAACTTTTAAATTTTCCTTGACCTTGCTCTGTCCGACGTAACCGTCAAGCGTTTTAGGGCGGAGCACGTTTTCTTCGAAATCGTATTCGCCCTTGGTGCTTTGAACCAGTCTGTCTTCCTCGGCAGTGTATTCTTCGTCGTCAAAAAACATTTTTTATTTCCTTAAATACTTTGTAATGCCAGCCGTATGATTTCTTCGATATCTTTTGCGCCCTTGTCGCGCGCACGGGCGATTGCTTTTACGCTCTCCGCACGGGTGAAGCCGAGGGTCATCAACGCGACGACTGCGTCTTCGTCACCGCCCGATAAGGTCACGGGAACGGGCTCGCCCGAAGCAAGCGACGAAGAAACGTTTGCCGTTACCTTTTCGCGAAGCTCTAAGATTATTCTTTCCGCCGTTTTTTTGCCCATACCTTTTGCTGTCGAAAGGCGCTTAATATCGTTAGTGGCGATTGCGGCGGCAACATCGCCCGCCGTCATTGACGACAGGACGGTTATTCCGAGCTTGGGTCCCACGCCTGAAACGGAAACGAGCTTTAAAAACATCTCTTTTTCCTCAACCGAAGAAAAGCCGAAAAGGCTTACCCCGTCCTCGCGTACTTGGAGGTAAGTGAAAACTTCGCCCTCCTTTTTACCCGCCAAAGCGTTATACGCAGAGCCTGTGACAAGAACTTCGAAGCCAATGCCCGAAGCCGTTTCAATAAGTGCGGTTTCGGGGGTTAACGATAAAATTTTTCCTTTTACAAAACCTATCATATATTTTCCTTATTTTATATTGAACAGTCTGCCGAAGCGCGAGGTGTGCGCGTGACACAGTGCGACGGCGAGCGCGTCCGCCGCGTCGTCGGGGCGGGGAATTCTTTCGAGGTGCAACAGCGAGGTTACGACGTGCATCATCTGCACTTTGTCCGCTTTGCCGTAGCCAGTGAGCGACTGTTTTATCTGGTTGGGCGTATACTCGTACAGTTTGCCGCAATATTTTATACAGGTCAACAGCATAACCCCCCTTGCGTGGGCTACGGGTATGCCCGTCGTAATATTTTTGGAGAAAAACAGCTCTTCCACCGCTATTTCGTCGGGTTTGTACTTATTGAGAATTTTGTTTATACCCTCTTCAAGCATAGCAAGGCGCACGGGAAGGCTCTCGTCCTTGGGCGTTAAAACAACCCCGTAGTCTATGGGAACGGTATTGTCGTTTTTAAGTTTTTCAATTACGCCGTAGCCCATTGTGGCAAGCCCGGGGTCGAGTCCTAAAATTATCATTATTTTTATTGTAAGTGAATTTATTTAATAAGTCAAGTATCCTTTCGGCTTATACAATATAAAAACTCTCCGCCAAAATTCGCGGAGAGTTCTATATATTATGTTTTTTACATTGCAGGCCCAGTGGTAGAAGCTGTATACACTCTTGCCGCAAGTTCCTGATTCAGTGCGTAAAGTCCTTTCGCGTCGTGAGCGAACATCTTAAACTTTTTGATTAAATCTTCAGCGTTCTTTTCTTCCTCGCCCTGCTCCTTTATGAACCAATCTAAAAACTGCATTGTTTTGAAGTCTTTGATGGCGAAGGCTTCGGAATAAATATTGTTTATAAGTGAAGTAACGTACTGCTCGTGTTCGTAACCCGCTTCAAGAGGGTCGGAAATCTTATTGAATGTTTTGTCGGGCTGAGCAATTGCGCCGCTAGTTACGCGCACACCGTTATCAATCAGATATCTTCTCATCATCATTGCGTGGTCGCGTTCTTCCTGCGCCTGAATTTCGTACCAATGCGCGAAGCCGTCAAGCCCCTCGTCCGCAAAGTAGTTTGCAAAATCGAGATAGAGATAGCCCGAATAGAATTCTTTGTTTACCTGTTCGTTTATTAAAGTTGCAATTTTTTTATTTAACATATATCCTCCGTAACGTTTTAACGTTTTATATTTAAAATAAGAATTAGTGCCCGAATATGCTTGAATTAACGGTGTTTTAAACCGTAACTTTCCGCAAGTTTTTCAAACGCGGGAATGGCGCGGTCGAGCATTTCGGGAGCAACGCAATAGGACGCCCTTGCATAGCCGCCGCAACCGAAATCGTTGCCGGGAACGATTAAAATTTCGTATTTTTTAGCCCTTTCGCAGAAGTCAACTGCAGATTTTTCGGGAGATTTAACGAACATATAGAACGCGCCGTCGGGTTTAGCCACTTCAAAACCGTATTCCGTAAGCGCGGAGTACAGTTTGTCGCGGTTACGCTTGTATATAGAAATATCGGACGTAACATTGTAGACCTTTTTTATGAGCTGTTGGAAGAGGTTAGGGGCACACACAAAGCCAAGTGACCTGCCCGCGCCGCAGACCGCTGCGTAGACCTCGGAAAAGTTCGGCATTTTGTCGTAGACCCCCACATATCCTATTCTTTCGCCGGGTAATGATAAACTTTTCGAGTACGAATAGCACACCAAACTATACTCGTAATAGTTCATAATATAGGGTACTTTTATGCTTTTATCGTAAACCAGTTCTCTGTAAGGCTCGTCGGCAATCAAGTAGATGGGATTTCCGTATTTTTCAGAGTGTTTTTTGAGAATTTTGGCAAGCTTTACAATCTCTTCTTCGGTATACACTACTCCGCTGGGGTTATTGGGCGAATTAATGATTACCCCCTTAGTATGTGCCGTTATCGCGCCTTCGAGCGCTTTAAAATTGATATGAAAAGTCCTCTCTTCACTCTTCACCGCAACCAGCTTTCCGCCTGCGTGTTCGGTGAAAACCCTGTACTCGGGGAAGTAGGGCGCAAAGGTTATGATTTCGTCGCCCGAATTCATAAGCGCGTTCAAAACAATCGTTAGGGAAGCCGCCGCGCCGCAAGTAAGATAAAAGCAATTTGCGTTCAGGTTCGTTCCGAAGCGGGCGTTTGTATAGTCTGCAAGCGTCTTTCTTACTTCAAAGTCACCTTGCGCGGAAGTATAGCCGTGCAGAAGTACCGGGTCGTAAGTTTCTACGATTTCCTTAATTGCGGCGTTCACTTCTGGCGGGGTGGGAACACTGGGATTGCCGATTGAGAAGTCGAAAACGTTCTCATCACCTATTTCGGCTTTGCGCTTTTTTCCGTATTCGAAAAGTTCCCTTATACAGGAGCGCACCGTGCCGAGTTGTACGTTTTTACGGTTAATCATAAGCTCTTCCTTTTTTGCGTTTTGAATATTATAACATAATTTAAGCGCAATGACAAGAATTTGACCGGAATAAAA